>JAJXXL010000507.1 GCA_021781115.1 Planctomycetota bacterium
CCGAATCGGCCTGGCGCAGGCGCTGATCAACGACCCCGAGCTGATTCTGCTCGACGAACCGACCAGCGGTCTCGACCCGATCGGCTCGCGCGATATGAAGGACATGATTGAAAAGCTCAGGGAAGAGGGCAAAACGGTGGTTATGTGCAGCCACCTGCTGGGCGACGTGCAGGACGTATGCGACCGAATCGCGATTCTCGACGGGGGCGAACTCAAGGTGCTGGGCAAAGTCGAGGATCTGCTGGCCGATCAGGGCGTGACGCAAATCAAGGCCAGCTCACTGTCGGCGGCGGCGATTTCCGAAATCGAAGCCGTTCTGGCCCGCCACGGGGCCCAGGTGCTGGAAGTCGGGCACCCGAACACGACCCTCGAAGACCTGTTCGTCAAAACCGTGCGTGATGCGGCGGCCCGGCCCGGCCAGCGGTATGTGCCCGAAGCCCCGGCGGCCAAGGCGCCCGCCAAGGCCTAGTGGTTGCCGGCCCGTTTTCGTGGTGCAACGGTCCTGCGGCGTGATTTGGCCGCGGGCGTTCAGCCTTTTCAGCTTTTCGACGTGCGATGACAACGCTGGTGCAGCATGGATTTTGACCCGGTTCCCTACGACTTGGTTGGCGCGACGACATTGTGGTGCCTGGGGTTGCTGATCGTTTCAGCGATTACGCTGGTCACCCTGACCATCACGTCGATTTTGACGGTCGGCGCGACGGGGCCGTTGCGGGTTCTGGCCGAGATCCGATCGTGTGCCGGCGATTGGTTCGGCACCTCGCCGCGGCGGCTGGGGGCGCTGGCGCTGCTGACGATCCGCGAGTCGATCCGCCGCAAATCGCTGTTTGTGTTCGTGGTGTTCGCGGTGCTGTTTCTATTTGCGGGCTGGTTCATGCGGGGGCTGCCCAACGATTCGACGTTTCATGTCAACGTGTACGTGAGCTTTGTGCTTCGCACGATCAGTTGGCTGACGCTGGTGGTCATGCTGCTTTTGGCGTGCTGGGGCCTTCCCGAAGACATCAAGGCCCGCTCGCTGCACACCGTAGTGACCAAGCCGGTGCGCAAGAATGAAGTGGTGCTGGGGCGGATCCTGGGTTACGCCGCCGTGGGTGGCCTCGTGCTGCTGGTCATGGGGGTCGTGGGGTACTTCTGGATTTTGCGGCAGTTGCCGGCGCAGCAGCGGTCGCGGCTGGTGGCGCGGGTGCCGGTGTACGGTGCGCTGACCTTTCTTGACCGCGAAGGAAGCCCGGCCAAAGAGGGCGTGAATACGGGCGACATCTGGATGTTTCGCAGTTACATTGAGGGAAACACCAAGGCCCGCGCGATGTGGGATTTTCAAAACATTGACCCGGCTCGGCTGCAAACGGCCGGGGGCGGTGCGCTCAGGCTCGAATCCAACTTTCAGGTGTTCCGCACCTACAAGGGCAACATTGAGCGCGGCATCTTGTGCCAGTTCGTGTTTGTGAACGAAGCCCGCAAGATCCGGGCCCCCGTGCCGGCGTTTGAAGTGCAGGAGTTTCGCGAAAACCTGCATACGATCGCTCCCGAACTGACCGACGAGGCAGGCAAGCCGGTGAACCTGTTTACCGACCTGATTCAGGACGGCAACCTGAAGATTGAGGTGCGGTGCCTGTCGGGCCAGCAGTTTCTGGGCGTGGCCCGCCCCGACCTGTTCATTCGCCTGCCCGACCGGACGTTTGCCGAAACCTATTTCAAGGGCGTTCTGGGCATCGGCCTGATGCTGTTCCTGGTCATCGTGCTGGGGGTCGTGGCCAGCAGCTTTCTGAAGGGGCCGATTGCCACGATTCTGGCCGTGTTCGTGCTCATCGTGGGGCGGATGGCGCGGCCGTTTCTCGAGTCAATGACGGCGGGCGAAATCCAGGGCGTCGGCGCGCTCGAATCGCTGTACAAGATTCCCGCGCATATCAACCCCTCAGTGCAGCTCGACCCGTCGGCAGGCGTCAAAATCACGCAGGCGATCGACTCGGCCGAATTGAACCTGTTGTGGGCGATCAAGTTCCTGTTTCCTGAGTTCAAGTATTACGATATGGCGGAATATGTGGCCAAAGGGTACGACGTGCCCTGGTCGGCGGCGATTTTGCCGAGCCTGGCGATTACCGTCGGCTACGCCCTGCCCTGGATCCTGCTCGGGCATGTGTGCCTGAAACTGCGCGAACTGGAGTCGAAATGAACACGCTGACCTCGCTGCAACGCAAGGCGATTTACGTGGGCGGAATCATTCTGTTGATCATTCCCGTGATCTTTCTGGGCATGCCCGCCGCCCCCGCCGGCTCAGGCAACGCCTCGGGCAGCGCCGGTGGGCTGCTGGTGCGGTTGCGGGCGGCGAACGACCTGGGCGAAAGTTCACTGGGCAAGGTCGACCCGGCCAGTGCCACGATGAACCTCGTGCTGCTCGGGCAGCGGGGCCTGGCGGCGTGCCTGTTGTGGATGGACTGGGACGAACAGCAAAAGACGAAGAACTGGGGCAAGCTGCGCTCGACGACCGAATCCATCATTTTGCTGGAGCCGCATTTCACAAAGGTCTGGGTGCACCAGGGCTGGAACCTGGCGTTTAACGTTTCTGCCGAGTGGGACCGGGTCGACGACCGGTACTACTGGGTCAAAGAGGGTGCGAAGTTCCTGCAAAACGGCGTGCTGCTGAACGAGCGTTACCCTGAGTTGTACTGGTATTCGGGCGATTTTCTGGGGAAGAAGATCGGGCGCTCTGACGAATGGAAGCAATTCCGCCACTTCTTTCGCGATGACCCCGACAAAGAGCATTACCCCAGCGGCCTCGACCCGCGAATCAACCCCGAAGGCAAAGACAATTACCTCGTGGCCCGCGGGTGGTTCAAGCAGGCCAACGACTGGCTCGACAACCCGCGTGGCAAGGAACAGCACGTGATGGCGAAGATTCTGTTCCGTTCGTACCCCACACGGGCCTTGCTCGACTTCGCCTCGACCTTGCAGCGTGAGGGCATTTTCGAAGAGGTCTGCCGCAAAGCGTGGGAAGACGCATTCCAGGAATGGACGACCGTGTACGGCGCTGAAAAATATGAATCAGACGCGGGCCTCGTGCACCTCGAAGTCTCACGCGAGGAAGAAGCCGACCTGACCAAAGCCGAAAAAGACATTTCCGATGTGCGGAAAAAAATCAGCTTCTGGGTCGGGCGATACCAGGACATGACCAATTACCGTTACTGGCGCACCCGGGCCCTGGCCGAAGGCGAACAGAACACGGTCGAGGCCCACCGCGAATTGTACACCGGCGAGCGGGCTTATTTGCAGGGCAACTTCACCGAGGCGAAACAGTTGCTCGTCAGCGGCATGACCAAGTATGAAAAAATGGTGAACGATTATCCGCCGCTGGCCGACGACGACGAAACCATCGAAGAGGGGCTGATGGGCCAACTCAACTGGCGGGCCTGCCTGCTGCTCGACCAAGAGCCGGTGCCTGAAACGTACCCGCTTAAAAAGATGTGGACGGAAAAACAATCGCACATGCAGCGCGTCGAAGACGACTTCAAGCGCCGCCGCCGCAACGCCTCACGCTGAATACCGCACCGGAGGTGAGTTGGCCGGGGCGCTGAAAAACAAAGTCAGCAGTAGTCGCCACCGGCCGAAAAGCGGCCGGATTCGTTATTCCCTACGCGATCGCTCAATTGCCGATCGGCAATTGTAGTTCACCTTAGACTTGCATGTCATTCGGCCGGTAACGATCGGCGTCTGTTGGCTCTTGAAACGGTCCGATGACATCCCGATTCGAAACAAGATTAGCCATGCCCATCGCCCAATCTTTGATCCGCCGCTTCGCCTCCAAATCGTTGTCATAGCTGGCCCTGTTAATCTCAGGGACAACGCAGTGCGCCCAAGGCGCGCCAAACCTGGCGTCAAGTGAATCCGCAGTAGAACGAAAGCTCAGCCCCTGAAAGCCCGAGTCCGAGGGAAGTAGCTGCATTCTTGACGAGTTCACGATTGCAAGTCGAAACCGCACCTCAGGGTTTTCGAGGCGAAATGCAGACCAGATCTCCGTTCGGAGCCGGCTGCGAATGAAGGAAAGGCCATCGGTGTCATTGTTGGCAGGCAGGAACCTCGATTGGTGCACCGGAGGCGTTCGAGCGGGATCGAAATAGATCGGGTTTCCGCGCGGCCCGATTTGACGATACAGGAGTTCGTCTGCATGAACATCGGGCATTGTCATGTAGCTGGGCTCTGCATAGACCTGAATTCGCGGTCGACGACGTCACGCACCTGCCGCCTGCGGACGCTGAGGGATCGGAACGATTTGCAGGATCCGGCCATCGACGTAGTCGGTACGTTCGGCGTTGGCAGTGTTGTAGAAGGTCAATTCCCAGACCCATTCACGCCCATCTGGCAGAGTTGCTCGTCGCTCAACAATTACTCCGCCCGCTGGTTCAGGGACAATGCAAGTAGGCGGCTCCCAGGGAGCTTGCTTTCTAAGAAAATTCAGCCAGGCAATTGCAGCCTCGATTGCTGAACGATTCGGCGGTGGATCACCAATTGCCGATGGCGCATATAATGTCTGAAGTAGTGCGTCAAGACATTTGTTCCATTCAGGACTTTCCCTTGGCTGGGCTTCTGTATCAATGCTGTCCAGCCGCACGAATGGTGCGTCAGAAACCGGGCCTGTCTCTTCCCAGCTCGCGATTTTGTCAGTCGAGATCGGCATGTCGTCTCCATGCGCTTTTGGCAAGGTCCGATGCGATTCCGTCAAATGTACGCACGATCCACTCATGCCCGCGACCTATCCCGGATTCAATGGGATCAATACCAGAATCTTTTGCCGTCCCGGAATCAGCGCCAATTGGGCCTCGGGCGGTCAAACTGAGCAGCAGAACATCCTGGTGCGGTTCCCCGACGGAACGCCCAGGCTTTGACTCGACGAAAAGCCGTGCGGGGGGATCGGTCAATTCCCAGATCCACTGCCCTTGAAACCCCCGCAACTCAGCGCCTTCCGACGCGGCAAAGCCGCCCCCCCAGAGCCCGGGAAAAATCTTCGGCCAGTCGCTCGGCTCGCTCCAAAGGTTGTATTTCGGGACTCGGTTGACGTATGTCAGTTCCCAAAGGCGTGATTTGGGGGGCACTATTTTATAATCGCCGAGGAATGCCTGCCATGCTTGCCAAGCATCCCGAAAACGATCCCATGTAACACCAAACCGCGGGTAATCTTTGGTTCGTTTTCTCCAATTGAAGACGAGTCGGTTTCGTTGAACCTGACACATCCACTGATCGTCGGCCGATGTCATCTGGAGTCGACAATCAGGTTCACTCGTCAATGCCAATTGCAACGACGGCGACAGCCATTGGCCCTGGCTGCCAAAGTCTTCGTTCGTCATGGCGATGGGCGGCATGGCGCGGACGTTAGGCAGGGTTTCCCTTTGCGTGACCCAAAACGCGCCAAGGTGGGCCTGATTCAGACCCTTGGGAGGATCAAACTGAACCGACATCGCCACCTCGACAAGTGGCGGCGCTTTGTAGGTAATGGAAGACGAAAGCTGCGGACCCAAGGTTCACTCCCGTGTTCGACGCTGATTCCTTGTAAGTCGGCGGATCTGGCCGAAGGCTCCGCTCAATTTCGGCTCGTTCAGTGCAGCTCGCGGATACGGCCAAGCTCACACCATCGTGGCCCGCGACAAAAGAATGTAGGGTGATTCGCATACCGTTCTGTATTGTATCCCCAGAGGCCTTTTTTTCACAGTTCAGCCGGGCAAGTCGAAACCCATTCCACCTGACAATATCGCGGGCGACAGGCAACACGCCCGGAGGCGGGTTGGCCCCCGCGTCTATTTCGGTTTCGGTGGGGCGGGCTGGTCGGGGGGGGTGGCTTCGTCACCGAGCGCCTTGGCATCGGCCCGGGTGTCGGCGTCGATCTTGCGCAGTTCGTCCATTTCCTCTTTGAGTTGCCGCAATTTGTCAGCGTCGAGGTACTGCTTGATCAGGGCCGTGGTTTCGTCGCACAGCTTTTGGATGCGGCCTTCGGCGGCGCGGTCTTTGGCCGATTTGGCTGCCTGCACCGCGGGCAGGCGAATGGCATCGACGGCACTCGCGTAGGCCGTACTTTTGGGCAAGTCGGCCAACTGTTTGAACAAGGCGTCGACTTCGGCCCATTGCCCGAGTTTGGCGCGGGCGCGAATCGTGGCCGAAATCACGGCCCGGCGGGCCACCGTATCGACAAGATCAGCCTGGAGCAGTGAAATATCGCCTTCGACGGCCAGGCGCAGGGCGTCGTCGGGCAGTTCGACCGATTCGTCGCTGTGCACGCCGGGCACGAGGGGCAGGCGGGCCAGCAGCACCTGCCCGCTGCGCACCGACAGCCACACCAGCCGCCGATCTTCACCCACCGGGATCCGGACGGCGCCCTGGCGGTCGCTGATCAGCCGCACCGGCTGTTCGCGAGCGTCGTGCGCCACGTCGACTTCAACTCCCGCCAGCACCTTGGGCGACGGTGGCCGCGCGCGCAGGACGAGCCGCGTTTGCGGCGATTGCGGGTGGACCGTGAGGGCCACAGTTTCGATTCGCCGGCGGGTCCACAGCGGCGACCGCAACCCGGTAACGACGGTGCACGCTGCCCCGGCCCGCGCCGGGCGATCGACCACGAACCAGGTCCACGGAACCCGTTGGATCCGCTCGACCGCGCCTGCTTTGTCGAAGTGGCGGTAGTAGGGTTCGAGTTGCCGGCCCGCGCGCAGCGGGGCCCAATCGGGGTCGGGTGGGGCCAGCCACGCGGCCCGCCCGTGCAATACCACCGCCCCCGCTCGCGTTTGTTCGACGCCCGCCGTCGGGCGAAACAACTCCTGCATCAGCGCCATGCAGCCGGGGGGAATATCGCGCCGTTCCTGCACCACGCGGTCCTGGGGCAGACTCCACTGGCTGGTGGCCGTGTCGAACTCGCGGCCCTGCAACCGGTAACCGGCCCCCTGCGATTCGATTGCCAGCAAGAAAACCTTGTCGAATCGATCGCTGGAAAACCGAGCCTGCGCATCGGCGACGCTCAAACGCCTGAGCGCCGCGGCCGCATCAGGCAGAGGCGACTCGTCTTCTGCGACTTCGGTCTGCCACATCGCACCAGCGCATCGCACGGTGTTCGCCCGCAATTCCTCAAGCAACGCGCCTCGCTGCCCCGGCAAGAACTGGGCCGCTGCACTGAACGACACAACGACCCGCACCCGGTAGGGCATCAGCTCGAGGGGAACGGCAATTTCGAATTCACCCGCGGGGGCCGCGGGGGCGGGAGTCGCTGAGTGCGTTTTGGCCGCGTTGGCCGCCAGGCACGCCGCACACGCGGCCCAAACAACCAGCCGACCGAATCGATGCGGCGGGAAGCGGCGAAAGCCGGCGGCGAATGATGCAAAACCCACAATCATTCCTTTGAGTACCAGGCATCGACCTTCCAGCGTTCAATGTGCTGGTATGCCGCCATGGGGCGCTGCGGAATGCCGCGCACGGTTTTGCGCGCCGCGAGAAACTCGCTGAGTTCCCACAGGGGAATCAGATGTACCTCGGCCCAGAGTTCCTTATGCAGCCGGTGCAGAATAGCCGCGGCCGACTGGCGATCGCCCGCTTGATCGAGGCTGAGCAGCTCATGCCGCAGCCACGCCGGAACGCTCGTCAGCGATTCGACATCGGTGGCGCCGTCGGGCGTCAGGCAGGGCCAGATTTCAACCAGGGGTTCGGCGAGGCTGACGACACCCCAGGCGAGATCCCAATCGGCTTCGTGCAGCGGGCCGCGTTCGGAATCGCCCGGCACAACCACCCCGGCGGTCACGCCGATTTTGCGCCAAGAGTCAACCACCTGCTGCGCGGCCTGTTCGATCAGCGGGTCGCGCGGGCACAGCAGCTTCAGCGCGGGAATATCGTGTCCCAGTTCCTTCTTGGCGGCAATTGCCAGCGACAGCCCCAGTCCGGCGTCGAATTTGTGCGGCTCGACGAACGAATTGTAGGCGTAACTCGTGGTCGGCACGGGTGACGAAGTCAGGCGGCCCAGCCGCCCTGCCGGACCGCGCAAGAACACCGTTTCCAGAATCCGCCGCCGATCGAGGCCATAGACCAAGGCGCGGCGCAACGTGCGGTTCGCCAGCGCCGCGCGCTGCGGGTTGAACCTGATGAGGTGCGTTTGCGGTAGCGCGTATTCGCGCGTGATGAAATCGGGGTGCGCCGCGAGTTGGGGCACGTGCCACGCGGCGACATGCGGCAGCAACGACACCTCGCCCCGCAACAGCCCCTGGACGGCGTGCTCGTCAGACTCATAAACGGTTTCGATGACCTCAGCGATGTGCCGATCGACGAACGTGGCCGGTTCGGGAAAGGCGCGGCGATACACGGCGTGGTGCTCGTCAAGCGCCTGAATCTGAAACGGGTACCCCGCTCGTTCGGCAGGCGCATCGACCGCAGGGCGGGCCGGAAATGCGAACAGCGCTTCAGGGCGCAGCGGGGCGGCGGCGAACCGCACGCTGAGTTCGAATGGCGAATGCACAGTCACCCGCTCGACGAAACTGGCGAAGCGTTCGTCGAAGTCGGGGTGGTGCGGGTCAATGCGGGCCGCGATCGTGTCGGCCAGCACCCCGGCCGTCGCCACCAGCGGCGATTCCCACTGGGCGCGGCGGCGGCGCAACTGAAACAGCAGGCCGTGCCCAAGGTCGGTCGGTTCCCATTCGTCGAACAGCGGCGTTTCGTACCGCACCATTTGCTCCTCGACACGCGCTGGCTGAAACAGATCGACCTGGGTGAACTGGTGCTGCCGGCGGTCGGCCGGCGCAGGAAACAATCGCGAAGGCCGGCCGCGCGGAACATCCGACACGCCGGCACGCAACCGCGGGTACCGCGTGGCCGCATTGCGAAACCCGACTGGCAGGTCGGCCAGATCGGGCCAGATCAGCGCCGCCCGTTCGGCCAGGTCGAGCGCCTGGTCGGGCGGGCCGGTGCGAGCCGTTTCGGCCGCTCTGGCCAGCAATTGGCGGGCGTCGTCTTCGAAACGCTGGCTCCACCGGGTGACGACGCCATGCTTGGGCTCGAGCTGCCGCAAGCGCTTGAGAAAATGCCGTGCCCGGCGGTAATCGGCAGCGGTCGCCGCAGCGTTGATCAGGTGCTCAGCGACGGTGCCAAGCTCGTTCAGAAGCCCGTCGTAATCGCGGTTGCGGTGGTGCAATTCTTCAAGCAGGACCAGGGCCGCCTCCCAGTCGTTCTGAGCGCGGCGCACGGCGGCTTCGATAAACAGCAACCGCTGCTGGCGTTCGGCGAGGCCGGCCCAATGCGGTGCCCGCTGATGCAACGCAATCAGCAGATCGTACGCTTCACGCGCCCGGCGATCGTCAAGCAGGCGATCGATCCTGCGCAACATCAGGTCTTCGAAATAGATAATTTCCCGAATCATGCGCACGGCAATTTTGAACTCGCGCGCGTCGCCTTCGAGCAGCGTGATCGGTAAATTGGCCAAGGCTTTGCGGCGGGCCTTGCCCTCCTCGTTTTGCGCGGGCAGCCGAAATGTTTCCTTGACCTGCCGCTCAATGTCTTCCAGCGTGCCCGGCCGCGGGTGCAGCGGTTCGACTTCAATGACACGCTGCGTCTTGAGCACGAGCCAATCCATGGCCGGGCCCTGCAACAGCCGCTCGAAACTCGGCAGAGGCATCTCGTCGAGCTTGGGCAATTCGGCCGAGTCGCCCTCGTCGTCGTCGGGTTTGGCTGCCGCGTCGGTTTTCGATTCGGCGGCTCGTGGCGCCGCGGCCTTCTTTGGCGGTTGCGCGAATGCCGAAAACGTGGTGGCGAGCAGCACGCATGCGCCGAGGCACGTCCAGGCCAGTGGGAGGCGAAATGCGGCCGTCGATACCAGGTGCGGGCCATTGATCATGGGGCGCTGTCCAACCACGTGGTGATCGAAACGAGGCTGCCGTCGAGCGTGCCGACGACGACCTGCTCGCCGATTTTTCGCGGCCCCCAGGCCAGCGTCTGTTCCAGGTCGGCGGTTCGCACTGGCTTGCCCGACTGCCTGTCGAGCAACGCCAGCCGGCCGTCCTGCAACACGAGCAACAATTGGTCCTTCCAAGGCAGCGGCGCACCGGCGGCTGGCGCGCCGGCCAGGGGGCAGTCCCACAGCTTTTCGAGTTTGGCTGCCGCGTCGAAGCATGCAAGGCGTTCGCCGCCCAGCTCAATCAGCAAATGGTTGTCGATCAGCCAGGGCGACTGCGTGGCGGGCAGGTCGAGCACGCTGGTGGCGAGCGGCTCGAGCGAACTCGCATCGAGCATGGTCAACCGTTTCGTCGAATCGGCAAGAAAAATCCGTTCGCGGGCCGCCAGCACCGGCAAATCGACGGGGGCGGGCGACTTCCAGCGGGCGACTTCGGCCAAATGCGCAACCGGGTCGGTGTGCATCGCTACTCGAAACAGGCGCCCCGCAGCATCGAGCGCCACCGCCTGTGTGTCGTCGATCGACGCCAGTGACTTCCACGCCACCGGCGCAGCCTGCTCCATGGGGGCGCGAAAGTCTTCGGCGGGCTTGACGCTCGCGGCAAACGCCTGGTGCACCAGGCGGCCGGGTGTCGGCAGCAGCAGCCCGCCCGCGAACAGCACGGGGGCGGCTTCGAGCCGCTGCGCGGGCTTGAATTCGTGCTGCACGAGCAATTGGTCGTCGATGACCCACACGCGCGGCTGATTGCCCCCGCACGCCACGGCCAACCGGCCGTCGGCCAGGCCCGTAGCGATCAGCGGTTCAGGCAAATCGTCGAGCAGCGGCAACTGGGCGGCAGTTTGCACTTCGAACCCGCCCGCCACCAGCCGGGGCAGACCGACATGAAACAGGTCGCCGAGCGCATTGACGCAAATCACGGAGCCATCCTTGGCAGCGGGCCGCGTACATTCGAGAACAGCCGCCCCGAGCGCCACTTGCCACTGCCCGATCATTTGTTCGCGATCGGCCCGCATGAACAGCACGGCCCGGCTGAACGGCAGTCGCCGGCCGGCGAACAGCGCGCCAGCCGTTGCTTGCAGGGGCTGGGCGGCCAGGCCCAGGGCCAACTGCTTCTTGTCGAGCCGAAAGCTATCCTTGGTCAATTGAAACCGGCGCAGCGCAGCGCCGGCCAGCCAGAGTTGATCATCGGGGCCAGCAGCCAGGTACAATGCCCCGCCGGGCGAATCCTTGACACGGTGTGTTGCGATTGGAGTCAGCACGTGTGTGTCGTCGGTTTCGGCAACGGTCAGGGCCGACACGCGTTCGGGCGTCGAGGCCACAAACAGTTCCTTTCCGCGGAGCACCGGCGCGTCATGAACCTGCCCATCGACGCGGGCGGCGGCGATTTCGCGCAGGGGTTGGTCTTCAGGCACGGTGCGAAACACGCGCAGGCGGCAACTTGTGAGACGGTCGTTTTCAGCCACCAGCAGGTAATCGCGCAGCATCAGCAGGGGTGCCGCCACTCCACCCGGCGCATGCCCCATAAACAACACCTGCTCGCACGCCAGTGGCCTGCGGGTGAGGACGTACAGCAGGTCCTGCCGCCCCGCGACATACAACCGGTCGCGCGAGGGCGACAGCACGGGCGTGCCGGCCAGCGGCTGCGTGAACACAAGTTGAGCTGAAAGCCGGCCCGTTTCCAGATCGATTTGCAGCAGCTTGCCCGATTGAGTCGCCAGAAAAATCTGCCCCTCGTGGACCAGCGGGGCGCCGCCCGGGCGATCTTCGACCGTTTGCCGCCACCGCAATTGTCCCGTGCGGCGCACGACGAACTGCAGTTCGCGCTGGTGGGCGTCGTACACCAGCAAGCCGGGAATTCGCGCGGAGACCGCCATCGGAAAGAACGGCGTCGCCGGGCCGATCACTCGCCGCCATTGTGGTTCGCCCGTCACCGTATCGACTCCGTAACAGCACTCTTCGGCGACGGCAAACACTGTTTCGCCCACCGAGGCTTCGTCAGACCGGGTGCGCGTGCGGCGGTCGAGCGACAACCAACGCAGCCCCAGCGAGGGCCTTTCGGCGGTTTCGGCGTCGCGCGGCTGCTCCTGCCGCACGGTGAGCTGCTTTTCAAGATTGAGAATCTTCTTCAATCGGTCTTGCAGCGGACGAAACCGGGCGAGGTCGGCGTATCGCCCCAGAAGTTGCCGTTGCAAATCGAGCGCCGTCAGCGTTTTCTGATCGGCAAGGGCGGCGTCGATTTCTTTAGCGGCCAGATCGAACGCATCCTGACGCAGGATCGACGCTTCGGCTTCGCGAACCGCGGCCGCGATTTCATCGAGCGCTGCGGCCGGCGGCAAATCGGCGGGGCTGTAATGTTCGAGCACTTTTCCGGCCTCAGCCGAAATGGCCAACAGCGCGGCCTGATGCGCGCTGCCTGCGGTTTTCGCAGCGCCCAGGGCAATTCGCGTTGCTGATTTGATGGCGAACCGCCGCTCCTCCGATTGCGGGTCGTGAAAGCCGTCGGTGTCGCGCACCTGCTCGATAAAGCGGTTCAAGGCTTCGAGGCCCCGATCCCACGCGGGAACAGCGCCGGCCGTTGCCTGGTCGACGCGCGCGGTCGCCAGGGCAACTTTTACCGACGCGGCTTCCTTGTGACGCGGGTGGTCTTTGAGAAACTGTTCGAGCAATTCAATCGCCTGCGCATACGCACCGGCGCTTTGCGCCGCCAGTGCTGTGTCGAGTTGCCGCTGAGTCGATTCGCGGCTCATGATCAGCCACAATGTCGCCGAGCCCAGCAGCAGGAACAGCACTGCCCCGGTCAGCCCCAGCACGAGCGGCGAGCGAACCGCCTCCTGGTCGCCGGGGCGCAACGGACGGCCCTTACCCCACGCGCGGGCGGCTGCGGGCGCCGCAGCGCCGGCGCTGCCGGCGGCCGGTGCTGCCTCAGGGGCTGACGAACCTCGCCGCTTCAGCACGATGCCAGGCGTCGCTTCGCGCATCGGCTCTTCATCGGGCAGAATTTCCAGCTCTTCGGAAACGTCGCCGCGGGGCGGTGGGCGGTCGTTGTGCGGCGGATTTGCCGTCGAAGTGGCCGGCGTTTGCGGGGCGGGCGACGATTCGCGGCGGCCGAGCGGCACCCACAACTTCTCCTTCGAGTCGGGCTTCAGCACGACCTCGCCGCTTTCAATCAGTGGCTTTTCGCGGGAAACAGCAATCTTGTATTCGTCGTCAGGTTCGGGCGAGCGCGGCCGCTTGCGCTGCGACGCGCGGCCGACTTCGGCCTGGGCCTCGGCGCACAGCACGAGTTCGACCTCGCCGATGCGCACCGTGTCGCCCGGCGAAAGCAGCGCGCTGCGCACGACACGCCCGTTGTACATGACACCGGCGGCCGTAGCCGCAACGACTTCAAACCCCAGCTTGTTCCAACTGAACCGGCAGTGCACGGCGGCAATCGCTTCGTCGTCGATACGAATATCACTCGCCGCGTGCCGCCCCACGAGCAGCGGGGCGGTCTTAGCAAGTTCTCGGGTTTCGGTCGGTCCCGCACCGCGGCGGATTTCCAGGAACGGCATGGTGCTGCGTCGTGAAGGACATTGAAGTGGAATCACATCAGTTTGGCGAAGCCCCGTGCTGTCTGGCAAGGGCTTCGGCCGCGCGGCGCGGCGTTTTTCTGTTTTTTCTCAAGCAGCGACCGATTCGGCCGGGTTCACTCGACCACGACGACGACCTTGCCGAGTTGCTGGCGGCTTTCGAGGTACTGCTGCGCCCGGGCCAATTCGGCCAGCGGAAATGTGCGGTCGACAACCGGGCGCAGCAGCTTGCGATCGAGCAGTTTAAGAACTTGCAGCAGTTCGCCCCTGCGGCCCATAAACGCGCCGATGACTTCGATTTCGCGTATGAAGAAAAATCGCAGGTCGAGCGCTACTTGCGGGCCGGTCGTGGCCCCGCAGGTCACAAGCCGCCCGCCGTGGGCCAGGCACTTCAGCGAATCCTTCCAGACCGCTTGGCCAACATGTTCGATCACCAGATCGACGCCGCGTCCCTGGGTCTGGTCCTTGACCACTTCGGCAAAGTTCTCGTGCTGCGAATTTACCACGACGTCGGCCCCGAGTTCGCGTGCCAGGCGGGCTTTGAGGTCGGTGCTGACCGTGGTGAAGACCCGCGCCCCGGCGAGCTTGGCGATTTGAATCGCCGCCGACCCCACCCCGCTGGCTCCGGCTTGTACAAGCACGTCGTCGCCCGGCGCAACGCGACCGTGCCGATGCACCATGCTGAATGCGGTTAAAAAAGTGAGGGGCGTGGCCGCCCACTGATCCAGCGACCAGGCATCACTCAAGGGAATCACGTGCCGGGCCGGGGCCCGTGTGAACTCGGCAAACCCGCCGGGCGCGTGCTCGCCAGGAATGATATATTCGCGGCACGCCGGGTCGTCGCCCCGGGCACACGCCGCGCAGCGCCCGCAGCCTTGCCCCGGCGCCACCAGCACCGCCTGGCCGATTTCCAGCCCGTGCACGCCAGAGCCGATATCAGCGACGCGCCCCACCGCCTCGCACCCGCCAACGTGCGGAAACCGTAGCGACTGGGGCAGTCCCTGGCGGACCCACAAATCAAGATGATTCAACCCGCAGGCGCTCACGCGAATCAGCACGTCATCGGTGGCGATCGGTGGAACGGGCAAATCGAGCGGTTCGAGAACTTCGATTCCGCCGGTGCGGGCGAAGGCCATGGCGCGCATGAGCTGGTCTCCCGGCCCAGGCCTGGCCGCGCTCTGACCGAGTGCGGCGGCAGCCGGGCGACAACGGATCAGACGGGGGGGGCGGGGTCTTCCGCTGCCGCGTCTTCGTCGCGCAGGCCCGATAACCACCAGCCCCACACGACATAATGAAACGCGGCCAACCCGCCCACGAACAACACGACAAGTACGACGCCGAAGAATAAAATCCCGAACGTGAGCGTTCCCAGAAAGGCAAGCAGCGCCAAGCCGATCGCCCCCACGCCATACAGTGCCAGGTAGGTCGCCGCGTTTGAATCGCGGCTGACGGGGCGTTCGGGGATTTCGACGCGCTCAATCATGATGCGCTCAACAGAATTCGCGTCAATCGGTTGCGCCCGGTTCCGCAGGTTCACCCGGTTCGTCGGGCGGTGCATCGGGCGAACCGCTGCGATCGGCCGGCATGAGGCGGTCGAGCACGCCGTTAACGAATTGCGACGACTGGGCAGTGCCGAACCGCTTGGCCAGTTCAAGGGCCTCGTCGACCACGACGCGGGGCGGGGTGGTCGTGTGCAGCAATTCAAACGCCCCCAGGCGCAGCACGTTGCGGTCGGTGGGGGGCATACGCTTCAGCGACCAGTTTGAAGCCAGCGATTCGAGCCGCGCGTCGAGTTCGGGCCGGCATTCCATCACGCCGGCGAACAGCCGCCAGGCAAAGCGCGCCAACGACTCGTCGGGCAACCGTTCCTGAATCAGCTCAAGCACGGTTTGCGCCGGCATGTCAGGATTGAGGTCTTGCTGATACAACATTTGCAGGGCCGTTTCACGAGCCCGACTGCGGCGCGACATAACCTGGGTATACCTTCACGTGGCAGGGGGCTGCCGCGTTGTGAATTTCGAAATCGCACCCGCAGCGTGCGGGGCCCCTGTCATTATACGCCCGCGCTGCCAGAGTGGGGAAGCTGCGTGAGCAGGTCGGCCGTTTCGATGGCGGCCAGCGCCGCCTCAGCCCCCTTGTTGCCCGCCTTGCCTCCAGCGCGGTCGAGCGCCTGTTCAAGCGAGCTGCAGGTCAGCACGCCGAACACCACGGGTACGCCGCTGTCCTGGCTGGCCCGCATGATTCCCGCGGCAACCTGCTGGTTGATGTATTCGTGGTGCGATGTCTGGCCCTCAATGACCGCCCCGAGGCAGCAGACTGCGGCATACGCGCCGCTCCTGGCGAGCCGGTCGGCAATGAGTGGAATCTCAAACGAGCCGGGTACCCAGACGACGACCACATGGTCGTCGTCCACGCCATGCCGACGGAAAGCGCCCAACGCCCCGTCAAGCAGCCGCCGCGTCACCAAGTCATTAAACCGGGACACAACGACGGCGAAGCGTTCGTCGCCCGCACGGAGCCGGCCTTCGATGTACTGCGTCATGGAACGGCGCTATCCGAGGTTCATGCTCAACAGGAATTCTTCATTGGTCTTCGTGCGCTTCATGCGGTTGACGAGCAGGTCCATCGCTTCGACGGGGTTCATGTCGTTCAGCACGCGGCGAAGGATCCACACGCGGCGAAGCTCGTCTTCGCCCATGAGCAGTTCTTCGCGGCGGGTGCCTGACTTGTTGACGTCGATCGCCGGCCAGATCCGCTTTTCGACCATGCGGCGGTCGAGGTGCAGTTCCGTATTGCCGGTTCCCTTGAACTCTTCAAAAATGACTTCATCCATGCGGCTGCCGGTGTCGACCAGAGCCGTGGCAACGATCGTCAGGCTGCCGCCTTCTTCGACGTTGCGGGCCGCCCCGAAGAAGCGTTTGGGGTGCTGCAGGGCGTTGGCGTCGACGCCGCCCGACAGGATTTTGCCCGAATGCGGGACTTCGGTGTTCCAGGCGCGGGCCAGCCGGGTGATCGAATCGAGGAAAATGACGACATGATGGCCGTATTCGACCATCCGCTTGGCTTTTTCGATGACCATTTCCGAAACCTGGATATGCCGGCTCGACGGCTCGTCGAATGTGCTGCTGATGACTTCACAATTGCGACCTTTGACGTGCCGCTCCATTTCGGTGACTTCTTCAGGCCGTTCGTCAATGAGCAGCATAATCACATAGCTGTCGGGGTGGTTTTTGAGCACCGCCTTGGCCAGTTGCTGCAGGAGAATGGTTTTGCCAGCACGTGGGGGCGACACGATCAGCCCGCGTTGCCCCATGCCGATCGGCGCTACAAGGTCGACAATGCGCGTGCTGAGCAGTTCGGGGCCCGCCTCCAGCCGCAGCCGGCGCTCGGGGTGCAGCGGGGTCAGGTCATCGAAGGAGACTTTTTCGGTGAGCAGGTTGGGGTCTTGACCGTTGATCGCCTCGACCCGCAACAACGCGAAATACCGCTCATTTTCTTTGGGCGGACGAATCTGCCCGGCCACGGTTGCCCCGGTGCGCAACCCGAACCGGCGAATCTGGCTGGGCGAAACGTAAATGTCATCGGGGCAGGGCAGGTAGTGATAATCGGGGCTACGCAGAAACCCGAACCCGTCAGGCAGGATTTCCAGAGTGCCTTCGCCGAACATCAGCCCGTTCAGCTTGGTCCGCTCCTTCAGGATTTTGAAGATCAGGTCTTGCTTCTTGAGCCCCGTATAGTCGCTGAGTTGCTCTTTGCGGGCTTGCGCCAACAACTGCGGCATCGTCATTCGCTGGAGTTCGGCGATATGAATTTCACCCCGCTTGATTTCCTCGTATCGGTCGTCGGGCGACAGCCCCGTCATGCGCCCGCCCGCATCGTGGTCGATTTCAAACTCGTGCTCGTCATCGGGCAGACTGTCGTCGTCGTGGTTCGTGCGGTTTTCGACCTCCGCGAGCGCCGTATCGACATCCTGGGGTGCGTCGGTCTTGGGCGTGTGCTGTTTTCCAGGTTTGTTCATGGCACGAGCTTTCTGAATCAACGAACTCGGAATCATGGAGATAGCGGCAATCGTTTTGGGAGGAAATGTCGAGCGACCGCATTGCGGCCATTACTGAAAAAGAAACCGGCGATTTCGCGGCCGCCACCCCGAGGGCGGTATCGGCCGTCAGCACGACGGAATAGGGTCTGAAGCGCGCCGCGGCCGGAATCACGAACGACCGCAGTGAAATCAGGGCTTTGGGAGTGAGTCTGATTCAGGCGGGCCGACTCGCTGAGCCGACCCGCCACAGGGCAAAAGGTTTCGAATGATCTGTTCCAGCCGGGCCAGCGCTGCTTCGGCCGAACCCGAGTTTTCAACAACGTAATCGGCCGCCTGGCGCTTGGCCGACAGCGGCAACTGGGTGTCTTCTCGCGATTGTAAGTCGGCGGCCGTCCACCCGCGGGTGGCCCGCACACGCGCTTGGCGCTGTTCCAGCGGCGCGTCGACGAATACCACCACATCGCAATTGTCGCGCCAACCGGTTTCGAGCATGATCGCCGCGTCGAGAACGACCGCCAGCAGGCCAGGCCGCACGCGGGCAGCAGCAATTTGTTCAGCCAGGATTTCCTTGATTTGGGGGTGAACAATCGATTCGAGCGCGGTCCGCGCGGCTGTCGCCGCCGTACCGGCGCCAAACACAACTTGACTCAGTTTGCGGCGGTCAACCGCGCCCGACCGGTCAATCACCGACATGCCGAACCGTTCGGCAATCCTGGATTTGACTTCAGGTCGCTGCAATACCTCGTGACCCGCCAAGTCGCCATCGACCACAGCGATCATTCCCGATTGCTCGAGGCCGCGGGCTAAATAGCTCTTACCGGAACCGATCCCTCCGACCAGCCCGACGACCGGAATGTGGCCAATGTGCTCAACCACCGGAAACCAAGCGGGGCAATATCATGAACTGAAAACAAACAACAACGTGCAAAACGTGGAAGAGCAACGAAGGGGTTGATGTGGGTGGGTGCGTCTTGGGAACGAATCGTGATGCGACGCCCGGGGCGTTCGAAACGTCAATCGAAATTTGCGGCTTGACTGCGCCGCCACTCGATCTCATGAATCCAGACAGACGATTCTAACTTATGGCTCCATCATGAAATAGCCGCGCCGATTTCGCAAGGGTAAACTTGATTTTGTCTTCTCTCCTACGAAACCGGGGAGACGAATAATGAGCAATTGCTGCTTGAGACGGGCAACCTCTACATGTGCCGATTTCGATTACGAAGCTTTATTGGATTGCGAAGACTTTTATGCCCCAGACTCTTTGTCCTGCCGGGGCAGTTCTATCGGCTCGACGTTCAACCAGTTGATGCCGGCGGCCAGATCGACTTGGAGCGGCACGTTCAACTTCAGGGCGTTTTCCATTTCTTCCTGCACCAGCCGCCCCAGGTCGTCCAGGCGACCGGCGGGCGTTTCCAGCACGAGTTCATCGTGGATCTGCAGCAGGATTCTTCCAGGGTGATGCTCGCGGCGCAGCCGGTTGTCGACGTTGATCATCGCCTGTTTGATCAAGTCGGCCGCCGAGCCTTGAATGACGGTGTTGATGGCTGTTCGTTCGGGGGGAGTTCGCTGCGGGCCGCCGTGAGAACGAATTCCCGATATGGCGCGCCGCCGGCCCAGTATGGTTTTAGCATAACCTGAGTGCTCACAGTCTGCCAGTAATTTCCGTAAAAAACGATCGACGCCGGAAAACCGGCAAAAGTAGGCGTCAATGAACTCCTCGGCCCGCTCGCGGCTGATGCCCAGGCTTTGCGCCAGCCCGAACGGACTTTGCCCGTAAATCACGCCGAAGTTTACCGCTTTGGCCGCGGTGCGCATCGACGCGTCGACCGCATCGAGGCCGACGCCAAAAATCTCGGCGGCTACCGCCTGGTGCACATCTTCACCGCGGGCGAACGCCTCGCAGAGCGCCGTGTCGCCACTGTAATGCGCCAGGATCCGCAGTTCGACCTGCGAATAATCGGCGCACAACAGCCGCCACTCGGGGTTTTCAGGCAGAAATGCCTCACGCACGCGGCCGCCCTCTTCAGTTCGAACGGGAATGTTTTGCAGGTTCGGATCGCTCGAACTGAGCCGGCCCGTTGCCGCGACGACCTGGTTGAACGACGCATGAATTCTGCCTGTTGCCGGGTGCACCAGTTCGGGCAGCGCGTCGAGGTAGGTCGATTTCAACTTTCGCAACCGGCGATGCTCGATCAGTTTTGCCGGCAACGGGTGCAAGCCGGCGAGTTGTTCGAGTACGTCCTGATCGGTGCTCGAGCCGGTTTTCGTTTTACGCACAACCGGCAGGTTCAACTCCTCAAACAGCACCGTTTGCAGTTGCGCGGGTGAGTCGATGTTGAATTCACGTCCTGCCAGGGCATAAATCTGGGTTTGCAGCAGTTGCAGCTTTTCGCCCGCTGCGCGGCTCTGTTCGCGGAGCAGCCTGGCGTCGACGCGAATTCCCCGGTGCTGCATTTCGGCGAGAATGCCAATCAGCGGGCGCTCGAGATCCCAATACAGGTTCCACAGGTCGGCCTCGCGCAGGGCGGCTTCAATGCGCCCCGTCAGTTCCCACGCGCAGGCCGCCTTTTCAACGGCATGCCGTGCCACACGCCCCGCATCGACTTCGTGCAGGTCGGCCTGAAACAGCCCTTGGCTGGCCGCGACGGGGCGCGGCGTCAACTCGCGGTCGAGATATTTGCGGGCCAGCTCAATCAGCCCGTGACTGCGGGCGCCGGCGTCGAGCAGGTAATCGCCCACCATCGCGTCGAACCCCACGCCGCCGGGCTTAATGCCCGCCCGCCGCAGCGTCAGGAGAACCTGCTTGACGTCGTGACCCGTCAGCCGGATTTCAGGCCGCTCAAGCAGCGGCCGCAACGCGTCTGCGACAAATTGCGGGTCGAGCGCCGCCTGACCGGGCGGCGCCAGAACCGGTAGGTACCACCCCGTTTCGGCCTGCCAGCTCAACGCCCAGCCCACCATGTCGGCGCGCATCGGGTCGGCCCCCGTCGTTTCAATGCTCAGCGATAACGTGGTCTGCCCGCGCAGGGCCTCTTGAAACGGCTCAAAGGCCGCAGCGTTGTCGACGATGGTGCAGGTCAGCCGCTGTTCTGGCGCGGGTGTTTTGGCAACGAGCATTTCGCGAAACTCGTCGGCCATTTTTCGGAACCCATACCGCGTGCAGAGGTCGAGCAAGTGCGCGGCGTCAATTTGGCCAGCCTGCGCCGCCTGCCAATCAACGTTGAGCGGCAACTGCCGGTTGAGTTCGACAAGCGTGCGGCTCAACCGCGCCTGGTCAGCAAACTGTTTGAGGTTTTCACGCAGCTTGGCCCCGGGCGCCGCATCGGCGTTGGCCAGAACCCCGTCGAGCGTGCCGAACTGCTGCAACAGCGCCGTCGCCTTTTTGGGGCCGATCAGCGGCACGCCGGGCACATTGTCGACACTGTCGCCCACGAGCGCCTGAAAATCGACAACCTGGTCGGGCCGCACGCCCCAGTCGTCGAGCAAACCCGCTGCGTCAAGATACGAATCCTTGCGCACCAGGTAAATGCGCACACGTGGCCCGAGCAACTGTCTTGCGTCTTTGTCATTCGTGACAATGATGACATCAATGTCACGGTGCGTCGCCTGTTCGACGACTGTGGCGATCACGTCGTCGGCCTCCCACCCGTCATGTTCGATCAGGGGAATTCCAAACCCCTCGATCACCTCGCGAATCAGCGGTATTTGCGGCTTGAGCTCCTCAGGCATTTCCTTGCGGTTCGCTTTGTACGCGGGGTACAAACCTTCCCGCACACCCGGCCCCTTGGAGTCGAACGCACAAATCCAGTGCGAGGGCTGTTTTTGTCGCAAAATGTTCAGCAGGTCGCGTGTGAACCCGAAGAGTGCGTTCGTTGGTTCGCCCCGTGGGCTGGTCATTTCAGGAACAGCATGAAACACCTGAAATACCAGAGAAAACACGTCGATCACGTACAGTTGCTGGGTCATGGGGTTCGCCGGTCGCTGTTCTTTCCGGCGGCGATCAGCGTGGGCAGGTCGAACGTCGTCAGATCGCCGATGCGCGCAATTTCGACGTCGGGTGCGGGATACGCGGCGAGCGCGACCGCGTCGTGGGCGTAATGCCCCTGGCGGGGAAAAACTGTCGTCAATCGCGTTCCCCAAATGTGCTTCACGGCTGTCAGAATGCGGAGCTTGTCGTCGATGAGCACGTAGTGTTCGGCCGGAAATCGCCGCTCGACGTCAGCCAGGTCCTGCTCCTTGTGAATGTAAATCAGCACGCGCCCGGCGACCGCTTCAAACAGACCCGACCGTTCAATCTTGCGGGGCTGAAAGACGACGTCGCCGTCGGAAAGGATGACGGTTGGCCCCCACGCCCCGAGGTGTTCCAACGCATCAATCGACCCGGGAAACAGCCGGTTCGCGAACGGATAGTCGAGCAGGTAGAACGACGTCTGAAGGAAATGCGCGTCGTGCGGGTTCTCGGCGCGGTATCGCTGCAATGCGCCAAGATAATCAGCGTAGCCCAATTCGTCGCGCAGCCTTTCAAAGATTGCCCAGTACCTGGCCTGGCTCTCGCTGCCGAACGCTTGCGAAAGGTGACGCTTCAAATCGACAATCACGCGATCGTTGTCAAGCAGCGTGTTGTCGACATCGATCAGAAATACGACCGGTGCAGGCGTCATGACGAGAACCTCGTATTCATCGGTTAGCCCCCCAGACAGTACTTGCCGCCACGCCAGGTCTACCCAAGACCGCGGATTGGCTTTCAGTTTTCAGCGACGATATCGGCAACGCATCCAATTTGACACACCGGCCGGAAAGCCGCGCACCACGAAAACTGTGGTTTACGCAACAGTTCCCGCACGAAGCATGCCAACTCCAATCATCCGTTGGTGATTGTGCTCGCAGCTCAGGCCGGGTCGGCCTCGGCAAACCGGCGAGCCTTGTCGGAAATGTCGTGGCGGCACCAGGCGCCGTCCCACCGGATGCACTTCACGCCCTGGTACGCTCTGAGTTTCGCTTCGGCCAGCGTGTCTCCCAGCGCCGTCACGCCCAAAACGCGGCCCCCGTTTGTGACAACTTGCCCATTTCGCAGCGCTGTGCCCGCGTGAAAGACCTTCAATTCCGGCACCCGGGCCGCGTCGTCGAGACCGCGAATCGGGCAACCCTTGTCGTAAGCGTCGGGGTAGCCCGCCGCCGCCATGACGACGCACACGGCGGGCCGCGGCGTCCAGTCAATTGGGGGCTGATCGGCCAGCCTGTTTTCAGCGACGGCCAGCAGCAGTTGGGCCAGATCACCTTGGAGCCGCATGAGCAGTGGTTGTGCTTCAGGGTCGCCGAACCGCACGTTGAACTCAAGCACCTTCGGCCCCTGGTTCGTGATCATCACCCCCGCGTACAGAATGCCCTTGAAAGGCCGGCCGCGTTTCTTCATGGCGTGCACCGTCGGCACGAGGATCTGGCCGATGATTTGATCCATGAGCGGCGGAGTGATCAGCGGGGTTGGGCTGTAGGCCCCCATGCCGCCCGTATTTGGCCCCTGATCGTCGTCGAACGCCGCCTTGTGATCCTGCGATGCCTCAAGCGGTACGATCGTGCTGCCATCGGTCAGCGCCAGAATGCTCGCCTCCTGGCCGTCGAGCCGCTCCTCAATGACCAACCGGTTGCCCGCGTCGCCGAATTCGCGCTGTCGCATGATCCGCCGCACGGCCTCGAGCGCCTGCGCCTTGTCAGCGCAAACCACGACCCCTTTGCCCGCGGCCAGGCCGTCGGCCTTGACGACCAGGCGTGCCTGTTCGCGGTCGGCAATGTAACTTTCGGCCGCCGCAAGATCGACAAACACTTTGGCCTCGGCGGTCGGAATGGCAGCCTGCCGCATGACATCCTTTGCGAACGCCTTGCTGCCTTCGAGCTCAGCGGCGAGTTTCGAAGGGCCGAACACAGGCAAGTGTGCGGCGTCGAATGCGTCGACCAAGCCGCCTACGAGTGGCGTTTCAGGGCCGACGACAGTCAAACCAATTGCCTCTTGCCTGGCGAACTGCAATAACCGGTCGAAATCCAACGGGTCAATGGCCACGTTTTCGCCATCGCTCGCCGTGCCAGCATTGCCTGGCGCACAAAACACATGTGAGACAGATGGCGACTGCGCAAGTTTCCAGACCAAAGCGTGTTCGCGGCCACCCTGCCCGATCACCAGAACCTTCATATTTCTCTAATCCTCGAGAATCTTAAAAAGCGCGCCGATGAACGAGCACTGGCCTTCGCCGCGCCCTCGGCATAGCCGCGCTTCCCGCGCGGCGAAGATTGGGGGCGAGCATTCGCAACCACCTCCCGGAAGGCCATTGTAGCATTCGCCAACAAGCGGCCAAGACCCACCAGCAAATCCCCACGCTGACAATTAAAAAGACACCCATTTTTATTGACAGAGCATCGACACGTGCGACAAAAGTCGACGCGTGGGTTTTCGCGGCGCGGGTCGGTTGCAGGCTCGACGGTCCAAAGTCGAACGTCAGGCCGCCAAAATTGTCGGGGCGTGCCTGGCAGGGCTGCCTGAATCGCAAAGAAGCTGCCCAAACTGCCCAGTCGCGCCGGATTTGGCGAGTTTTTCGAGCAATGAACGCACCGACGCCGCGCGCAGCAGGTTCCAGCCGGCGACTTTCAGCAAGACGCTCATGAACACGGCCGGTTGGCCGCGAACTCGTAGTCGTCCCAGGCCCGTCACCCGTTTTAAGAGACTGTTGGTCGACTCGATTCCGCTCCGCATGCGGTACTTCGATTTGAACTCTTCGGTCTGTTCGCGGCGTCGGCGGGTGATCAGCCGGACCTGCTTGCGATTGATGGTGACTTTCGACCAGCCGTCTGCAATTCGTGTCGGACACTTCGAACGCAGGGGACAGCGGGCACAGACCTGCGGATCTTGAACGATCGTGATCTGGTCGGTGAAGGCATCATAGGACGATCGATGCGGCTCGAGACCGGCTGGACAGGCAATGCATTTGGGGTGGGGCTCGGCCAATCCCCAGGCACCGATTCGCGCGCCCTCTTCGACCACGAAATCTGCGGCCGTCAGGGCGTCGTCAGCGACATGATTCTCGGGACACTTTCCCGATGTCGGGGAGATCAGATCGATCCCCATCTGGCGGCAACGGCAGTGATTCTCGTCTCCACCATAAGCGGTATCCGCCGTAAGTTGCGATGGCAACAAGTTCTGATTCTGCAGGTCGTCGAGCACATCTTTCAGCGCTGCCGAGTCGGTCTGACAGGCGGTTTCGGGTATGGCCGACAGGATCAATTGAACTTCGTTGTCGGGACTGCAGGTTTCTGAGAGCTGCACCTGGTAGCCCGAACCTTTATGGCCGTCCAGAGTCGCGTCGGGATCAGACGGATTGCAGACGATGTCGCCCCCCGGCTTGCTCCGCACCACCACGCGATCCCCCGTGAGTTCGCATTGCTGCTCGAACACTTTGGCCAGCATCGCGTAAGTGGACCGGCTGGTGTGGTTCTCGTTGCGGCGAGAGCGCTCCACCAGATAAGCGAGGTCTTCCGCGACGCTTTGACGCAACGCGGTGACACCGTCGTCATCGAGAGTTTTCCAGCCGAAGATCGCACCGCTCGCCGCTTCATACCGCTCACGAACTGTGCTGAGAATCTGGGAGTAGCTTTCCTCGTCGTGACGCTTCACCTGCGTCAGAAACCGGCGAATGGCCGTGCTCATCAGCCTGATCCGGCCAAACTTGGCCAGATTGGATTCGAGGTGCGTGGAGTCCAGACGCTGCTCGGAAACATCTAGTTCCAGCAGTGTCACCAGTTCCGCCGTCACGTCGTGCATGATCTCCTGGGCCAGATCATCTTCACGAAACAGCGCGATGGAGCGCTCGATCGTCCGACGGCAGAGACTCTGCTGCTCCGGTCTCAGATTCAGTGCGTATTGAACGTCCACGTTGAACATGTACGCGTCGGCGGCTTCTTCGTGAGTCCAGTCGCGAAACTCCTTGATAAACAGCAGGCCGGCCATTGAGTACAACTCTTTGGTCGGACGGCCGATTACCGGGTGAAAGTGATCGGCCAGCTTCCCGGCAGGCAACCGCTTCAAAATGGCCAGCCGAAACAGATGCTGCCATCCGCTTCGCAGCTTCCGGTAAGCGACCGGCGACAGAATGTCGGCAAACAAGTCAAACAGATCGGTTTGTCGAGGATCATCCAGATGCCGCACAACGTCGCTCCTTCTGTAAGTGCCGAGCAAAACATAGCGCGAAACGATTCAAATGACCAGGGCGGGGCCAAGAAAAACGCCGGATTTTCGTCGCGACTTTTGTCGCACGTGTCACTTTTTTTTCAAGTTGCCGAAACCTTCGGCAAATCGTGGGGTTTAAATAAGAGAAAACGTGGCGAGTCGCTGTCGGGCCACGATACGTTCATCGCGGCAAGTTGCGGGCCGCATGGTTAAGATCGCGAGAATTGCGATCTTGACGCTGTGGGTTGCACCCTGTAATCTGACAGAGCAGACGTTTGAATCCCACCTGAATGGGTGTGCCTTTGGTGGCAACACTCCCCGCCTTAAGAAAGTCCCTCCCCAAATGAGGCCGTCGCAGGTTGCGGCCTTGGCCGATGCGTCGCCAGTCTACGGTGCCGTCGTCGGATCGTGCCTGCATGAGCGTCGAAGTCGATGCGCAATCTGCTGCGGGTCGCAAGGGCCTGCCAAGGCGACGCACAACGTGTGCGGCCGTCGTGCGTTGCGAGCGGCGAATCGGCGCGAAAGGAAAAACCATGTCTTCAGTGTTTGCGTATTTCGACCCCGGTTCAGGCAGCCTTTTGTTGCAAGCACTTGTCGGCGGCAGCGCCGGCCTGATTGTCTTTGGCAAACTGCTGTGGGAATCGGCGCGGGGTTGGCTGCTGGGTTCGAGCCTCGAGCACCACGAGCCTTCGGCAGTTGCCGAAAGGGTCTGACAAGCATGGGGCCGCCTGCCGATGTTCGAGCCGGGTTCCTATCGCGACGCCACGAGCCGGGTCTTTTACGACGCTGGTGATGTGTACCGGGTATTGAACGCGACGGCGTTCGCCGATTGGCAAGCGTTGGCGGCATCGGAATTCGGGCGACGGCGGATGGCCGATGGCGGCCTCGTGCCGACTGAGCAGGTTCCCCCAAGCGAGATTCCCGCCAAAGTCGATCAGAGCGCATGGGCCGCGGTGCTCAAACACCAGACAATTCCCTGGGTGTCTTATCCCTACGAATGGTCGTTTGGCATGCTGCGCGACGCGGGGTTGCTCACGCTCGAATTGCTCGACGACGCCCTGCATGAAAACCTGTCGTTGAAAGACGGGTCGGCATACAACGTGCAATTTGTCGGTGCGAAGCCGGTGTTTATCGACATTCCGTCGTTTCACCGCCTGTCGCCCGGCGAACCATGGATTGGTTATCGTCAGTTTTGCCAGTTGTTTTTGTATCCCCTGTTTTTGCGGGCGTATCGCAACGTGCCGTTTCAGCCGTGGCTGCGCGGCAATCTTGATGGCATCGACCCCGTGGCGTGTCGAAACCTGATGTCGCTGCGCGACCTGTTTCGCCCCGGCGTGTCTACGCACGTTTTTTTGCATGCTCGGCTTGATTCGCGGTTTGCCGACGCCGACCGCAGCCTGAGGGCCGAATTGCCCGCGGCAGGGTTCCAAAAGTCGCTGATCCAGGCGAATGTGCGGGGCCTGATCAAAATCCTGCGCAAACTCGAATGGCGGACGGCCAAAACCACTTGGTCTGACTACGCCCAGTGCAACTCCTACACGGCGGACGATCGCGCGCGCAAGGAGGCATTCGTGCGCGGCGTGGCGCAGTCGCGGCGGTGGCGCCGGGTGTGGGACCTGGGTTGCAACACGGGCGTGTTTTCGCGCATTGCGGCCGAGCACGCCGACTACGTCGTGGCGATGGACGGCGACCCGCTGGCGATCGAGCGACTCTATGCCGCACTGCAAGCCGAACGCAACCTGAAAATCCTGCCGCTGATCGCCAACGTTGCCGACCCTGCCCCTAACCAGGGTTGGCGCGGTCGCGAGCGCAAGTCGGCCGCCGAGCGCGGCCGGCCCGAGTTGACGTTGTGCCTGGCGCTGCTGCACCACCTGGTGATTGGAGCCAACATTCCGTTACGCGAGGTGCTCGACTGGTTGGCCGATCTCACGCCAGGCCTGATCATTGAATTCGTCACAAAGCATGACCCCATGGTGCAGGTCCTGCTCCGTAACAAGCCCGACATTTACGCCGATTACGAACAGGAGCCGTTCGAGCGCATGCTCGCCGAGCGGTTTGAAATCGTGCGGCGTGAAACGTTGCAATCGGGCACCCGTACCCTGTATTTTGCGGTGGCGTACACGTGAGCCTGTGGGGTCAGTTCCGTTCGTGGGTAGCGCTGCGGCTGCGCGCCGCGGCTGAATGCAGCGCGGCAGCGGCCATTCCGGGCTGGGGCGCAGCGCTGCACGTCGTCGTGCTGCTCAGTTTTGTCGTGTCGGGGCCAATGTATCAAAATCTTGAACGCCGATCGGCATTTCTTACCGACCACGGGTTCGGAGCGGCCGGCCTGATCGCGATCGTGTTTGTGTTATCGCTGCTGCTGCCCGCGGTGTTCCTTGCGGCTGAAGCCGTTGCCGGCCGCATCGGGCCGCAGGCCCGGGCTTTGCTGGACGCGGCCTTGATCAGCCTGTTGATCCTCGGTATGGCCTGCTTGACTGCGAACCGGGTCGTAGCACCAGCCGACGGTTTGGCGCATTCGATGAGGGTGTTGGGGCTCGCAGTAGCGCTGGGTGTCGGGGGCGTTTATAGTTATTGGAAATTCGGGAAGATGCGGCAAGTGGTCAGCGTCGCCGCACCGGTCGTCGGGCTGTTTCCTGCGCTGTTTCTGATGCATCCGACGAGCACGGCACTGATGTTCACGCCCGTCGTGGAATACGTCGAGGCGCGCAACCCGGTGCCGGTTGTGATGATTGTATTTGACGAGTTCTGCGGGATGACGCTGCTCGATGAAGACCATGCGATCGATTCGGTACGATACCCGAACTTTGCCGCCCTGGCTCAAGGCGCGACGTGGTTTCGCAACGCGACGAGCGTGCACCCCCGCACCGACAATGCCGTGCCGGCGATTCTGACGGGCAACTACCCGCGGGGCGTCGATCAGCGGCTGCTCCTCGCGCACCATCCGCAAAATCTGCTGTCGCTGCTGTTCAAAACGGGCCAGTACGAGCTGGTGGCATTCGAACCATTCACGCGGCTGTCTCCCCCCGACCGCGAACAGGGGATCGTGGAACAGTTGACTCTATTCCAGCAATTGCGCGCGGTGTTCGCGATTCTGCCCCGGGCATACCTGCACGACCTGCTGCCCAACGATTTGCCGTTCGTCAGCTTGCCGGAGGTGCCGCTGACCTGGTTCGGCGTACGGGCATTTCTGAAGGCCGAGAACGACAAGACGCATGGCACGTTTCACCCCGGATGGAATTTGAATCGCGACGAGCAATGCAACGATTTCCTGCGACTGTTACGCCCGCCCGACAGGCCCCGCCTGCACTTCATGCATGTCGTGCTGCCCCATTTTTCGTGGGTGTTCCTGCCCTCAGGGCGGAAATACGAAAAGGACGACCGGCACGTCAGGCAACCGGCGATTTTCGGGGCCGAAAACGAACTGGGCGAAGACTACCGCGGCGACGAACTCGCCGCGCTGCATGGCCAGCAGCGGTATATTCTGCAGGTTCAGTTTGTCGACCGGTTCATCGGGCGGCTGATCGACCGGCTGAAAGAGGTGGGACTGTACGACCGCTGCCTGCTGGTGGTAATGGCCGACCACGGCTGCGCGTTTCGCGCGAACTCGTCGCGTCGGGCACCCGGCAAAACGAACCTGGCCGATATTCTGTCGATTCCAATGTTCATCAAGCAGCCGGGTCAGAAAACGGGGCAGGTCAGCGATCGCAATGTGCTGTCGATTGACGCCTATCCGGCGGTCACCGATGCGTTGGGAATTGCACTCGAACAGCCGATCGACGGACAGTCGGCCCTCGATGAAAGGCTTCCAGAACGGAAGGAAAAAGTGTACGTCGATGGTGGCCGAAAGTTCACCGTCGATGCGCATTTCTCCGCCAAGTACGAAACGCTGGAGCTGATGCTGTCGCGGTTCGGGTCGGGCCGCAAGCCGGGCGGGTTGTTCCGGATCGGCCCGCACGCCGAACTGGTTGATCGCCCCGTGGCCGAACTGAACCTCGGGCCGCCAGCCGATTTTCAGGTGGGGCTGATTCAATATGGCGATACGCTCAGCGAAGACCCGGCAGAGGTCGTGCCGTGTTTCATGATCGGCGGCGTCGCCGGCCGCGAGGGATGGCACCCCGGCAACGGGCGGCCAAATTCATTGCCCGAACTGCCGGTGAATCTGGCGATTGCCGTTAATGGCACAGTGCGGGCCGTCACCCGCACCTTTCAGGACGCCGAAATTCGCGACACTTGGGAGGCAATGCTGCCTGAATCGGCGTTTCACGTCGGCAAGAATGACGTGCAGATCTACGCAGTCGGCAACAATGCGGGCCGGCTGACCTTGCGTCCCTGCCCCACGCGACAACTCAGGCACAGTGAACAGCGGTCGTATGTGCAACCACCATGACGGGTTTGCCGGACGGTGGCAGTGCACCCAAGAAAACGCGTGCATTCTCACCGTGCGACAGGGGCAAGGGAACGGGCCAAATCCGGTACAATGTCGGCGAGGCGCGTCAATGATCGGTGGCGACGTTCGCGATTGCGGTCATAAGATCGGTTGAGAATCGTTCGGCCTCGGCGCACGCCCCGCGCACACCCGCCCAGGACGCGATCATGTCGGCTTTTCGGTCTGCATAGCGCGAAACATTTTTCTTAGGGCGGATTTCGCCTGGGCGGTAGCGAACGAGGCGTTGGCCAGCGGGTTTGGCTGCGAGTCGCACCGATGCGTCATCGTGACATTCAACATCAGGGTGAATCGACGCAGGATCGTCAGGATACAGGGCGACAAGCACCCACGTTTCGGTGTTGCGCGACGGCGTGCACGGCACAACGCGATCTGGCCAATTTGGCGAAGCGATCCAGCGCAAAATGACGCGGCGGAGCGCATCGGTCGTTGCCGAACAAGGGGGGCAGGGGCGTTCGCACGGAAGGTCGTGAACCGTCTCGGCGATGTTACCGCTGCCGTAGGTTTTTCCGGCTACATCGGCGTCCAAATGAATGACGAGCAAGTCGTGAAAATCGAACAAGACATTCGACGCGATCGCCCCGCGTCCCTGCGCCACCGCTTGACGGCACCATCGATAAACGCCGGTCCAGCCACCACCGCGTTGACCGAACGACTCAGTGGATTCAGGTTGCAATTGCGTGACGACGAAGTCGCGGCTGGGCACCAGGGCGGCGACGATTGCCTCGATCACGATGCGGTCCGTCGGGCCTTCCGACACGATCGCGAGACGGATTGGATCAGACATTTGCCACGCCCCCCAAATGCCCCATGACCCACAACCGAGACAATGTCCAGCCGTCTTTCGACAGCTTTTGCAAGCGATTGTCAAACGTGACCCGGCTGACGACGGTTCTTCCGGACGTGGTTCGCGATACCGTGAACAACCGCACGCGATCATCCTGGAGTTTCAGACCATCCAGCGCCAGCGGGTTGTGCGTCGTCAGCAGGATCTGCGGCGGCAAATCAGACGAAATTACCCAGTCGCAGAGATTACGCATCAACTGACAGGTCAAGCGCGGATTTAGCCCATGATCGACATTGTCAATGGCGAACAGCGACGGCGAGTTTGGACTCGCCGCTAAAACCGCTGTAAACAAAACGTACAGGGCGCCTTCGCTGGCGTCGTACCCCGACAGGAGGTTGTGTTTCTCTTTCATGAAGCGGTCGCGAAACCTGATGACGTGTCGGGCGCCGCCCGCCGCATTCGACACGGGGACCGTACTCGACGGCGAGGCGGTAATTGACTTTGCCCAGTCGATCATCGCAAGCGCGTCGTTTGAAATCTGCCGCGCCTGCGCGCTCTTTGAGCGTGACCATAACACCTTCAACACGGCCGCGGTCAGCCCCCCGCCTGAAAGCCCTATGGGCTCGCGCATTTGCTGATCGGGAACGAGCCCGCGCAACGTCGGTGTAGTGGGCGTGAAAATCGCGTAATCGCGGAGTGCGTCGAGCAATTGCAACGCAGGGTCACCAGGACTGCGCTCGACCGCCTTCAGCGCGGCCAGGCCCGCTTCGGGATTGGGCAGTGGCTTTGACCGATTCGACCTCCCCACAATTCGATGTCCCTGAGATTCCCAAGTTTCGGTATGGTAGCTCCATGCCGGCTTGGGGTTGCTCGTCGGGTTGAATAACGCGACATCGTACCGGGAATCCTCGGATTGGCCGCTGAAAAAGATGTGTGGCGGCTGGTTCGTGTGGGCAAATGAAGTTTTGAATAACTGCGGCAACCCCGGGCGCACGCCGCGCCGCAGCAGGCTTTCATCGTCAACGCGACCGCTCGCCGCCGCCGAAAGCACGCCGATCGCCTCGAGCAGATTGCTCTTGCCGCTGCCATTGGCGCCAATGAATACATTCAGCAGCCCGAGGTCGAACTCCAGCGACTCGATGGACTTGAATCCACGAATTTGAACCTTGGTGAGCATTGTGTGAACCAGCCCCATTCCATCGGCAGGAACGCCGCGTTCAGGAAGTGCGATAGCCCATGAGCCGCAGCAGGGGTGCACTGTCGCGATAGTCGGGAATGATCACATCGGCGCCCGCGCGAATCAGCCGCGAGCGCTTCCATTCATTGATGCCGGTCCGGTGCTTTTCGTCGCTGGCGACCCCCACGGCGATGCCGCCGGCGTGTTTGACTTCTTCGATTTCGACGTATCCGTCGCCGAAGCCGAGCAAGCCGCCGGGGCCCAGGTGGTTTTCACGGACCAGTCGTTCAATGACCATCTTCTTGGAAAAGTTCTTGTAGTCGTCGAGCGCTCCGGCGACGCGCGGGCCAAAGAATTTTGCCAGACCGAGGGCGTTGAGTTCGTTCTGCACGAACGCCAGGTCGGTGCCGCTGGCGAGGTACAAATCGCAGCCCAGGGCCGCCAGGGCCGCCAGCAGCTCGCGCGAACCGGGCACGGTAAGCAGATCCTGATCGACGCGGTTTTCTTCAAGGTCGGCGACGCGGCTCTCGATTCGCTGCCATAGCAAATCGTGGTATTCGCGCTTGTAATCGAGCGGGTCGCGCGGGGTTCCGCCGCGATGGCGAATTTCGTCGGCCAGTTGGATCATCTGGTAGATCGTTTGTTTGCCGTTCAAGCGCATCACAAATTCTTCGACCTGGTTGGCCAGGTCAGCCCGGGTTTCGGTTGTGGGCGTCGCCTCCAGGTGTTTGACCATCATGGGGATCATGACTTCCGGCCACCCCTCGCGGACGAGCGACAGCGTGCCGTCGAAATCGAACAAGACCGCTCGAGGCCCGGCGGCCGGTGCGGCCTGAAGTTCGGGGTTGATGATTTCAATGCGCGTACCAGGTAAAAACATGGCGTTTGCAGGCGAAGAGGAGGGGAAAGGACACCGCAGTGGCGAATGGGTTGCACTGCGAATTTATTCGACGACAAGCAGCGTGACATCGCCGGGGCCGTGCACGCCCGTTGTCAACTTGAGTTCGATATCGCCCGTCTTGCTGGGGCCGGTAACGAGTGTAATGTTCGAGGGCAACTCGGGCTTGCACGGTTCGATCCGTTCGAACAGGTCAAACAGGTCGGGCACAATTTGTCCTGGTTCGACAATGGCGAGATACCCAGGCGGCAACAGGCTGACGGCCCGGCCCTGCCCAGGCCCCGCACACAGCGCCAGCGAGCCGGTTTCGGCCACTGCCCAGTTGACGCTTGTAATGCCAACGTCGGCGGCAAGGGCCGCGGGCCAGCGCTCGCCCGGCGTGCGGCGCTCCAGGTCGTGGCTGGTCAGCAGGGCCACACCCCGCGCGTCGAGCACGGCGGCGACGTCCAATTGTTCGAGCAGCGGGTGGTTCCATATCAGTGCGCTGCGCGCCACGCAGCGATCAAGCCACTGACCGATGAATTCTCGCGCCGCTACTGCCCCCGCGACGCGCAGGCCGCGCCCGCCAGCGGCAGTCCATTCGGCCAGCAGCGTGCCGACCGGGTCGGCCCCCCCGCCGACGTAGGCGGCCGCGGCCGTTGCTTGAGGGTTCACGGCGACGCGGTGTGCTCGGCCACGCGCGGCTTGTTCGCGAATCTGGTTGAGAAACGTGTTGCGGTCGGCCACGGCGGGCGCCTGTTAACGGATCATCTTGACGAATTCGTGGAAAAGGTAATGGCTGTCATGTGGGCCGGCCGAGGCCTCGGGGTGATACTGCACGGCAAAAGCCGGCGCGTCGCGCAGGCGAATGCCTTCGACCGTTTGGTCGTTGAGATTCAGATGCGTGACTTCGACATTTCCCGGCAGCGATTTGGCGTCGAGTGCAAACCCGTGATTTTGCGTGGTGATTTCGACACGGCCCGTGCGACGGTTTAACACCGGCTGGTTCGCGCCCCGGTGCCCGAACTTCAGTTTGTAAATCTCACCGCCGGCCGCCAGCCCCAGCAGTTGCTGCCCGAGGCAAATGCCAAACACCGGTTTTTTGCCGAGCAGGTTGCGAATCGTGGTGATTGCGTAATGCAGCGGCCGCGGGTCGCCCGGGCCGTTTGAAAGAAAAACGCCATCGGGTTCGTGCGCCAGAACCTCGTCGGCCGAAGACGTACCGGGGACGACCGTTACCCGGCACCCCAGCGACCGCAAAAACCGCGGAATGTTCCACTTCATTCCGTAATCGAGGGCAACCACGTGCGGCCGGCCAAGTCCGGCGGTTTTCTCGGCAGGGGGGGCGTCGCCGCGCCACTCGATGAGGCCTTCTTGCCAGTCGAACGATTCACTGGGCACGACTTCGCGCACCAGATCGCGATCGACCAGGCCGGGGCTGGCCTGCGCCTTGGCCACGAGCGATCGGTCGTCAAGGTCGATCGACGAAATGATGCCCTTCATCGCGCCCCGCATCCGAATGTGTCGCACGAGTGTGCGGGTATCGACTCCTTCGAGGCCGATCACGCCAGCCTCGGTAAGATACCGGTCGACTGATTGAGCCGAGCGAAAGTTGCTGGGCTGACGGCACAACTCACGCACGATGAACCCCTGGACATGCACGCCGCCGCTTTCGGCATCACCCGGGTTGACCCCGTAGTTGCCAATCAGCGGGTAGGTCATCGCCACGATCTGGCCGCGGTACGAGGGGTCGGTCAGGATTTCCTGATAACCGGTCATGCTCGTATTGAACACGACCTCGCCCGCGACTTCGCCCGTGCCGCCGAATGCGAATCCGGAAAATACCTTGCCATCTTCCAAGGCCAGTTTGCCGGCGCAGTTCATGACGGTCCAATCCTCGTGCGTGCGTGGCAGGTGGGGCCTGCCGACAGAGTTTGTGTAGCGATGCTCAGGGCCGCGGACACTGCGGGGAGCCAGCGCGGCCACCCGGTGGAGGCGTCCGCACCCACCTCAATCCGATTCGTGTGTGCTCAGCGAAGTCACTGCGCCGGCCCTGGCCTTTTGCGTGCTGACAGGCCCGCCGCCAACCCGCCACGGGGACGGCGCACAACGGCGATTTTTCTGCGCCGTCGTTTGCTGCTCGGGCCGAGCGTCGACAGGTCCACAACCAATGGTTCCGTCGATTACTTGTAGCAAACTTAGCCGTCAAGTTAAAGCCGCCCCAAGCTCAAAGGGGCAAAATCACGAATCAGATACCCGAGATTTTGTGCATGGCGGCATTTGGCCGGTCGCCATCGGGCTGGAACGATGCCTCAGTTCGCCGATTCGCACGAAACTGAATGCTGTCGCCATCAACCTGTGTCGAAACGGCATTGTGGTCGGGGCAAAAACAAATCCGAAAAGCGGTTTGTCTTGGTTCGCGTGAACTGAACGAAGTCAGCGGCAGGATTTCAGAAACATCGTCAGGAATAACTTGTTATTCCATAAATCGTTGCGGAATGGATGCCGCTGCGGTGTCAGCCAGGGGTGGGGCTTGGGCCCCGGCGGCTGTCGCGGGAATCAATCGCGGTTTATGCATGTCGTGTTTTGGCGGTTGTTCTGGCTGGCCCGGGGGAGATGTCGCGTCGCGCGGGGCGATATTGTATTATGTGCGGCACAAGAGTGGGCGCTGGTGATGCGCCGCGCGGGTTTCAAGGTTTCGCCACGAAAAGACTGACATGAGCAGTGCGGCTTCCAACCTGTTGCCCTCGTCGCAGCGGCCCGTGCCGCTCCTGATGCGGGCTGATCTGAAAATCGAGCGCATTCCGTATCAGAAGGCAAGTTCATGGGTTATCAAGGATCCGATCACGCTGAAGTATTACCGGTTTCAGCCTGAGCAGTATCGCATTCTCGAACTGCTTGACGGGCAACGAAACTTGGAACAGATCCGCGATGAATTTCATCGCGATTTTCCGGCAGCGAACCTGACACTGGAGGAAATTCAAAGCCTGATCAGCGACCTGTACCGATCGGGGTTGGCGTACAGCAACCGCCTGGGGCAGGGCGCAGCGCTGCTTAAGCAGAAGCGCGAACAGATGGTCAAAAAACTTCTGGGAACGCTACGAAACATTCTTTACCTGCGTGTGCCGGGCTGGGATCCAGAACGTACGCTGACGTTTCTGCACCCCTATTTTCAGTGGATGTTCAGCCCCTTCGGGGTGGTGCTGGCAGTGGGCACGGCCCTGGCCGCCGGCGGATTGCTGGCCGTGCAGTTCGACGAATTTCAACATCGGCTGCCTGAATTCCGACAGTTTTTCGGCTGGCCGAACCTGCTGTACATGTGGCTGGTTCTGGGCGCCGCGAAGATCATTCATGAGTTTGGGCATGGACTGACGTGCAATCATTTCGGAGGCGAATGCCACGAAATGGGGGTGATGCTGCTGGTGTTCAGCCCCTGCCTGTATTGCGATGTTTCCGATTCGTGGATGCTGAAAAACAAATGGAAGCGGATCATGATCGGGGCCGCGGGCATGTACATTGAAATCTGGTTGTCGTCGCTGGCAATTTTTGCCTGGTGGTTCACGCAACCGGGGCTGGTGCACCACTTGTGCCTGAACCTGTTTTTTGTGTCGACGGTCACGACTGTCATTTTCAACGCCAACCCGCTGATGCGGTACGACGGCTACTACATGCTGGCCGATTGGCTGGAAATTCCCAATCTGCGCCCCAAAGCCGACCGCCTGATGCGCGAAACGTTCGCCTGGTACTGCCTGGGCATTGAAGCCCGGCCCGACCCGTTTATGCCCCAACGGGGCAAGGGCTGGTTTATTCTATTTGCGATCGCTTCGGCGATTTACCGGTGGTTCATCCTGTTTGCGATTACCCTGTTTTTTTACACCTTTTTGAAGCCGTACGGTTTACAAAGCATCGGTGTGGCCATGGCAGTGGTTTCGGTCGTTTCGATCGCCGCATCGCTGGTGTACACGGTGTATCAGCTCATTTCCACCCCCCGGAGAGACCCCATGAGCACCCGCAAAGTCAGCGTTTCACTGGTTCTGCTCGCCCTGCTGGTGGGGGCGGGACTGATGATTCCCTTCCCGTGGAGCCTCGAGGCGGCCCTGGTCATTGAGCCGCACGACGTTCAATCGGTGTATGTCGTTACGCCGGGGCGGCTGGTCAGCCTGCATGTCAAGCCGGGCCAAACGGTCAAGCGGGGCGACCTTCTGGCCAAGTTGACCAATTTTGAAAAGGAGCAGGAGTATCGCCGCCTGCAGCGCGAGGCCGCGGTGCAAAAGATCGAAATTGAATTGCAACATTCGCTGCAGGAACGGGCCCGCGAAAAGCTCGCCCGCGAAAAGCTGCAAACCATTGAAGAACAGTTGGCCGATTATGCAGACCAGTTGGCCAAGCTCACGATCGTGGCCCCCTGCGACGGTGTGGTCGTCAGTCCGCCGCGAACCCCCGAACCGAAACTCGACCCGATGCGCGCGAAACTGCCGCGGTGGCATGGAACGCCGCTTTCTCCGCGAAATCGCGACTGTTTCCTCGAACCGCGAACGCATTTGCTCAGCATTGCCCCCGATGGCAAATTCCAGGCGGTGCTGCTGGTCGATCAGGCCGACCGCAACGACCTCAGCGAAGGCCAGAAAGTACGGCTCAAGCTCGATCACCTGCCCGAACGGACGTTCAAGGGAAAAATCGCCGACATTTCCATCCGCCACGTCGATTTCGCACCCCGCGAACTCTCGAACAAGTACGAGGGCGATGTCCCCACAGTCACCGATCCAGAAGGTCGCGAAAAACTGACCAGCCCCGCCTACCAGGCGTCTGTCGTGCTCGACGAAGATGTGGATCTGTTTCGCTCGGGATTTCGCGGGCGGGCCAAATTTGTCGTGGCGCATCGTTCGGCAGGAGACTGGCTCGCCCGCTACCTCCGCCGCACGTTTCACTTCCGCCTGTGACGCAGCGTTGCGGGGTCGGCAATGCCAGCGTCTGGGGCATTTGGGGCGGCGTCCGCCGCTGGCCGGTCACGTTGCGCGGGTGGCGAGGCTGTACGTTGCATGAACTGCTTGAGGTCGAGATGAAGCCAGCAACGTTCGTCAAAGCGGTCATCCTCATCGTGGCAGGTTGCGCGCACTCCGTTTGCCATGCGCAAGCGATCGTGAACACCGATTTTTCGAAGGGCAGCTTTGAGGCGCAAGGCTGGAAGCCGCAGGGCGCCTGGGACGTGTTCACCTACCCGCCGCCCGCCGTCCCCAACCCCGGTCCGGTTGCAAGATTCGCTGCGAATCAGCCCGAGGGTTCGCTCACAAAAACGTTCGATGAAATCCGAAACCCTGCAAGATTGACGCTGTCGCTCGACTACGGTTGGGGTTGGGGCGACGCCGGTCAAGCGGCTGACGCGGTGGGGCTGATGCTGCTCGACTCCCGCGGTCACGGCTACATTTTTGAAGTCCACCGGTGCCGGGCAAAATGGGCGGTGCAATGGGCCCGGGTCGAAGACCGCCAGCCTCCCGGCGACAAAACCTGGGCAACTGAGGAAATTGACGCCACGCAAGCCGCGGTTCGCGACGGGGGTGGCTTGAGCCGCTTGGTCATCACCCGCGAATCCGACGGAAGCTGGAGCATCAGCAACTCTGCCTGGAACAAGGGCTCCGGTGGCAGCGTGCGGTTCACCGACACTTCGACAACCTCATTCAGCCAGCTTGTGCTGCGGGGCACGCACAATTTCGACGAACAGGTCTTCAACAAGATTGTGCTCGCGACCGGCAATCGCGCGGCGGCAGCAGCGACCACCGCAATTCCTGTGGGAGACTTTCTGAGCAGCCTGGGCGTCGTCACGACTTTTCCCGACCGGGGGCAACCGCTCGCCAACACGATCAGCATGATCCAATACGCGGGGTTTCGTTGGGTCAGGGGCGGCATCGAGGGGCTGTCGACTTCGGGGCCCACCACGGTGCAGACGTTTCTCGACTTGCACCGGCAGACCGGCGTGCGATTCAGTTGGGGGCTGGTGAGCGGGGGGACGGACCTCGACAAGCTCCTCACAACCGCCCGGCAACTGGCAACTGCCGACGCCCTGCTGGCCTTTGAAGGGAACAATGAACCCAATAACTGGGGCGTCACGTACCAGGGCGAGCCGGGCGGGGGCCGCGCGCCATCATGGATGGCGGTCGCGAAGTTACAACGCGATCTGTACCGCGCTGTCAAAAGCGACCCGATGTTGAACAAGTACCCCGTTTGGTCGATCAGCGAAGGGGGCGCCGAGACGGACAACGTCGGATTGCAGTTTTTGACCATTCCCGTCGGGGGCGGCGCCCGGCTGCCCGACGGTACGCAGTTTGCCGACTACGCCAACGTACACAACTACATTTACCACCCTGGCGCCCCCGGCCTGGCTGACAACAAAACCTGGAATGCCGCCGACCCGACGGCGGCGTGCAAGATCGATGGCCTGTACGGCAATTACGGCGTCACGTGGGGTCGGCATTTTCGCGGTTATTCAGAAACCGAATTGCTGACTTTGCCACGCGTGACCACCGAAACCGGCTGCACGATCGCCGACTCGATTACCGAGGAGATCCAGGCGCTGAACCTGCTGAGCATGTATCTCGACCAGTTCAAGCGGGGCTGGCGGCATACGGCGGTGTACCTGTTGCGCGACCGCACCGACGAAGGCGGCAATCAGAGCTTCGGATTTTTCAAGCCCGACTATACACCGCGCAAAGCCGCTCTGTATCTTCACAACCTCACGACGATTCTTGCCGATGCGGGCGCGACAGCCACGCCTGGCCGGCTGAATTACGCGCTGTCAGAACAGCCTGCCACCGTGCATGAAATGCTGTTGCAAAAGAGCAATGGCGTGTTTCAGCTTGTGGTTTGGGGTGAGCGGCTGAAAGGCGGCGACGACATTACGGTGCACTGGGGCGGCGTGCGTGCGGCAGTGAAGGTTTACGACCCGACGCGCGGCACCGACCCGGTTCAAACGACAGACCGGGCCGAGTCGCTGCAATTGACCGTATCCGACCACCCGTTCGTCATCGCCATTGTGCCCGAGTGAGCGTACGCCGTACACGCGGTGATCGGGGCCTGCCGTTCTCCATCGCGCGCCAGCCACGTTTGAAATTTGTGCAACAGGCATTGCCGCGGGTGGGGCGGGCAGATAACCTGAAATTAGCGGCTGCATGTTTCGCGATACCGGGGGCGTGCCGCACCTGGTCGGCGGTCAACAAATTCAGCCGCGCTCGCAACCCGGCTTGCCGGGCCGAGTGCACGTCGGACTCCGTCGAATTCCACCCCAGCAGACAGATTGAGTCAGTCGCCGCAGGCGCGGCGCGGGTCGAGCCATGAACAAACACAATTGTCCCGCGCCAGAATCGGTCGTGACCGAAGCGCCGGCGGGCGAAGGTGAAGCGGCGCCCGAACTGATCAATCGCATCATTCACGGAGACCGCCAGGCGTTAGCCGAGTTGTTTTCGCAGTATCGCCCGCGGCTGTGGCGGATGGTCAATTTTCGACTCGACCCCCAGTTGCAGGGGCGGGTCGACGCCGATGACGTACTGCAAGACGCCTGGCTGAATGCGGTCGACCGCATCGGCTACTTTCTGCGCGATGCGTCGCAGTCGTCGTTTATCTGGTTCCGGCTGATCGTGCAGCAGACGCTGATCGAACTCCATCGCCGACACCTCGGGGCCGAAAAACGCAATGCTGCCCGCGACCTGTCGATTCACCATAGCGGCAGCGGCTCGACTTCGACCTGCATGGCGTTTCATTTGCTCGGGCGGTTTTCTTCGCCCAGCAGCGCCGTCCGCCGCGCCGAATTGACCAGCCAGCTTGATGCGGCCCTGCAAACGCTGAATGCCATCGACCGCGAGGTGCTGGCGCTGCGACATTTCGAGGAGTTGACGAACAGCGAAACAGCCCGCGTGCTGCAAATGTCCGAACAGGCGGCCAGCATGCGTTACGTTCGCGCCCTGGGCCGGCTGAAGCAGGTGCTGGAGCAGGTTCCCGGTTTCAAAGAACCGCCCGCATAAGGCGGGCCGGCTTTCGGGCCGAATGCCCGCGCCGCATCGAACGCCGCAGTACGCGGCGTCAAGCCAGTCATGAATGAACAGCAGCCGCCGTGCGACGTCGAACTTGATGGCTTTCCCGTCGCGAATGGCGGCGCCAGGACCGCGGCCGATCAAACGCTCGACGGCCTGCTCACGCAATTCACCAGCGCATTGCGGCGCGGCGAAACGCCGCAGGTCGAAGACTACCTCCGCTCGTATCCGCATTTCGCCGAGGAAATTCGCGAGCTGTTTCCGCTGGTGGCGACACTCGAAGGGTGGAAGTCCGACCGCATGGTCGAAACTCTGCGGCGGAGCGTGCCCGACGAATTCTCGCTCAAGCGGCTGGGGCCGTTCCGGCTGGTGCGTGAAGTGGGGCGGGGGGGCATGGGGGTGGTCTTCGAGGCCGTGCGCGACCGCGGAAGATACGCAGGCAAGCGGCTGGCCGTCAAATTGCTGCCTTGGCGCGTCCCCGGCGATTTGCTGCCGTGGAAGGCCCGGTTCCATCGCGAAGCGGCGACGATCGCCCGGTTGAGGCACCGCAACATCGTGCGCGTGTATGCGTTCGGAACGCATCAGGGCTATTGCTATTACGTGATGCCGCTCATCGATGGCACGGGGCTCGATACCATCATTCGCCGCCTGCGGAGCTACGTGGGTAGCGGGCCCGCGGCCGACGGTCACTTGGCGGAAGTCGAAGAGGGCGGTGAACTGGCACCCGTCGCGACCTGTCGCGACGACGCGCTATGCGGCCTGCGTCGCGATTCGTGGCGGCGATTTGCCGAAATCGGCGTTCAGGTCGCGTTGGCGCTCGGTTATGCACATGTCAACGGAGTTGTGCACAATGACGTCAAGCCTGCCAACTTGCTGTTGACGAAGGGCGGCGAGGTCATCGTGACCGATT
>JAJXXL010000566.1 GCA_021781115.1 Planctomycetota bacterium
ACAACAGTTCAAACATGCTGCAAGCGCTGCATTTCATCAACGGCAACAGCATTCTGGGCCGCGTGCAAAACCCGGCGGCCCGGCCCGCGCAGTTGATCCAGCAGAAGCTGACCGACGAACAGTTGGTGGGCCAACTGTTTCTGTGGTCGCTCGCCCGCCGGCCCGGCGACGAGGAACTGAGGGTGGCTGTGGAATTCATTCGCGCAGGCGGCGAGCGCCGGCAGGAGGCGGCGCAAGACCTGATGTGGGCACTGCTCAACAGCAAAGACTTTTTGCTGGTACACTGACCGGAGCAACGCGGGCGACAAGCGTGAGTTCTGCGGCGCGAACGCGCATGGGGGCCGTCATTCGCCAAAGGAATCGAATACGCTGGGCGCGAATGGGTCGTCATTTTTCGGTTTCGAGGTGCGGCGGCGCTGCGTCAGGTTTTGCCCGAAATTCAGCCGGTATTCATCATCGCGAATTTTGAGCAGGATGTGATCTTTATTGACGGCCAGCACCGTGCCCTCGAGACCGGCGATGCGAAACGGCTTGCCGGCCACGAGTGCGCTGCGCGCCATTGTGCGGCGGTCGTACAACCAGGCCACCTGCTGGTCGTCTTGCCGGAATGACGCCCGAAACTCGACAAATTCGGCTTCGTTAACAGCGTTCTGATCGCCGCCGAATGAGCGACTGAACAGGTTCTTGCGTACGATTTCGTCATAGGCGCTGCGCGGCTCGGCCAGCACGAGCAACGTCGAGGCGGCGGCAGGGTCGGCGAACAGCGTCGTGCGGGCCGGCGACGTTTTGAGCGCCAAGGCTTCGACGAGAATAGTCATGTTCAGCCCGCCCGGCACGGGCGGCTGCGGAGCTTCAATCGTGAGGGAAATGATGCGATGCAGCAATGGGGCCTGGCGAAACTCGTACAAAAAGTCGCACAGTTGTTCCATGCGGGCCTGGGCCTTGATCGTGGCGGAGATCTGAAACAGTACATCGTTTTTCGCGCGGGCGTCGACGCGCCCGGGGGTGACGGTCAGTTGCGAAAACCGTTTCTTCGTGGCGAACTCGAGCAGCCAGTTCTGGTACAGCGACGAGGCGATGATCGGGTCGGGGGGCAGGCTGCGCGCGGCCCAGTCCTTAAGCCTGGCCTGGGCGGCGTCGAGCTCCTTTTCGCGAACCCTGTTTTCACGAATCGACTTGTCGAGCTTGACGATTTGCGCGCGGCGGCTGTCAAGCGGCTGAAAGACAACCGCGTGCAGCAATGGCCACCCTTGCCAGACGGCAAGCACGGCCAGCAGGCCGCCCAGCAGGATTTTTTCGTTGCGCTTCATTGGCTCGGCCCTCCGGTTTGCGCCGTACCGGCTCGGCCGCCGACATGGGGCGGGCTTGCCCCCGCCGCGGGCGTGTCGGTCGAGGCCCCGCCCGCTGCAGGGGGTGAGCTGGCGGCTGGCGGCGGCTGTTTTTCGGCGGGCTTGGGCTCGGGGGCCGTCATAATCAGCACGTCGGTGTCGAATCGCAAGGGGTACAGTTCGTCCTGTGTGGCAGGGGTTTCATTGTGGGGCAGAACCTTGAATCGCTTCTGATCTGATGCCCAGCGCGGGGTCAGCGAGATGACGTCGCTGCGTTCGCGGGCAAAGCCGATCAGCTTCATTTTGCCCGCTGCCCCGGTGGCCTGCGGTTCCATCCGCAGCGTGGTCAGGTACATGCGGTCGGTGGCAGGCATGCGAATGGTCAAGTCGCGCAGCTCGTCGAGCCAGACGAGTTTGGAGTCAGACCAATCCCTGACCATAGCGGCGGCATTGAACACGGGGTCACCCCGTTTGATCAGCGATTCGAGCTTCTGATTGGCCGCCCGGCGTTCGCCAACCGTTGCCGACAGTGCGTACAACTCGTACCCATACGCCAGAAACAAGACGACCGCCAGCGCGGCGCCGGCCAAGAGCGCCTGTTTGCGGCGGGCCCGGCGTTCGTCACGCACGACCGGGGGCTGTCGCGGCGCGAGAAAGTCGAGCGTGGGCGCCCGCGCGCCCGACCGCGACAGCAGCATGCCGATCGGCCCGGCAAACGCTATGCTTTCGCCGGGGGCCGGCGGTGGGCCGACGTCCAGGTCGACTGCGGCAAACGGATCGAGCGGTTCGACCGGGCAGGCGAGCCGGCGGGCCAGTGCCTCCGCCAGCGGTTGCTGATGCTGCGGAGCCACGAGCAGCCAGCCGCGATCAATACGCAGGTCGGCATTCTGGCCGCGCAGGGCCACCAGCGCCCGGCTGATTTCCGCCACAATGATTTGCTGTTCGTCGCCAGCGTCGTCATGTTCGAGCCGCAGCGCGTGCGAAAACAGCAAATGCTGCCTGCGGAGCACCGAAATCTCGACGCGGTCTTCTTCCCAGGAAACAACGAGGCTGGCCGCCTGCACGTCGTCGGGCGGCGCCAGGGGCTCGGCCCGTGCGACTAGCTCGACGACGGCCACGGGGGTCAAACCGAGTGAGGTCAGTTCCTGCCCGGCGGCCTGCAAGATCGCTCGAATCAAGTCGATGCGCTGGCGGGGCACCGTGGCGAGCAGCGCCTCGCGGCCTGGCACATCGGCGCGGCGAGGCAAGGGCAGGAAATCAAGCCCCATTTCATCGAGCGACTGCGACGATTTGGCGCCAGCCTGAAACCGCACGAGCACGGGCAGTTCGGCGTCGGACACGTCGGGCAGTTCCAGCCGTTTGACGATGGCCGCTTCGCGTGGCAACGAGACCAGCACGGCATCAGCCCGGTCACCGAACTGCGTCAACTGGTCGCGCAACCAGGCGCCGGCTTTCTGCGGGTCGTCCATGACTGCGGCATCGGGCGGACGCAGCCGAAAACGGCGCTTCACCGCGACGCGGCCGGGCGTCACCTGTGCATACATGCCGCAAATTGCGGCTTGCTCCCATTCCAGGGCCAGCATGTCGGGCATGTTCAAACCTCAGTTTTCTGCACCTGAGCCGCCAATGGTCGTCCGGCGAAATGACTCGCCAGTTCAGCGACTAATAATTGTTTCCTAGCGACAGGATGTGCGGCGTGTAGCCGCGCCCCAGATCGGTCAGATCCCGCAGGTACACGACCTGGGCGGGTATTTGCGTGGCGTCGATAATGGCTTCAATGCGGGCAGCGGGCCCGCCGGCGTCAAAGTAGCCGATCGCCTGCACGCGCCAGGCATCGCCGCCGCCAGTGAACACCTGGTCGAAAGCTTCCATTTGATTCAGCGTCAGGATGCCGTTCGACAGCAACCAGCCGGTGTTCAGGTGGTCGGGCGGCAGCCCGGCCCGCCCCGTTGTACTGACGACCCTGCCGCCGATGATGGCGTTGACCAGGTCGGGCGTCAGGGCGGGAATGCCCATCAGGATTTCGGGTGCGGCTTCGTTGATGTTAATGCGGCCGTCGATATAAATCGCGTCGGTCAGCGAGAGTTTGTCAAGAATCGTGGGCAACAATTGCCCGATTTGTGTGGGGTCGGACGGCCAAGGACTTGACAGGTTGGTCGGGCTGACCGTGCTGCCGACCGGCGCGGTGGCGGTCGAACCAATCAACTGGTATAGCGTGGTCAACGTGACCGAAGGTCCGGTGCCGACGTTGATTCCGCCGACAAGCACGGTGGGCGTACTGTTGGATTGCCCGCCGCTGGTCCCGCCCATGGTCGAACTCGACCCGCTGCTGCCGCTGCTGCCGTTGCTGCCACCGCTGCCGCCAGAGCCACCGGAACCACCGCTTATCGAGGGGCTGCCGCTGTTGCCGCTATTGTTGCCACCGGAGCTGTTGGCGAGATTACTGCCACCGGAACTATTGGCGCTGTTGCTGCCGCCCGAACTATTGGCGCTGTTGTTTCCGCCTGAGCTGTTAGCGCGGTTGCTGCCGCCGGAACTATTGGCACTATTGCTGCCACTGGAACTGTTGGCATTGTTGCTGCCACCTGAACTATTGGCGCTGTTATTTCCGCTGGAACTGTTGGCGCGATTACTGCCGCCGGAACTGTTGGCACTGTTGCTGCCGCTTGAACTATTGGCGCTGTTATTTCCGCTGGAGCTGTTGGCGCGGTTACTGCCACTAGAACTGTTGGCGCTGTTGTTTCCATTGGAACTGTTGGCGCTGTTGCTGCCGCTGGCGCTGTTGGTGCTGTTCGACGCACCGCTGGCCGAGCCCGAACCACTGCTCGCGCTCCCGCTGCTGCCGGTACCCGAGGACGCCAATTGTGTGGCGAGGGCCGATATGGTGCTGCCGGCGGCCCCGTTCATCCTATAGGCGAGAATGAACTGGGCAGTGGGTACGTCGAATTCGGCCACGATCAGGTTGTACAGCGTTGCCAGGTCGGGGCTGTTGACGTTGATTTTCGGTGTGCCGTCGGTCCGTAGGTTCGATTCGCGGCTGAACGCCGTGAACCAGGCCGACCAGCCGCGCTGCAACACGCCGTCGGCATTGTCGAGCGGTGGCGTTTGGGCGCCGTCGTTTTCATTGGGGTCGAGCAACCCATTGCGGTTGGCGTCTTCTCCGTAAAGCAGCCAGGGAGTGACGCCCCGCACCAGCAGCAACTCGTCGAGCGAAGTGAGTGGGGCGTTTTTTGCCGGGTAAGGTGGCGACAGCGCCTGGTAATAATCATTTTCAGCGCCTGACATGCGCTGCGTCGTATCGGAGTCGATGAAATCGAGAATCGCATCGGCAATTTCGTCGGTCATGTCCGGAATCGCCATCAGCAGCGCGTGGTCCTGGTCGTCGGTCAGGTTCCAGGTGGAAATTGCGTTCAGGTTCAGCTTCGACGATTCATTGACTGCGCCATTGCGGATCGAACGCGCGCTGGTATCGGTTTCGGTCGCGGTGGCAATGCTGAATCGCCCGCGGCCGCCGGGCGTACCGCCGTCGCGCATGAGCACGCCCTGAAGCATTTGCGGATTGTGGTACAGGTTCGGCGGGTTGGTTTGGGTCCGGTCGCTCAACAAGGCAGCGACGAGTTCGACGCCCGAATCGGCAAATGCACGGGCTTCGACGGTTTTGACATGCACTGCCGTTGCTTCAGCTTCGACCACCATGAATTCAGAAAAGGTGTATGCGCCCAGGCTCAGCAGCATGACCAGAATCAGCACGACCAGCAAAATGCTGCCTCGGCGGGCGGCGGCTTTCAGGCCAATTGAAGATTGTTGCCGTGCGATGTTCATCGATGTGCTCCCGATGCGCAAGTTCTCGTCGAACGTTACTGTGTATTCGTGCCGGTCGTGCTCGTGCTGGATGTGGACGACGCTGCGTTGGGCGTAGCTGGCCGCGAAACGGGAATCGCTACCACCATGCGGTACGTGTCGTTTGCGGCGACCACACCCGCATTGGTCGCGGCGTGACGGGTCGTTGCGGCGACGGGTTGTAAATGCAGCGTAATTTCAATGGCCTGGGGCAACAGCGGCAGCAGGCCCAGCGATTGCTGCTGGCTGCTGTCCCAGTAGGTTTGCCACATCATGCCGTCGAAATACCGGAATTGCAGGCTGACCACTTCGGGCGCCAGGATCTGCGTGTACATTCCCAAGGTCTGCACGCTGGCGACTTGCAACGCCGGGCTGATGACAACCTGGTCGCCTTCGAGCCGGGCCAGGCCTTTGCCGGGCGTATCGCCGGGCACCCCGCCAATCGTATGCTGCGCGGGCACTACGGTGTGCAGACCGGAACCACCCATGCCACTCACAAAATAGCCAATCGTCTTCAATTCGCTGGAGTGCGCAGGGGTGGTCGAGGTGTTGAACGCGGCATTGAAGGCCAGGTTACGGTTCGGGCGATCGACGAACAACATCAGCGATGTTGCATCGCCGACCATCCCGCTGGTCATCATCTGCGCCGAAGTGCTGGGGTCGGTCACTTGGGGCGTGGTGCTTGTACTGCCGGAAGACGAACTGCCTGAAGAGGAACTGCCTGAAGAAGAATTACCCGATGACGAGCTACCCGACGACGAACTGCCCGATCCGCCGCTGGAATTCGAGCTTGACCCTGACCCGGTCGATGATGAGCCAGACGATGATGAAGACGAGGATGAACTCGAATCGGCGCCGGTGGTCGCCGCCGAGGGGGGAGCCACGGTCAAGATGGCGCGAACGTCGAGCTCGATTTTTTGCATGATGGCCCGAGCCAGTTGTGCCCGTTCGACATCGGCCAGGCCGGCAGTCGAGTAACTGCGGTACAGATTCAGTGCCGACGTCAGGGCGACCATCAACAAGAGACTCAGGGCCAGGGCTGTCAGCACTTCGAGCAGCGTAAAACCCCGCGTCAGTGTGGCGTTGGTGGCCAGCGGCTGGCAGACTTTAGCGGTCCCGGTGTGGGGGCTGCGCGGGAATGCGGTGCGTGCATTCATCAGGAGCCCCCCGTTGTCGCCGTGCCGCTGGTGCTTGACGTGGTCGAACTGTTCTGTGGAGGAGTGGCGATGATCTGGAGGTACAGCGCCGGGTCGCGCTGGTATCGTCGCAAGGTAAACGACACGTCGGCCATTTTGCTGGTGCCGGGGTGGGCCGCCGTGACTTCGACGATGGACAAATTGCTGGTTGGCCCCGCGTGAATCGAAACGCTCGAATGCCACGCCGGGTCGTCGCTGAACGGCGTATTTTGAGTCGACTGAAACGGGAGCACGCCAGATACCACTTCGGCCATAATTGTTTCCGCCCGCAGCACGGCCTGGGTTTCGAGCCGAGTTTTCACGGCGCCGCGCACGCCGTTGGAAACGAGTTGACCGATCGCCGCCATCGCCCCGGCAAAGATCGCCAGAGAAAGCAAGACTTCAAACAACGTCAGCCCCTGCCGGGCCGGCGGGCAGATGTTATTCAGGAACAGAGGGGCCTGCCGGTGCATCAGGAGCCCTCGCGTGTGATCGGTGTCAGCGAGACGCCGGCCGTCAGGCTGCGGACTGTCAGCGTCACCGAAAGATTGCGATGGTCGAGCACTTTGACAACGGCCCCGGTACTCGAGCCGTCGGGCAGAAAATAGACCGGTGCCGACCAGTTGACGCCTTGCAGTTCATCGGCCTGAGGCAAATCGGCAAGCCAGGCGGCGTGAATCGGCTCATTCGCGGTACCGTTGCCGCCGCCTTGGGCGTCGAAGTGCACGGCGGTGCTCAACGCGCCACCGACCTTCCAGCGGCCAGTCGAAGAGGGCGCTGCGGTGCCACCTGCGGCGGTTGACTGCTGGGCGCTGGCCGGGTCGTGTTCCGACGGAATGACGAGGTACATTCGCCCGCCCGGCTCGAATCGGAACTGGTACGTCAAACCCGATTCAATGGCATGGACACGGGCGGCGGTCAGCCGCACCTTGAGCAAGTCGGCCGATTGATGCAACTGGTGCTCTTGAATGACGCGGCGCAACGGGGGGGCGGCCAGCGATGCGGCGGTGACGAGCACCATGAGCACCAGCAGCATTTCAAACAGCGTAAACCCCCGCCGCGTGTGATTGCGGCGCGGTAAAGCGCAGCGCCACGCCGTCACAGCTTTTCGCTCCAGTTGGAAATGTCGTCGTCGGTGTGGTCCTGCTTGTCGGGGCCGTACGACCAGATGTCGGGCTTAGTACCGGCGGTGTTATGGGTGCCGGGGTACTGGTATTGCAGCGGGTTGCCCCAAGGGTCAGTGGGGACGGAACTGGCATTGTCGATGTAGGGGCCCTTCCATTTCTTGTCGGCGCCGTTGGCGGTTATCAGCACGTTCAGCCCCTCGGCGGTCGTGGGGAACTCGCCATCGTGGTCGAGCGCGTACATTTTCAGCGATTGTTCAATGCCGTGAATGCTGAGCCGGGTAGCGTCAATGTTGGCCTGCTTCTGCTTGCCCATCAGGTTGGGCAGCACCATGGCCATGATGACGCCCAGAATGGCCAGCACGAGCAGCACTTCCATCAGTGTAAAGCCGGTGTGGCGGGCGCGCGTTGATTTACGGGCAGCGCGGACGATCATGACGAGTTCTCCTGAACTTTGTGATTTAACCAAGCCCGCCCGAGTTTTGCAGCACGGGCATTAACAGGGCGATCATGACAAACAGAATGACGACCGCCATGACCAGCAACATCATCGGTTCCAGCAGTTTAACGAACAGTTCGAGCTGCCGGTAAGTGCGGACTTCCATATTGTCGGCGATATTGAGCAGCACCTGTTCGAGGTTGTTGGCTTCTTCGCCGACAGAAATCATTTCGACGACCTCGCGCGAAAACTGGCCACTGGCGGCCAGCGGGCGGGCCAGCGATTTACCTGAGGAAATGTTTTCGGCCGCGTCGCCAATGGCGTTGCTGAGCAACTGGTTGCCCGTGGCGTCTTTGGAAATTCGCAACGCGGGCAAAATCGGCACGCCGTTGCGGAGCAGTGTGCCCAGGATCCGGCAAAACCGGGCGATGGCGAGACTGCGGATGATCGGTCCGATGCCTTTGAGCCGGATTCGCCAGGTATCGACGAGCAACCGGCCGCGGGGGGTGTTGATAAACGCCATCAACTGCCAGATTGCCAGCCCCAGGCCGACGACCACCCACAGGCCGAACTGTTGGAGGAAACCGCTGACTGCCATGAGGGCCTGCGTGGGCCAGGGAAGCTCGCCGCGCTCCTGGAGCCGCTCAAAAATGGGCGCGAACCTGGGAACCAGAAACACGAGCATGCCCGAAACGACGAGCACGCTGGCTCCGATGAGAAACAGGGGGTATGCCATGGCGCCGATGACCCGGTTTTTCAGGTCTTCCTGATGTTCGGTAAACATGGCGATGCGCTTCAAGACTTCTTCAAGAAACCCGCCCTCTTCGCCGGCGCGAATCATGCTGACGGCGAGTTCAGGAAAGACCCTGGGGTGCCGCTTAAATGCGTCGGCCAGGCGTGTGCCCTCTTCGACCTGCTCGCGCACGTCCTGCAGCACGGCTGACAGCGTGGCTTGCGATGACATCTGTTCGAGCACTTGCAGCGAGCGCAACAGGGGCACGCCCGAATGCAGCAGATCGGCGAGTTGCGAATAAAATGCCGAAAGGTGCCGCGTGCGGACCCGCCGGCCGACCGCCTTTTGCATGGACTTTGCCTGCTCGGCCAATGCAATCCGCGTGGGAAACAGGGCCCGGTCGGCCAGCGTGTTCACGACCTCCTGCTCGCTGCCCGCCGACAACAGGCCGGTCACTTCACGTCCTGAAAGCTCTCGCGCTGTGTATTCAAATTCAGGCATGATGCAAACACACGGCACACCTCAAACACGATCAAGAACCCACTTGCAAAATGACGCCAATGGCATGCGCCACCGGGTTCGCCCGCGGCCAATGGCTACGGGCCCGCCAGCGGGATTGGTCGTGCGTTATCGGGGGTTAGTGCAGGTCTCCCTTGGTGATGCGGGTGACTTCTTCGACACTCGTCGTTCCTTCGCGCACTTTGCGCCAGCCGTCCTGCCGCAGCGTAATCATGCCGTGTGCCAGGGCGTGTTCGCGAATCCTTGAAGCGCTGGCCCGCTCGATACACAGTTCGCCCACACGGGCGTCGGTCTTAAGCAGTTCAAAGATACCGGTTCGGCCCGAGTAACCCGAACCGCGGCAATCGCGGCAGCCGACAGGTTTGAACAATCGGTCGGGCCAGGGTTCGGGAAAATCAGCGGGCAAGTCGCCGGGGCCGGGATGATAAGAGGTCTTGCACTTCGGGCATAGTACGCGCACCAGCCGCTGGGCCAGCACGCCTTCGACCGTGCTGGCCACGAGGTACGGTTCGACGCCCATATCGACAAGCCGGGTGAATGCCCCCGGCGCGTCGTTCGTGTGCAGCGTGCTGAACACGACGTGGCCCGTC
>JAJXXL010000062.1 GCA_021781115.1 Planctomycetota bacterium
GGCGTCTTGGTAAGGGGTGGGACCGGGAAACGATGGCAACAGCCCATGATGCAAATTGATGATCCGCCCACCGGCGAACCTCCAGCAGGTTCCCGCTGGCAACACGCGCATGTAGCGCGCCAAGACCACGTAGTCGACTTGGTATTCGTCAAACAGGGCAATCATCCGTTCATTGTCGGGGTTGCCCGCCGCATCGCCGATGTGATGCCAATCGATGCCAAACTGTTCGGCCACGCCCCGGCAGGCGGGGCGGTTGCCAATGAGCACGGCGGGAACCCCCCGCAAGCGCTTGTCGCGAATCGCGCGGAGCACCGCAAGTGCGGGTTCCGGACGATAGGTCGTGCAGATCGCCAGCCGGGGTGATGCGGCCCGCTCGTCGGGCGACCAGGTGCGAATCGAAAGCCCCTTCTGCAAGCCGATCTCGTGCATCGTTGCGCGGAGGTCGGCGAGCGGTTCACGATCGGCGAGCCACTCGGTGCGCAGCAGCATCGCAAAAATCCGTTCAGAATCGTGGTCGTACATCTGGATTTCACTGATGTTCGCCCCGGTTGACGTGACGTAATGCACGATCGGATCGGCCAAGCCCCGATTGTCGGGGCCTACGGCGGTAATGACGACTTGCATGGCACACGACTCGTCAGGGGGGCAGGATGCAGAATACCGGGCTGAACGGGGGGGGCGTTGCGGCGGCGTTATTATCTTAATCATCATCGGTTTTTGGTGACTTGGCGCGCCAGGTCACGCTCGTAGTTTCTGAGCTGCCCGTCAGGATCCGCCTAGTTTACCCAACCCGATCAACAGTCACATCCCGAATGTTGTGTCGGTTCCACGCGCAACGCCGTTTCAGCCCCTCGAACCGGCGCCACCGTCTTGAGAAACAGCACCGTTTCATCCGATACGAACCTCAGAGCAAACCCTGCGCGGTTTGCGGCCCCGCGGCATTCAACAGAGAGCGCCCGAAATGTCTGCCCCGATCGAACGGCCCGATTTCGAAGCACAGATTCGTGAACTGAAGCAGCAATTGATTCAGGCTCAGAAGTTGAGCACGGTGGGCTCGCTCGCCTCGTCGATGACGCATGAGTTCAACAACATTCTCACGACGATCATCAATTATGCCAAGCTTGGACTGCGGCATAAGGACGACGCCACTCGCGAAAAAGCGCTCGACAAAATCCTGAACGCTGGACAACGCGCCAGCAAGATCACCACCGGGCTGCTCGCCTACGCCCGCCGCGGCGGCGACCGCCGCGAGCCGATTGGTCTGATCGAACTCGTGCAGGAAGTGCTGGTGCTCGTCGAAAAGGATCTGCAAATGCACCGGGTGCGGTTGCAAACGCAATTCGAGGGGCAACCGGCAGCGCTAGTTAACGCCTGCCAGATTCAGCAGGTTCTGCTGAATCTGATCGTCAACGCCCGGCAGGCCATGGAAGGCGGCGGGCAATTGACGATTGGCGTGCGTGCAAACACCGAAACCGGTATGGCTGAACTTGTCGTGCGCGACACGGGCTGTGGCATTCCCGGCGATCAATTGCGCAAAATCTTCGATTCGTTCTTCACGACAAAAACTGCCGACGCGGGCGGTCAGGGAGGCACCGGGCTGGGCCTGGCGCTGGCCCGTGAAGTGATTGAAGCGCACCAGGGGCGAATTCGCGTTGATAGCGTGGTTGGCAAGGGCACGACGTTTACGCTCAAGCTGCCACTCGTGGCCGTCCCGCCGCCCAGAAACTCGGCCGTAATTCGCCCTCAGGCGGTCGCCGTGCGGTCGATCGCGAATTGACCTGTCGCCCGCGACGTTGCCAGGATTTCGAAGGGTGTCAACCGCCGTTGGCGCTTGCCGACGGTGTCGGGCGGAGCCAGTTTGCCAGTTGATACACATCAAGTTCCGCGCGGTCGTCGCCCAAGATCCATTGGAGAAACGGCGCGATTTGCGGATCGCCTTCGATTTGCGCGCGGGTCGCCGCAGAGCGCCGCACGATGCAGTAATCGACCTCGGCAGTGGCCAGATGCGCCAGGCTGTTGCGGTCGGGAAAATGCAGGGCCGCTTCACGCAATGCCAGGAACTGGTTCGGAAAAAAACCCGAATACCCATTCACCAACGGGTGTTTGTGCCACATGCCCCAGTACATCCAGACCGCAGTGTCCTGGTAAGCGCCCACCGTGGCGCCGTCGGGCAGGGGAATACAGGCGAACACGGCACCCGCGGGGGCCTGCCGCTGCGCCCATGTCAGCCAGTCGCGCTGGTCGGCTGCATCAGGAAGTGTATAAAAACCCTGCCCACGCGGCCAACCTTCGCCTGTCGCACTCGCCCCCGTCAGAACCAGCAACAGGGTTACTGCCAGGCGGCTCCAATTCGCCAGCCGTGCCCCGGGTATCCAGTGAATCGCGGCAGGCAGCCAGCTCGTCCCGAAGAGATCGAGCCCCACGCCCGCCAGACACGCCACCATAAGTTGCGCGAACAAGGCAAAGCGAAACACATTACGGACCTGAGCAAACCCCGGGCAATGGGTCACAAGCGTGTTGTAAGGGTGCCAGCCGCCCAGAGTTAGCGGCGGCCCCAGCGATAGCGCAATCGACAATGCGGCGACGACTGCACAAAACAGCACACAGCGGCGAAACCGGCGGTCGATCAACCCGCGCAGAATGCCTAGCGCCGCCAGCACGAGCTTGAATGTTCCCGGCGAAAGTTTCCAGGAGGGACGACGGATATCGTTCGATCGGTCGGGGAGATCGACAAATTGTCGCCACGGCGCGATCGTATAATCACCCGCATGCGCGGAAAGATCGGTCATTAATTGCGGGGTACGGTCAAATTGATACGATTTGGCCATGCGCAGTTGCACGACGACAATGGGGGCCAACAACACTGCCGCCAGCACGCCCGAAGCCACCAGCCAACCCCACGTTTTGAGCCGCAGGACTCCCGGGCCCACGAGGCACACGCCGCCCGGCACCAGCAACACGGCCAAAAACAAACCGTAGTTCGCGCACATCGCGTAAGTCAGCGCAAATGCCGTGCCAAGTTGCATGGCGGTTTTGAACTCAGGCGCGTCGCCCAGGTTCACCAGAGCATGAATTGTGACGATGACTCCGTACAGTGGAACGAGTTGCAGGACACCCAGTTGCCAATGCACGAACGGCAGAAGTTCGACCATTGCGCCCGTACAGAGTGCGGCGCATGTGCCGCAGTTCAACCGTAACATCAGGCGAAACGTGCACCAGCCGTTCAGCGTCAGTGCCAGCAGCAGGTAGGTGTTGTACGCGGTTGCGGGGCGCGTCCCCAGCCAGAACCAGGGCGCCACGATCAATGACGCCGGCTGCGGTTCCGAGAACGCAAAGGCGTCGTGGGCCGGGTGAAAGATCGGCGCGTTCCAATACCCCCGGAATCCATGTGCCAGCCGATCGGCATTCCACCACAGGGTCCACAGGTTGAACAGCGGCACCGTTGCCACTCCTTCCTGCCCCGTGGGAATGACGCGGTCGAAATGCCGGGCCAACGGCCAGGTTGCGGCAACTGCCAATGCAACATACAGTAACCACGCCCAACCCGTTGCGCGCCAACAAGGCGTCGGGGCGGGCTTGGCAGTCGCAGCCAATTCATACCCCTGCGGCGGTTGCGGGCTGCCGGAGGTGGGTACACTCGGCGGCGACTTGCCCCCCGGCCCGGCTATTGATTCTTCCATGCTCGCCAACCGGATTCGCGTGGAAACTGGGGTGATAATTGCAGAGAAACGACGTGGCCGATCGACAATCAAAAGCCATGTCTCCCAGTATAACTCTCGCGGCCCCGCGAAGCTTGCCTCCCACCGGCGCTTCCGCACGGAAAATCCGAGGAATTCTGGCTCCGGCCCGCACTGCAGATGGCGGCTGCCCGATCATGGCGGCCGACCGCGGCGGACCGCACATGGGGTGTTCTGCCCGGCTGCAAGGTCGTGGTTTGCCGGGCGTGCTCCATTCCGGGCGACCTCGACCTGCTGATACAAAAAGCCCATAAATTTGGCATATTGATCTTTATTGTCACGGCGCCAATAATGCTTGTGTCGGTCACGTTGTGGCCCCGCCAGTGACCCGCATCACACCGACGATCTTTGACAAGTTGTTGTTGGATGCGCCGTTTGGCCAGGTTGTTCTACGGTCTCGTCTCCGTCATTGAACGAGTCCGCGCGCCCGGCTTCTTCGCAGTCTGGGAGCGTGGCTGACACAGAAAGCCGCCTTCAGCGCCGAGCGTGGCTTTCAGGGCACGTTCGGGATGACGGGCGTGGACCAGCCGCGGCATTCTGTTGACACGCGTTGGCGGGTCGGTCAAAATCAGGGTGAAGTTCCGCTCCGTACTCCTGCTCTGCAAGCGGGCATTGCGAGTGGGTACCCTGTCAGTGCGCTTTGCCGGCTGGTTTGTGCGAGCTTCGGGGGCTGTTTTTCCCCACGCGAGGATCGGCACCGGGCATCGGGTTGCCGAGGCACGTGGGCGTCGCCCCGACGTAACCGCCGCGAGCATTCGGCTCGTTGGCGGTCTCGACAAATGCAACCGCATGGCGCGCCACAGCGACGATCGACCAGGCGGCGTTCGCGCGCCGCGCGCGGCATTCACGTGAGAACCGGGCGCGACGGCTCGCGGTCGGCTTGGTGGCGTTGTCGCGGTTTCCGGTTTTACAGAACAGGCCAGCAGGTGCTGCGATGTCCAAAGATCTGTTTGACGATTCGACAATGACGTTCGGCGAGCATCTCGAGGTGCTGCGCGTGCATTTGTGGAAGGCGATCATCGGCTTGGCCTTGTGTGTCGTGGCGGCGTTCTTTTTTTCGCAGCATGTCATCCGGTGGGTGCAATTGCCGGTGACGGCGGCCATGGAACGGCATTTCGGCCTGAAGCCAATCGACGTTCAAAATGTTGCCGCAGCGTCGAAAGGGCTGGCCGAACGGATGAACGATTGGTGGGCACGCCGTTCTGCCGACACGGCGGTGCCCGCAACGGTTGCGCCCGCTGCGGCCCCCGACGTGCCACACGCACAACACGATCGAACCGATCAAGAACTCCCGGGCGGGGCTGGCATTGCGGCAGCGAATGGCGGTCAGGCGTCGTCCGTCGAGGAAGCAGCGCCCGGGCTGATTGTCGATGTCCATGAGCTTGCCCAAAAACTGCATGAGTCGATGCCTGAAACGTACCCCGCACCACCCGATTCGACCGAGCCGCGGCTGATTGAGCTCAAGGTGCGCGGGCGTTGGCTCGAACTGCTCAAACACGAAATCAAGGCCGAAGTTTCCAAGGAAAATATTCTTCCACGAACTGACACTCCCGATGAGGCGTTCATGATTTACATGAAGGTGTCGTTCATTGTCGGGCTGGTCATCGCCAGCCCGTGGGTGTTCTTTCAGTTGTGGCTGTTCGTCGCAGCAGGGCTGTACCCGCATGAGCGGAAGTACGTCTACCGGTATTTGCCGATGAGCGTGGTGCTGTTTTTGGGCGGGGCTCTGTTCTGCTTCTTCGCGGTGATTCCGTTTGTGCTTGATTTTTTGTTTGGGTTCAACGCGTGGCTGAACCTGCGCCCCGAAATGCGAATCAACTCCTGGATCAGCTTTGCGCTCGTGATGTCGTTGATGTTCGGCCTGAGTTTTCAGTTGCCGCTGATCATGCTGTTTCTCGAAAAGATCTCGATCTTTGCCGCTTCCGATTATCGCGACAAACGCCGGTTGGCCATTCTGGTTATTGCCATCCTGTCAATGGTGCTCACTCCGTCGGACCCGGTCAGCATGATGCTGATGATGGTTCCACTGTGTGTACTTTATGAATTGGGTATCTTGCTCTGCCGCAGCAGCCCGCCGAAGAGCCCGTTCGAGATTCAACCCGCGTAAGCCTGATCGGCGCCGGGCTGACGCCATGCTGTGCTCGGCCTCGTGGCCGACAACTGAAGGCGATTGCCCCCTTGGCTCGGCTCGACTCAGGCGGATGCGGCAATTTCTCGAACGGCGGAAACGGCGGCGGCGATGTGGGCCGCGGTGTTAAACGGCCCCACGCTGAGCCGCACTGTGCCGCCAATGGCGAGCGTGCCTAGCGCCCGATGCATTCCTGGTGCACAATGCAGACCGGCCCGCGCTTGAATGCCAAAGGATTCGTCGAGAATCGCCGCGGCAACCTGCGGGTCGTAGCCGTCGATTGTGAAACTTGCCACGCCCACGCGTTCGGCGGCAAGTCGCGAACCGTAGCACTGCACGCGTGGAATGCCGGCGAGGCCCTCCAGCAATGCGCACAGGAGTTCCAACTCGTGGTTGCGGACGGCATCGACGCCGCGCGATTGCAACCAGGCCAGCCCGGCTTCAAGCCCGGCCAGCCCCGGCGCGTTGAGGTTGCCCGCCTCGTATTTCTCGGGCAGCGTTTCCGGCTGACGGTCGTCATCGCCATGCGTCCCGGTACCTCCCCGTCGCAAAGGGGGCACGCGGTCTTCGACACCCGGTCGAATGTACAGCAGCCCTGTGCCCAGCGGCCCCAGCAACCCTTTATGACCGGCGCAGGCGAGCAGGTCGATCGGGCTGCGGGCCAGGTTGATCGCTACTTGCCCGGCGGTTTGAGCGGCGTCGACAAGCAACAGTGCGCCGGCCTGTCGTGCAACGGCGCCAATGTCGTCAATCGGCTGCAATGTTCCCGTAACGTTCGAAGCGTGCATGACCGCCACGAGGCGCGTTTCGGGACGCAGCTGTTTGCGGATGTCGGCCGGTTCGATGCGCCCCGCAACGTTCACCGGCACGCGGCTGATTGCGATGCCGCACCGATCTTCGAGGGCGCGCAAGGGCCGCAGCAGCGAGTTGTGCTCAGCGGCCGATGTCACCACATGATCGCCTGGCTGCAAGAGGCCAGCCAGCGCCAGGTTCAAACTGTCGGTGGCGTTGAAGGTGAACACAATCTGTTCGGGCGCTTCGGCGGTGAACAGCTCTGCCGCCCGCTTTCGGCAGCGGCCAACGATGCCCGCCGCAGACATCGACTCGCGATACGCACCACGGCCAAGCGGCGCGCCCAGGCGGCGGTTGTAGTCATCGATCGCCGCGTACACCGACTCAGGCTTCGGAAACGACGTGGCTGCGTTATCGAGGTAAATCCGCGGAGGCATGGCAGGTTGCGAAGTGATTCCAATTCAACGCCGGGTGCGATTCGATGGGCATCATACCGCATGCGGCTGCGCATTGCACAACCCGCATCGCTCCGGCGGGCTTCAACCCGCTGGCTGAACCTCCCGCCGCCGGGATTCGGCGAGGTGCTTGCACGCTTCTGTGATGGCATTCTTGATGAGCCGCTCGTACGCCGACCGGCGCTGAGCCGGTGCGACCGCAGTGCTCCGATTGAACTGGTTGTCCTGCCAGAGCACCCGCGGTTGTGCCGCTTCGCCCGGCGGATTCAGTTTGCCGACAACCAGCGCGTTAAACCGCAAACCGACTCCGCCCGCGCGCCGCGGCAATTGCGCCAGGCGGGCGTTGCACACGAGCACGGCGACGTCGGGGCCATCGCTTTCGACAACCGTCCAGCCTTGCCGGTCAAGCAGTTCACGGGCCTGTTTTGCGTACTTGGCGGCGGCGTCAGGCAATGGCTCATCGCTCGACAACTGCACCGCAACGCGAATCTGCCGCGCTTCGCGAAGCAGCGCCTGGCTGTCGGGTGAGTTGGGCCCATCGGTCAAACGCCGGGGGCCGACCGGTGCGCGGGCCGAGGCGGCCGACAGCGGCAGCAACGATTCATCGCAGTTGTCGAGTGTTTGCCGTACATCGCTGGCTGACACGGCAAAATTCAGGTTCTGCCCGCGGAGTTCATCGAACCCCAACGTATCGACCGCCACGACCTGCCCTTGCAAATTGACCAGCGGGCCGCCACTGTTGCCTGGAGAAATCGGGGCGGTGGTCTGAATCCAGGTCATGTGCGGTTCGTGGCCAAAGTCTGATCGCAACAGTTGCCGCAGGTCGGCGTTCAGGTCTTCGCCGGGGCGAATCGCGCTGACGATGCCGTTCGAGGCGGTGAAGGAAAAGCCCAGTGGCGCGCCGAATGCGGCCACCGTTTCGCCCTTGCGGGGCGGCGCTGCGGCCAGCGAAACCGGTTGCAGTTTGCCGGCGGGCGCCGCAACGCTGAGGATTGCAAGGTCTTTCCGCGGCTCGAGTTTCCTGAAGCCAAGCACGGGCGTGGTCGTTCCGTCGCGAAACATGACCTCGGCTTGGCGGGCATGCTCCACAACATGGTAGTTCGTGACGATCGTGCCCCGTGCATCGACAATGAAGCCGCTGCCAAACGCACCGCTCCGGTCGGTGGTCACGTTCACACGCACCACCGACGGTTCGATGAGTTGAATCAGGTCGGCCAGGTTCAAAGTCGGCTTTTCGGAAATCTCAGGCCGCGGCCCGCGCCCTTCAGAGGGTGCGACGAGCGGTTCGTCGCCGAGATCGCCACCGGGCCGAGGAGCAAGGCCGAATTCTGCCGCGCCCGGCATGTCTGTCGTCATTGCCCTGCCTGGTGGGCGGGGCGCGTCGTCAGTCGCCTGTTCGAACGCAGCGGGGGACCGCGAGACCGTTTGACGCGCCACGCGATTGACCGGCGCCCGATCCTCAGACTGGATTGGCCGCGCTGCGACGACCGGTTGGAGCGACCGGACCGAATCGTGGTTGAGCCACCAGGCCGCAACAATCGCTAGAACCAGGCCCGGCAAGCTGGCTGCAACGCCGCCCAGGAAGAGCAACCGCCGATTGGGGGGGGCGAACAGGGCGGCCAGCAGTTGCGTTGAGGCCACGTTCCGCTGCATGGCCGACTCACCGCCAAGTCTGCTCGGTTGCCCGCCGAACGTGAGCACGTAAGGTTGCCGACACCGCCGGTTGGGGCACGTCCCCCGCACATCGGAATAGTCAGACTCGACTTGAAACGAGATGCCACACGCCTTGCATCGAATCGTACTCAGCATTGGGCACCCCGGTTGAAACCGACACGTGGCTCAGGATGCAGTCGCCCGCCGGGCAAGCCGATCGCCCCCCGAACGGGTTGATGACCGACCGTCGCGTTGCGGTAATGGCTCCTGTACAACTATAAACCATGCGCGCGGGTCGAGTGTTCCGCCAGCGAAGATTACTTTTTCGTAATTCGCACAATTATCTTGCGGGTTTCGCGGCACAACCAGCCAGCAGCGCTGCGCGAGTGCCGCCGCAATTGCGGTAAAAACATGCTATAACGCAGCCGACGAGGATTGCGATTGATCAGGAACGCCACGTGCAAAAGTTGATGAAGCCCGCGTTGTTTGCGAATGTCCAGTTGCGAAATCGGCAGCCCGAATGGATGGACGACCCCGAACTCGACCCGTCGCTGCACCAGCAGGCTCTGCGGGGCTTGGAGCGAATAAACCGGGTCAGTCGCAGCAGCACGATCGTCTGGCGGGGCGTGCGCCGGCTCATTCGCGACGTGCCGGCAGCATCGCTCAGGGTGCTTGACCTGGCATGCGGAGGGGGCGACGTGACACGGGCGATTGCCCATCGGGCTGCGCGGGCCGGGTTGAAGTGGCAGGTCGACGGCTGCGACGTCAGCCCGGTGGCAATTGATCACGCCCGGCGTGCGGGGCCGTTGGTCGGCGGCGGATTTTTTTTTGAACACGACGTGGTGCGCAACCCGCTTCCGCCGGGGTATGACGTGGTGGTGTGTTCGTTATTCCTGCATCATCTCGATGAGGAAACCGCGGTCGTCGTCCTGCGGCGCATGGCCGCGGCGGCCGAAAGAATGTCGCTCGTGAAC
>JAJXXL010000340.1 GCA_021781115.1 Planctomycetota bacterium
CCTCCCGCGGCCGAATAGCCGGTTTTGAGTTGCGTGAACCCACGGGCAAATCGCCGAGCGGCCGGCGACCGCCCGTGCCGCGCGACAGGCGCCTGAAACGTCCGTGCGGCTCGGGGCAGACGTAAGAGTCGCCAATTTTCGTCGGAAGCGTCGAACATGAACTTCGCCCTGCTGGGAGACGACCTTCGCGCGCTGCCCTTCGCGCGAGCTGTCATTGCCGATCGTACGCATCGACTGCAATGCACGATCGGCGCCCCGGCTTGTCATGCGGCGCTGCGACCCAATCACCCGCGGCTCGACGTCGGAGCTAGCTGGGAAGAACTGCTCGCTGACAAGTATCTTGATGCGGTGATTATCCTGGGGGCCGACGACGACGTGATGCGCGGGGCGCGGCAGTTGGCTGCGACGGGTAAGCCACTGCTGCTGTTTCCCACGCCCGAGCAACAATCGACGTTTGTCTACGAGCTGACGCTGATCGACGCTGAATCGCCGGCCGTGCTGTTTCCGTTATTGCCCTGGAGGGGCCGCACGCTTTCGCGGCACCTGCGCGACGCCCTGAATCAGCAGGCGCTGGGCGGCCTGCATCATGTACGGCTCGAGCGGCGGATATTGCCCGAACCGCCCGGGGGCTTGCTCTCGAATGGCGTCGTCGCCGCCGCTTTTTTCGAGGATCTTGACCTGCTGCGTTACCTTGGCGGCGACTACGATCAGGTTGCCGCATCGCGCATCGGGCCAGAGCAGGGAGGCGTGTCGATGGCCACCGTCACCCTGGGTGGCCGCAAACTGCCGCAAGCAGTTTGGTCGGTTGCCGTCGGACGTGAGGCCCCCGCCTGGCAGATGACGATTTCGGGCGATTGCGGTACGGCGACGCTGACGACGGCGGGCGATGATACCCGCTACGCGCTCGATATTCGCGCGTCGGGCGAGCCAATTTCGCTGGCCACGGCCGATGATGATTGGGGCGCCGAACTGCTCAGTCGGTTCGAGCAACAAATCGCTGGAAAAAAAGTCGCACCGACCTGGACGGATTTGACGCGCAGTTTTGACGTGCTGGACGGCGTCGAACGGTCAGTGCGCCGACGACGAACGATTGAACTATATTTTGAGACGCCGTCTGAACGAAGCCAGTTCAAGTCGCAAATGACCGCCGCCGGGTGCAGCCTGCTTTTGTTGACCTTAGCCGGCGTCGTTTGTTTTCTGATGGCCGCTTCAATGTTTCGCTTTAACGAGACGCTCCTCAAGGTGGCCGTCGTACTGCTGTTTCTGCCGCTCGGGCTGTTTCTGGGGTTGCAACTGTTGTTCTTCTTGACGAAACCGCGCGCGGCTGACGATTCTTGAGCGCCCCGCCGTCCCCGCAAAAACGCTACTTTGGGGCGCCGGCATTCGGCTTGGCTTTCGAGGCGTCGGGGGTTTCGGCGGCGGCACGCTCGATTCGGCCCCATAAATGCCCGCCATTCTGGTCGTGTTGCCAGGTGCCGGCATAGCGGTCTCCGTAAATCATGACACGCGAAGTGAACGTGCCCAACGGCGGAATTGCCAGATCGGTCAGCGTGATGACCGGTGTGTCGCCAGCCCATTTGATTTCAAGCGTCATGGGCACCGTCACGTCTTTTTTGCCGTACTGCACACGCGCTTCCAGCAGCCAGAAGTCGCCTTTGAGCTTCGTTGCCCGCGAAACCGTATACTTTTCCATGTGCGGTGGCTTGTCGATACTTTGGCCCGCCACGCTGTAGTTGCCAGCGAAAACCGCGCCCGTCAGTGTTTTTGCAAGCTGCTTTTCCAGCGCCGCCTGATCGATGGCCGTCGGGGGCGACGATGGCGTTACAGGTGTGTCGGCCGCTGGAGAGCAAACCGCAGCCAACAAACACAATAATCCACCCAGTAATGCAGAACGATTGATCAACATGATTCGAAACCCTCATTACCACTTGCAAGCCACAACCATCCCTCCCCAGTGTACGCCCACACCCCGTACATTGCACCCCCAGCGAACAGGAGATACTTGGACAGCCATTTTTATAGACGATCTTCGCGCCCGAATTGCCCTCGTGGAATCCACGCAAAATGCCCTCAGCGAGGGGAACCGCCCGTCAGGGCACTTCAACCGCGATGGTTTGATGACGCCGAGAATTGAGCGAGAGAGGAAAAATAGAAACCCTCAGAAAGGCTGATTGCCAAAGCTGGGTTCATGGATTCATTTGGGAATCGAATTGCAGCGTGGGTCGGACTGCAATTCGGCGCACCCTTGAAAACCAGCTTCTCGCGGCAACCGAACCTTTCTGAGGGTCAGGCTGGGTATCGTGTCGGTCGATATCGACCGATTTTTGCTTTGGATTCGCTCATTTGCTTCATCAGGCCAAGAACTCCCATTGGCTGACAATGGATTGAAAAAGCACTTGGCGTGCCAAATCGCCAGCGACGCTCGGATTGCAAGATTCTTCAACTGGTCGGAACGTGGCAATTGCAGAGTATGACTTGCGATTTACAGGCGTTTTCTTAAGTTTTTCGGGCGTGGGCTTGCATTCTGCATTGATGCCTCCTATCACAGAGTGATGAATCGTTTCGGCGCCGATTGAGATCGCTTCAGCGCCGAAATCGGTTGAACTATGTCGATTTCGGCGCTCGGCGCCGATCGGAGTTTGTGATATGAGGTCCGAACATTCGGTGCAATGGGTTAAATGGGTTGTTTCTGCGTGTGGCGTGGGGACTGTCGCGTATTGTCTATTCATTTTAGGGTTTGTCGTTACCTGCCCGGATCTGGGGGTTCGCTGCCTGCTCGTCGACACCGAGTTGTCCAGCGGGGCGAACGAGCCCGTGGTTGGCCCTCAAATCCAGTTAATCACCAGCTCGCTGGATTCGCTGGGCAATCGGCCCCGCGTGGGCGACATACTCCTCGCGATTGGCCGATCGCGAACCAGCACGTTCATGCACTTTACGCGGGATCTCGTGGCGCTACGCGTTCCTGCCGTGCCGCCGGGCGGGCAACTCAGCCGTGGCGACGACCCGTCAAAGCTGGGCGATCTGATTCCACCACTTGTCGAAATTGAGGGCGACCGCTGGGTTGAGGTCGAGTACTTCAGTCGTTCGGCGGGCCAACCGCGGAAATGCTGGCTGCGGATTCAGTCGTTGCCGACGAGCGAATTGGTCATGTCGTTCGTCTGGTTCATGCTTGAGTTCGGGCTGTTTGTCGTGGGGGCGCTGGCATACTGGGCGCGACCTCTCGACCGGGCCGCACGCCTGTTTTTCGTGATGTGCCTCGTCACCGGCGGCGCGTTTGTCGGGGGCTACCACTGGTGGGTCATTGCCGCAAGCTTCTGGCTGACCGCACCCTTCATGTTCTATGCGATGCTGGTGCCGGTCGTTACGTTGCATTTTTTTCTAGTCTATCCGCAACCCAAAGCACTTTTGATTTCGCACCCGCGCGTAGCGCTTGCCGGCTTGTATGCCATTCCGCTGTCGGCGATGGCGGCACTGATTTACCAATCGGCCTATTCGTCGTGGGTTTATCATCTGGGTTCGTCGGCAGTTGATATCGTACGAGTGCTCCGCGATTTGCGGGAATTGATTTACACCGACCTGGCGATTGCCGCAGTCTGCTTCGCCGCCACGCTGGTGGCGCTGGGGCACAGTTTTTTCACCACCCGCAACCCGCTGGTGCTCAGTCAGGTGCGGTGGATTCTATGGGCCGGCATCCTGGCGACATTTCCCGTGGCATATACGCTTCATATGGCGCTCTACAACCAGGTGGGGTTCGCCTTGGGCAACGCCAGCGTGCCCATGTTTGCCGCCAGTCTGTTATTCATGCTGGCTTACGCTGTGGGCATCGTGCGCTACAAGCTGATGCTTGTCGACGAAATCTTGAGTCGTGGCATGCTGTATTATGTGGTGAGTTTTCTGGCAACGGCGGGGTATAGCCTGATCATTGCGTCGAGCAGCCTGTTCGGCATGTATCAGAACATGCAGGTACCACACCAAGGGCTGGCTGTCATGGCCACGATTACGGTGGCGGTTCTGCTGGCCGGCTGGTTTCGCGATCAGTTGCAGCAATTGATCGACCGCCGGTTCTTTCGCGAAAAATACCAGCTCGACAAGGCACTCCAGCGGATGAACCAGGCGGCTGGGAACCTGGGCGACCCGGATGTGCTGGGCGAGCGGATGCTCGCTTCATGCCGCGACGTGCTCGGTGTCGATGAGGCGAGCTTGTACCTGAACGACGTCCGCAGCGGTACGTTGCGACTTGTCGCGGGACGGGGGCCGGCCCGCACGCCGCTGCAGTTTCCAGCGAATCAGGAAATCGTCGGCATTTTGCGGCAAGACGCCACGCTGCTGCGTCAGGGGACCGACGGCGAGGAGCCGCGATCTCCCACGCAGCTCATGTTGCGCGAGCTGGGGGTCGAGCTGGTGCACGGCCTGGAGGTTGACGGTGAGCTGGCAGGGGTTGTGTTGCTCGGCCCGCGCCGCGACGGCGCGGCGTTTTCAGCCGAGGATCTGACGTTTCTCACCGCGCTCGGGCAGATTACGAGCGTGGCCCTGCATAGCGCCAGGGTACACCAGGCGGCCTCGCGGATGAGTGTCGAACTGCAGACGAAGGTCGAAAAAATCGCCGAACAGCAACGCCTGATTTCGCTGCTTCAAACCGAAATCACTGGGCGGCAGGATTCGCCCGCGGTTCAAGACGCCGAGCCGTTTCGTCGCGACCTGATCCGCGGCAACAGTCCTGCGATCGCGGCGGTTCTCGAAACGGTGCGCAAGGTGTCGTGCAGCCAGTCGTCAGTGTTAATTCGCGGCGAAAGCGGTACGGGCAAGGAACTGCTGGCCCGGACGATTCATGAAAACAGCCCGCGGCGTGCGGGGCCGATGGTCAGTGTGCATTGTGGTGCCCTATCGGCCGGGTTGCTGGAAAGCGAGCTGTTCGGGCATGTGAAAGGTGCCTTTACTACCGCGCACCGCGACCGCGTGGGGCGGTTTGAACTCGCGCATGGGGGGACGCTGTTTCTCGACGAAATCGGCGATATTTCGCTCGACGTGCAAATCAAGCTGCTGCGCGTGCTGCAAGAGCGGTCGTTCGAGCCGGTGGGCGGCTCGCGGACGATCGAAGTCGACGTGCGACTGATTACCGCAACGCACCAGAATCTGGAAAAACTGATTGCCGAGGGCAAATTCCGTGAAGACCTGTTTTACCGGCTGAACGTGATCAGCATCACGTTGCCCCCGCTGCGTGAACGCCGCGATGACGTCATTGAGCTGGCACTGCATTTTCTGAGCCGCGCGGCTCAGCGGCTGGGCAAGCGTATTACCCACCTTGACGATGCGGCCATTGTGGCCCTGCAGGCCTACTCCTGGCCGGGCAATGTGCGCGAACTTGAAAACGCGCTTGAGCGGGCGGTCGTGCTGGCTGAGGGCCACGGCATTGCCCTGCTCGACCTGCCTCCGCCCATCGTCGCTGCGTTCCGTCCGCCACGTGGCGCGCTCGAAACCAAGCCGGCCCGCTTGGGCGACCTGCCGACCGCGGCAACCGTCGATGCCGTCCTCTGCCCGCAAACTGCCGAATTCACCGCCGCCGACGCTTCGGAATTCGAGCGGCTGCGCGACGCGCTCGAACACTGCGGCGGTAACAAGGCCGAGGCCGCCCGCCTGCTGGGGTTGCCGCGCAGCACTTATTTCAGCAAACTGAAAAAATATCGCCTGAGTTGACCACGTCCCCGGCCTGGTGGCCGAATTTTTCCAACCCGTTTCGCCTCACCCCGTTCGATTGCGGGGCGTTCAATCGCATTATTTTGCGAAGAGGTCCAGCATGTGCTTCAACCTGTACCGTGATCGGATGTGCCCCGCAGTGCGCGGCTTCGCGGCAGCCGCGGTGCTGCTGATCGGGCTGATTGTGTCAGCAGGGTTCTCCTGGCAATGCGGAGCGGCGCAGGCAGGCGACGCCGATCTGATACTGCATCACGGGCAGATCGTCACTGGAGACGCTGGATTTCAAATTGCCGAGGCGATGGCCGTCAAGGGAGACAGAATTCTTGCCGTCGGTTCCAATGCCGAGGTGACTTGCCACGCAGGGCCGCGTACCACGCAAATTGACCTGGCGGGCAAGAGCGTGTTGCCGGGGTTGATCGACTCGCATGTGCACCCCACCGACGCGGCGATGTATGAATTCGACCACCCCATTCCTGAGATGGATACCGTGGCCGATGTGTTGCAATACATTGCGAGCCGCGCCGCAGCGCTCAACAAGGGGGACTGGATCAGGGTGCGGCAGGTGTTCATCACGCGGCTGCGCGACCAGCGTTACCCCACGCGCCAAGAACTTGACGCCGCAGCCCCCGACCACCCCGTGCTGTTCGCAACCGGCCCCGACGCATCCTTGAACTCGCTGGCGCTCAAGCTCAGCGGAATCGATAAGAACTTCAAGGTACGTGATGGTGGCCCCGGTTTCATCGAGCGCGACGCTGCCACCGGAGAACCGACAGGAATTTTGCGAAACTGCACACGGTTCGTCGCCGACAAAACCGTGGGTCGGCAGCCGATGGATACTGATCGCGAACGTCGCTTGAAGCTGCTGTTGGCTGATTACAACTCGGTCGGTCTGACGAGCATCGCTGACCGAAACACAAGCGATGCGGCGCTCGGGCTGTACGAGCGAATGAATGACCGGGGCGAACTGACCTGCCGCGTATTTGCCAGTTACGCCGTCGACGCCCAGTCGCCGCTGGACCAGATCGCCGCCCGCATTGAAAAAGCCGCTACACACCGTTTGCATACCTACAATTCGGGCGTCTGGCTGCGGGGGGTCAAGGTGTTTCTGGACGGAGGCATGCTCACCGGCAGCGCGTACCTGCGCCAGCCTTGGGGGGTAAGTTCGATGTATTCGATCACTGACCCCGACTACCGCGGGCTGCTGTTTATCAAACCCGAGCGGCTCGTCGAAATCGCCCGGTTGGCGCTGACTCACGATTTGCAAATGACGGCGCACGCCGTTGGCGACGGGGCCGTGCACGCCCTGATCGACGCCTACGCGCAGCTCAACCGCGAATTTCCGGTGGCCCCGCGGCGACCATGCATTACGCATGCCAATTTCATGAGCCGCGAAGCGATTGCCGCCATGAAGGAACTTGGGATCGTGGCTGACCTGCAGCCTGCCTGGCTGTACCTCGACGGGCGCACGCTGCTCGATCAGTTCGGGCAGGATCGGCTGCGCTGGTTTCAGCCGTACAAAACGCTGTTTGAAGAAGGCGTGGTCGTTGGCGGTGGGTCAGACCACATGCAAAAAATTGGCAGCTTGAGGGCGGTCAACCCGTACAACCCGTTTCTGGGAATGTGGGTTGCGGTGACGCGAACCTCGCGCCGCACTGATCAGGTCGTTCACGCCGAACAGCGGCTTTCACGCGAACAGGCGTTGCGGCTGTATACGATCAACAATGCCCTGCTGACCTTTGAGGAGAAGGAAAAAGGTTCGCTCGAACCGGGCAAATTGGCCGACTTCATTGTCATCAGTCGCGACTACCTGAGCTGCCCCGTCGATGCGATCAAAGACATTGTTGTCGAGAAAACGTACCTGGGCGGTCTTCAGGTGTATCCGGCGAAAAGAGGTTGAGCCGCAAGTCAAACCGCCCCGGGCTCGCCCACCAGCCGGGCACGGTTGCCTTCAATGCTGACGTGGTCGGCGGATGCTTTCCAAGGGAGCGCACGCGACCTGTGGGCCAAGCGCCTGCGTTTTAGTCGTTTGTTGTGGCGGCGGGGTTCAACTCGGCGACGATCGTTTCCTGTCTGGCTGCCGAAGGCGGTGATCGCAATGTTTCGAGAAACGCGACAACCGCCCCCTGATCATCTTCTGGCAGCGATTTGAAACGGGCCGTGACATGCCGCGATTCACCCGCGTGTCGCAAAATGGCGGCTGCCAGTGTGGGGGATTCGCCGTCGTGAAAATAAGGGGCCGTGTCGGCCACGCCCCACAGCGCGGGGGTCTTCCATTCGCTGGCCAAGGGGTGTTCTTCAGGCTCGGGAGTTTCTGGAGGGAGATTGCCGTATAGCGGCGTGTCTTCATTTTCAATGCGGTGCAATGCCAAGTCGCTGTAAATTCCGGCGACATTGCCGATCTTGGCAGAATGGCAATCGGTGCAGCCGATCGCCGCGAACAGGTGCTCGCCCCGTTCGGCCCGTGCAGCGGCTGCGGAATCATGTGGAATCTGGCGACCGGGCGCCGGCAGCATTTCTATAAACGCATTCAATTGACGGAACTGGTCGGCATTCATGTCGAGCTTGGCGGCGGTGTCGGCCGCATATTGCCGGGGTGCTTGCTGGGCGCTTCTCGGTGTCGTGAGCCCGAGCTCATTGGCACACGCGGCTGCGACGAATTCTTCGAGTGTCGCGAATTGCGCCTTCCACCCGAACCTGCCCAGTCGCCCGTCAGCCAGCACCCGCAGTCGACCGGTTGACGTTCCAGTAAAGTCGTACCTCATTTCGCGGGCAATCAGGCCGAATTTCCGACGGACGTGGTTGCGGCGAATGTCGAATTCCGACAGGCGATCGATTTTTCCTGCGCCGGCCAGTGTGGGTGTATTAATGCCAGTGAACCGCACCGGGCTGAAATCAGGAATTGTAATCCGGCAGCCGCCCAGCACGCGCTGTTCGCCTTTGATGATCGGAAACAGATCCGTAACGCTGATCGGCGTTTCCTTACATTCAGGGGCCAGCGCCAATGAATGCACTGTGCCCGAATGGAATTTTGGATCCCGGCTGGTGGGGATCACCTCAAATGCCAGGATGTTGTTCTTACCTGGCCCGGCGCCCCCGACGCCCCCTTGAAAGTGGCACGTCACGCATGATTTGGCATTGAACACCGGACCCAACCCGTCGCCTCCGTGCGATAGTGGGTCATTAACCTGCCACTCGTGTTCAAACAGCGCCTGACCGGCGGCGACCATTTCGGGCCCCGCCCGCAATTCGCGCGGCTGCGAAAACCATGTGCCCAATGAGACCGCAAAAACGAGTGCCGCAGCCGCTTCCAGAGCGCGCACAAACTGACAATGCCGAAGATTGCGACGGTTACTGGCCATGCGAGGTCTCCTGAAGGGATGCAAGGACTTCCTCCTTGTTGATACCGCTCCCGCCCGGATTTGTCTACGATTTAACACCAGAATTCTGCGACACCCCTATTCACAGGCCAGCGGCAAGCAGTTGGTCGATTGTTGCCCGCTGAATCAGAACGCGGTGGGCCAATTGACGCCGTCAGCAGCATTTGCGGTCGAAGCAGTCGGAGGTTGGCTGTGCAAATTGACGCTCGATGACAAACCGTCGGCTCAAGCGAGCGAGGCTGCTCTGGCAATGCAAATCAAGGCGGCAGATCGATTACGCCACTTCGTGGTCAATCGCCGCAGTAATTTACGGTTTCACGTTACTTGCGAGGCCGGGCGAAACGTCTTTGAATTCTGATCCCCTGCCGGGTTTTGTATGATTACCAATAAATGCAGGAGAGAAGGGTTTTGCTATGATCGGGCTTTGAAACGGCATCGCGGACGCTGAATTATTCGGCTATTTCGATTTCCAAGGACACATTACGTGCAATCGCTCGTGGGAACTCACAAACATGACCTCGACACGCCGATCTTGTGTATTGATCTCGACAAGATGCAGTCGAACATCGACAAGATGGCGGCTTTGTGTCGGCAACACAACGTCGCCTGGCGGCCGCACGCCAAATGCCACAA
>JAJXXL010000590.1 GCA_021781115.1 Planctomycetota bacterium
AAAGCACAAAAGACGTAAAGGAGATAAAACGCCGGGTGCGGTGCGGCGTGTGAAGAGCCGCGCACGAAGTGAGCGGTCTGTGCGTTCGGGTGCCCTTCGCAGTCGCCGGCCCACCGACCCGCGACGAACGGTCACGGCGCGGGGGGCGTTGTCAGGCAGCCGTAAGGGCAGGCCGGCCGCTGGTTGGGGATGTTTGACAGTGTGTCAGCCAGGGGCGAGTTCAGTCCAGCACAATGCTTGTGATTTCGGGGGGGCAACCGAGCCGCAGCGGGTGCCAGCCTGACACGCCCCGGCTGACGTGCAGCAATGTCGGCGACTCCCAGAACACGCCGGCTGCGTACTGGCAGCCGAACGTGCTGGGCGAATACACCGGCCCGAACAGCGGCAACCGCACCTGGCCGCCGTGGTTGTGCCCCGAAAGCATCAAATCGACGCCGTGCCGGCGGGCCCAGGCGATATTGTCGGGGGTGTGGCTGAGCAGTATCCGAAACGCTTCGCCAGGGTCGGCGACGAGTTCCGGGTGCGTGCCGATCCAGGGAAGTTCCGTGCCGGCAATGAGCAGCGACCGCCCGCGGTACTCGACCGACAATTCGCGGCCGGCCGCATCGCGCCAGCCGAGTTCGCCCAGCAGGCGGCGGGTGGGCGATTGATCGCCCAGCAGCCAATCGTGGTTTCCCAGTACGAAATAGCACCCTAGCGGCGCGGTGAGCCGGCCCAGCGTATCGGGGATCCAGTCGATCAATTCGGCTTGGTCGAGCAGGTCGCCCGTAAACACGATGAGTTCGGCGTTCAGCTTCTGGCCGGCGTCGATGACTTCTTCGAAGTAGGCACGTTCGATGGCCCCGGTAAAATGCAGGTCGGTCAGGTGCAGGATCGACAGGCCGTGCCAGGCGGGCGGCAGTCGCGGCAGGCGAAAGTGTTTTTCAGTAACCTCCAGTTGAAACGCCTCGTTGCCGGGCACCGCCAGCAAGCGCCGATGCGGGCCGTGCCCCACCGGGCGATAGCCCAAGCGCCCGGCGATGTCGTGCCGCGTGCTGCGTTGCAGAGTTTGCTGCGCGATCGGCCGTGCCCACCGGCGCTTCAGGGCGACAACGGGCAGCCCGGCGGCGGTCGCCCCGCAAACCGCGAGGTAGGCCAGCATGACGGGCGGCAGCTTCCACCAGGCGCCGCCGTACATCAGGCCCGGCCCATGCACGCCGAAAAACCAGAGGAGGCTGACGGGAAACGCCGCGATCAGCAGATCGTGCAGTTTGCGGGCGGCGTGCAACAAGCCTTCGGCCAGCGGCAGGCCGTGCAGGCGATTGACGATGCCAATCATCAGCGCGGCGTGGCCCAGGGAAAATAGCGCCATGAGCAGCAGGTTGAACCACGAAATCTCCATACGCGCCTTGTAGCGGTTGCCGCTCCTGGTGACAAGACCCGTCTGGGCGGGCGAACGTGCCGCCGGTCGCAAGCCTTGTCAGCCGAAGGAGAGCACCGATCGTCCCTTGGGCAGGTCGAGGCACGCCGTGAACGTTTCTGCCTCGTGATGCCAGGCGCCGCGGCGGAGCTGGCTCAGGCTGGCGACGCGTGCGAGCGGCGTTGAATTTCCCGCAGCCGACAGGTGGGGCGGGGCGGCGGCCGATCGGGTCGACTGAACGGTGAATCGCGGCGTGGCGAACGGCGCATCGAAGGTAATGCCTTCGGCGGTAGCGGCGATGGAGGTCAGCTCGCGGGCCGCCCAATACCGGGCGATTTCACTGAGTTTCATCCACAACAGGTGGTCGTAGCGTGCGTGCAGACGGGCCACGACTTCGCGAAAAATGTTAAAGCCCACTTCGTCGCCGTTGAAATACATGCCCGGCCAATGGCACACCAGAATCGCCGGTTCGCCGCGGTCGATCACCTGCGGCAGGCGGCCCGATTTCAAGTCGGCGGTGATGAACTGATCGACGGAACCGCGTTCGAGACCATCCCAACCGCCGAACCAGTCGCCCGTGCAGCCGATGATCGACACGACGCACCGCGGGTCGGGCCCGCCGAGGCCGGCGGCATACTCGACGCGTGGTGCCACGCTGCGTTCGTCGATGTACAAGTGCCGGAAGTAATGCGGGATTTCCGTGTGGTACACGTCGCGGCAGGCTTGCAGGACGCCCTGCGCCAGTTCGGGCAAGACGCGGTTGCCAAACCCGCCCGGCGTGGTAATTCCCTCGCATGGCAGCCCCGCGTTTTTGAGAATCTTCAAGGCAAACCCGATGTATTCAGCGAGTTGATCGGCCGATTTGCCGTCGGTCCAGCGCCAGTTTTCCATGAAGAACTCGGTCGTTTCAGGAAACGGCCGGCCGGTTTTCGTGTCGATCACCCGCGTGTGCGACACCATTTCGGGGTGAATGTCCCAATTGGGGGTCAGCTCGTCGCGCACCAAGGCCAGGCTCGCGTTCAGATCGCGCTTCGACCAGCCCGGCAGTTCGCGATCGACCCAGCCCACGCATGCCGGGTAGGGCACGATGCTGTACTTGCCCTTCACGCCCTGGTCGCGGCACCAGTCGGCGAACTTGCGCACGAACGCATCGGGAATTTCCCGCGGCAACTTGCGCCAGTCTTGCAGGTACCGGTCGGGAAATGTTTCCCGAAACTGTGGGATCGCAAAATGGGCCAGGTTGGCCAGGCAGGTCGAATCGTCAATGATGAAACTGACAGGCACGCGGTTTTCGGGGTTCAGCACTTTGACCGCGGTCTGTCGTGGCGGCCGGTCGCCGGCAACCTGCGCCAGCAACGGTGCCGCCCAGCCGGCAATCAGACCTTGTGCCGAGTATTGCAGGAATTGACGGCGTGTGACGTGCGGCATGATCGAAACCCTCGCATGATTTTGTAAAACAAGCCGCAGCGCCGCCGCAATGCGCGGTCGGCCTGGCGGTGCGGTTTTGCTCGCGGCGCGGCGGGTTGCGCAGCGGGAAAAAAGGGCAGGATGTCAGGCTTCGGCGGGCGGTTCGCCGGTGGGCTCGGCACCGTGCGACAACTCCTTCCAGATCGGGCCGTAGACCTCTTTGTCAAACGGCGGGCAACCGGTGGGGAATTGACCGGTGGGGTGGTTCTTGGCCCGCATCAGGCCGGTGCAATAGGAAAATGTGCGGCAGATTCGGGCTCGCGCAAACCGGCCTTGGTCCACCAGTTGCCGGGCAAAATCGGGCTGCGACAACGTAGCGCGGCCAAAACCAGCCGCCGCAACGTGGCCGGCGGCGATGTTTCCTGCCGCGGCATGGGCCGCAAACTCCTGCAGCCAGCTATAGGCGCTGCCCACGACCGGTACGTCGGGCACGGCCGCCTGAATTTGCCGGGCGATGCGAAAGTGCCGGGCCACGCCCAGCAGCGGGTGTTCGGGCGCGTGGTACCCGTCGACAGGGGGGTACTCGGCAGGACGGGTCAGGTGCGGGTTGGCGTAGGGGTTGCCCATCGTCACGCTGATCAGGTTCACCCCCCAGTCGCGCAACCCGCGAGCCAATGTCAACGGTTCGGTCAGGTCGTCTTCTTCGGGACGGACGGGGTTCGTGCCAAATGCGGTTTCCAGCGGCAAGGCGTGCGGGCAGGGTACGCCGCGCGCGTCGTCGCCGCGCTGGTACGGCACGCCATCGTAGGCGTTCATGCGCGTCGCGACGACCAGCCCCGGGGCTTCCTGGCGAATGCGGCCGATGACGTTGCGCACAAGCCGCGTGCGGTTTTCGAGGCTGCCACCATACACGCCGGGCCGCGTGCGGGCGGCGAGCAATTCTGACAGCAGGTACCGGTGGCACTGCTTGAGGTCAATGAAGTCGTAGCCGATCTGGGCCACGAGCCGCGCCGCCGCGACGTACTGATCTTCGAGCCGCCGCAGGTCGTCGTCGCTCAGCAGCGGGTACGACGTATCGAGCCGTCGGCCCGTCGTCTTGTCGACGATCAACGGGTCGAGCACCGGGTCATGCACGGCCAGCAACGGCCGCCGCACGCTGTACCGCCCCGAATGCGTGAGCTGCAAGCCGACGACGAGGTTGGCATCACTGCCGAAGGCGTCGCGGTGTGCCGCGCGGCAGGTGTGCAGCATGCGCTCGAGGCCGGCCGCCGTGTGCGGCGCGACCAGCAACTGGCGGGTATTGGCCCGGCCCTCGTCGCACACGGCGGCGGCCTCGGCCCAGATCAGCTTCGCCCCGCCGCCGCCGAACCGCGCGTAGCGCCGCCAGGTGAGTTCATCGGGGTTGCCGTCGAGCGTGCCGTCGCAACCTTCCATCGGGTGCACGACCAGCCGGTTGCCGGCCGTCAGCGGGCCGACCCGAAGTGGCTGGTGCAAAACCGAGAAATCATTGGAAAGTTGCAGCGGTTGTCCGAGCGCGGCAGCGTCGGCGGCCAGGTCGGCGACAGTTTTATACTTGAAATAACGGGCCATGCAGTGTCACAGTGGTACAAAAGAGCGCGGCGTTTCGGCGTCAGTGCCAACGGCACGATTCCACGGCCCTTGGGCCATGCCGGCCGTGCACAACGCGAGCGGCGGCCCGGTCGCCGACGGTGGCTGTTCAGGGTGCCGGTTTTTATAAAACAGGATAACATATCGGACACATTTCCGAGAACCACGCGACGGGGCCCGCGCCGCCTGCGCGGGCGTGCAGCAACTCTGTTGTCAGGAACCAAGGCATGAATGATACCGCTGTTCCCTGGGTCGAAGGGTTGACGATTGGCGGCGTGTTGCGCGAGGTGGCACGCCGGCGGCAGGACGCCGACGCTCAGGTCTTTCCTCAATTTCAGGTGCGGCGGAGTTATCGCCAGTTCGATGACGAGGTCGACAGCGCCGCGCGGGCGCTGCTGGCGCTGGGCGTGGGGCGGGGCGACCATGTCGGCCTGTGGGCCACGAACTGGCCGCATTGGCCCGTTGTGCAATTCGCCACGGCGCGAATCGGTGCGGTGCTGGTGACGATTAACCCGGCGTATCGGGCGCACGAGCTGGCCTACGTGCTGAAGCAGTCGGACTGCCAGTTGCTGTTTCTCATCGACAAATTCAAACGGTCAGACTATTTCGCCATGCTGCACGAAGCGGCGCCCGGCCTGGCCGCCGCACGCCGGGGCGAATTGAATCTGGCCGACTTCCCCCGCTTGCGGCACATCGTTTCGCTGGCCGCCGGCGCCCTGCCCGAGATGTGGGGCTGGGATAAATTCCTGGGGCAGGGTGCCGGCGTGCCGTCCGAACAACTGGATGCCTGCGCCGCGCAGCTTTGCCCCAACGACCCGATCAACATCCAGTACACTTCGGGGACGACGGGGTTTCCCAAGGGGGCGATGTTGTCGCACCGCAATTTGCTGCTCAATGCTTTTTATGTCGGCGCCTGCCAGCAGTTTAGCGAACAGGACCGGCTGTGCACGCCCGTGCCGTTTTATCATTGCTTCGGGTGCGTGCTGGGCGTCTTGTGCGCCGCGGTTTACGGCGCGGCGCTGATTGTGCCGCACGAATACTTTCTTCCCGAGGCGACGCTCGAAGCGATTGAAGCCGAGCGGGCGACGGCCTTGTACGGCGTGCCGACGATGTACATTGCCATGCTCGACAACCCGACGCGCCCCGAGCGGCGGCTGGGGTCGCTGCGGACGGGCATCATGTCGGGCAGCCCCTGCCCGCTGGAGGTGATGCAGCGGGTGCTCAAGGAGATGGGGGTGGCCGACATCACGATCGCCTACGGTGAAACCGAGGCGTCGCCCGTCATCACGCAAACCCGCTGCGACGACCCGGTCGAGCTGCGCGTAAAAACGGTGGGCCGGCCGATTCCCGGCATCGAAGTGAAAATCGTTGACCCCGCGTCGGGCGAACCGCTGGGCCCCAACCAGCAGGGCGAGCTGTGCACGCGTGGGCACCTGGTCATGCTGGGCTATTACAACATGCCCGAACAAACCGCCCGCGCCATCGACGCCGAAGGCTGGCTGCACACCGGCGACCTGGCCACGCGGCTCGACAACGGCTGCTACCGCATTACGGGCCGCATCAAAGACCTGGTCATTCGCGGCGGAGAAAACATTTACCCCCGCGAAATCGAGGAATGCCTGTACACGCACCCGGCGGTGCAAGACGTGGCGGTGGTGGGCGTGCCCGACACGCGGTATATCGAAGAACTCGCCGCCTGGATCCGGCTCAAGCCCGGCGCGACAGCCACCGAAGATGAGATCCGGCGATACTGCCAGGCCCACCTGGCGCATTTCAAGTCGCCGCGTTACGTGCGGTTCGTCACCGAATTTCCGCAGACCGTCACCGGAAAAATCCAGAAATTCAAAATTCGCGAAGTCATGATCGCTGAACTGGGGCTGGGCGCCGCCGCCGAGCGGGAAATGGCCTGACACGCCGCACGTCAACGCATCGCCCTTGCCCCCATGCGAATCACCGCGACTTCTCGGGGAACGCATCGCGTGCCCGCTCTGCAACATGCGCCCCCCCTGCCCACGCGCTTCGCGGCGGGGCGCTGTTCAATGAGGCCCCAGCGGGGTGTGCGTTGCGTGCCCATCGCGATCATCACCCAGTGCGGCACGCGGCAGAAAGTTGTTTCGGCCCATTTCGTAAGCTAGGTTTCATGGGCAACCCCTGCGCGCCCGGCGGTCGATGATCGTTTGTGCCGGTCGTGCGGTGCGGGTTGTGTGTTGAATTTGACCTGTTCCGGTTGAATCGAATCTGCCGGAGCGGCCCCCGCTCCTTACAGCAAAAGAGCATGACCTATGGCCGTTACGACTTCGGCGCCCGGACGCGGCGCTCGCCCGACCGAACCTCAGGAAAAGAGTTTTGAGGATCTCAAGTCGCTGATTCACGGCAAGCTGGTCGACAAGCTCGACCTGTCGCGTCTGGGTGACCTTGAAGGCGACACGCTCCGCCGCGAGATACGCCTGGTCGTCGAGCACCTGTGCGACACCGAAAACCCGCTCTTGAATCGTTCCGAGCGCGAGCGGCTGATCGAGGAAATTCTCGACGAAACCTTCGGGTTCGGGCCCCTGGAAATCCTGCTCAAGGATCCCGGTGTCAGCGACATCATGATCAACGGGCCCAAGAAAGTGTTCGTCGAGCGGAAGGGGCGGCTGGAACGTTCGGAAGTCATGTTTCGCGACAACGCGCACCTGATGCAGATTCTGGACCGCATCGTTTCGAAGATGGGCCGCCGCGTCGATGAAACCTCGCCCATGGTCGACGCCCGCCTGCCCGACGGTTCGCGGCTGAACGCGGTCATTCCGCCCCTGGCGCTCGACGGCCCGTCGCTGTCGATTCGCCGGTTCGGGTCGAACCCGCTGGCGCTCGAAGACCTGCTCAAGTTCGGGGCGTTCACCCCCGAAATGGTGATGCTGCTCGAAGGTGCCATCAAGGCCCGGCTGAATATGATCATCAGCGGTGGCACCGGCAGCGGTAAAACGACGCTGCTCAACACGCTGTCGAGCTTTATTCCCAACGACCAGCGCGTGATTACAATCGAAGACGCCGCCGAACTTCAGTTGCAGCAAGAGCACGTGCTGCGGCTCGAAACCCGCCCGGCCAATATCGAAGGCAAGGGCCAGATCACCGCGACCGACCTGGTGCGCAACGCGCTGCGCATGCGGCCCGACCGGATCATCATCGGCGAATGCCGCGGCGTCGAAACGCTCGACATGTTGCAGGCGATGAATACGGGCCACGAAGGCTCGCTGACGACGATTCACGCCAATACCCCCCGCGACGCGGTTTCGCGCATCGAAACGATGATCATGATGGGCGGGGTCGAACTGCCGATGAAGGCGTTGCGGCAACAGTTCGCGGGCGCGGTCGACCTGATCATTCAGGCCAACCGTCTGCAGGGCGGACCCCGCAAAATCACGCATATCACTGAAGTTTTGAACCTCGAACAGGAAACAGTGATCATGCAAGACATCTTTCTGTTCGTTCAGGATGGCATCGACGAAAGCGGCCGGGCGTTCGGCCACTTCGAAGCCACGGGCGTGCGGCCCTCGTTCATGGAGCGGCTCGAACGGGCCGGCGTGCGGCTGCCCTCGAATCTGTTCGCGGCGCGGGCCCTGGGCCGATAACCACTGCCCTGGGGCTGGTACCGACCGTTTCCCGCATTCCCTCCCACCTGCTGAACCGAATCATGAGCCCTGTGTTGATCTCACTGGCTGCATTCGCCGCCGTCGCCATGCTCGTCGCCGCGGTGGCCCTGGTGCTGAAAGACCTGCAGCCCACGAAAGTCGAAGACCGCTTGCAGGTCCTGGCGGGTCTGAAAACGCCAGAACTCGAAGCCCGTGGGCTGCTCAAGGAAGAGGTGTTTCGCGAAGGCGTCAGCGGCCTGGCCGGGGTGTTTCACGGCCTGGCCCGCCGCGTGGGCAACCTGAACAACCTGTTCGAGCAGGCCGACTCGCCGATTTCCGGCAACATGTTCATCGGAATTTCAGTGGGCGCCGCGTTTGCGGGCGTGCTGGCGGCAACGATCGCGCGGGCCCCGATTCCGCTGTTTCCAATCGCCGCGATGGTGTTCGGTTCACTGCCCCTGATGTGGCTCATGCTTCGCCGCCGCGCGCGGTTCAAGCGCTTCGGGCGGCAATTGCCCGATGCGCTGGAGCTTGTGGGCCGCGCCTTGCGGTCGGGCCATAGCCTGGCCGCCGGGCTGCATGTCGTGGTCGATGAACTGCCCCCCCCGATTTCGACCGAATTCGCGATTGTGTACGAAACCCAGAACCTGGGGGTCAGCATTGACCAGGCGCTCAAGGAAATGCTCAATCGCATGCCCAATATGGATCTCAAGTTTTTCGTGACCTCGGTCGTCATTCAACGCCAGACCGGTGGCGACATGGCGGAAATTCTCGACAAGATCAGCCATATCATTCGCGAGCGGTTCAAAATCCTGGGCCAGGTTCAGGCGCTGACGGGCGAAGGGCGCATCAGCGGCATCATTCTGATGGCCCTGCCAGTGCTGCTGTTTCTGCTGATTTATTATCTCAACCCCGATTACGTGTCGGTGCTGTTTACCGACCCGCTCGGCAAACGGATGATGGTGGGAGCGATCATCCTGCAGGCGGTGGGCGGCGTGTGCATCAAGAAGATCGTAGACATCAAAATCTGATGGAACGCAGGCCAGCGCCCGCGGCGGCCGGCGAGGAGAATCCAGATGAATTTCACGCAACTGTTGCCGTTTGCGGTGTTCGGCGGGTTCGCCTGCGCCGCCTGGGCGCTGATGCAATATTTCGGGGGCGGGCAGTCGCGCGCCTTGGAACGGCTCGATGCCCTGCGGAGCAACCGGCAAGGCGGCTCGAAAGACCCGGCCGCGGCGGGCATGGGCGGCATGCTCGAAAAAGCCGCCCCCGCGCTGTCGAAAGCGCTGCAACCCCAAAGCGAACTTGAACAGAACAAACTGCGGTTGCGCATGGCCAATGCGGGTTTCAATTCGCCGCGGGCAGCCGACTTGTACCTGGCAATCAAGTTCGCGGCCCTGCTGGGCGGCCTGCTGCTGGGCGGCGGCGCCGGCGCCATGACCTACGGCTTGACGAAAGCGGGATTGTACACGCTGATTATTGGCGGGGGGCTGGGGTTTTACCTGCCGGGGCTGGTGTTGGCGTTCATGATCAGCTCTCGCAAGGAGAAGGTGTTTTTGTCGCTGCCCGATGCACTTGACCTGCTGGTCGTGTGCGTCGAGGCGGGGCTGGGCCTCGATGCGGGTATGCGCCGCGTTTCTGAAGAACTGCAAGACACCGCGCCC
>JAJXXL010000268.1 GCA_021781115.1 Planctomycetota bacterium
CCGGCGGCGGAATTCCGGATTGTGAAACTATTCTTACGGGACGAACCATGCTGATTTTTGATGCGCACCTCGACATGGCGTGGAACGCGCTCGAATGGAACCGCAACCTCGAACTGCCAGTTGCAGAAATTCGTGAATTCGAACGGCAGTTTTCCGGAATCAACCCCGGTCCCTGCACTGTTTCGTGGGATGCCTTGCGCCGCGGGCGCGTGGGCCTTGCCGTGTGCACGCTGTTGCCCCGGTTACATCGCAAGGACAAAGTACTCACGCACTATCAATCGCGGGCCGCGGCGTATGGTGCGGCCCAGGGGCAGTTGGCCTATTACCGGGCACTGGCGGCCCAGGGCGTACTCCGTGAAATTCCAAACGCCGCCGCCCTGAAAGCCCACGTGCGCGAATGGGAAGTCGATTCCAGTGGAACCCCGCCCATCGGGTACATCCTGAGCATGGAGGGCAGCACGTCAGTGCTGTCGCCCCGGCAAATTGAGGACTGGTACGCCGACGGCCTGAGGATTCTGGGGCCTTCGCATTATGGCGTCAGCCCCTATACGCACGGCACCGGCAGTGCGGGCGGGCTTTTGGCCGATGGCCCTGCATTGCTACGCGAAATGGACGCCACAGGGATGTTGCTCGATGTCACGCACCTGGCCGATCAATCATTTTGGGAAGCGCTCGAAATTTTTGAAGGCCCGGTTCTGGCGAGCCACCACAATTGCCGGGCGCTCGTTCCCGGCGACCGCCAGTTGGCCGACGAGCAGATCCGGGCCCTGATTGCTCGCGGCGCTGTCATCGGGGCTGCATTCGACGCCTGGATGCTTCGCCCCGGCTGGGTGATCGGTGTGACGCAACCTCATGAAGTCTCGCTCGAACATGTCGTCGACCAGATCGACCACGTGTGCCAACTCGCCGGCAACGCCCGCCACAGCGGCCTGGGCACAGATCTCGATGGCGGGTTTGGCAAGGAACAAACGCCCGGCGACCTCGACACAATCGCCGACCTGCACAAAATCGCCACGATCCTCGAACGCCGCGGTTATCCGCGCGAAGACATCGACGGCATTCTGTCGAAGAACTGGGTCCGCTTTTTCGAACGGGCTTTAAAATGACGCGAATTTCGGCGGCGCGCGTCACGGGGCTGATTCCGCCGTCTGCCCCGGCGCAGCCGTGACGTCGCCGAGGGTCGGGCTGACACTGCGCCCGGCGGCCGACCCGATCACACTGGCCCGACGCTTCCCAACGAATTGGATATTGATCTGCCGCAGGCTTTCGCCCACGACGGCGAGCGTTTACGATCTGAGGTTGGCCGCTGCCGGCCGCTGCGTTGCGCGCTTTCAAATACTCAAATACTGACAAACACTCTCACCCAGCAAAGGCCGGTGTCATGCATTCTGCGGTGCGCTTCAAACTCACGTTGATGATGTTTTTGCAGTACGCCGTCTGGGGTTCGTGGGCCGTGTCGATGGGCGGGTACATGGATGGCGCGCTGGGGTTTTCAGGCGTCGAAATCGGGGCGATCTACTCGACGACTGCAATTGCAGCCATGATCTCGCCGCTGTACATGGGCTACCTGGCTGATCGCCTGTTCGCCACCGAAAAAATGATCGCCCTGTTGCATCTCGTGGGGGCCGGCCTGCTGACCGCCGCCGCCACGACGACCGCATTCAAACCGCTGTACTTGATTATGCTTGTGTATGCCTTGTGCTACATGCCCACCCTGGCGCTGACCAACTCCATCAGTTTCGCCAACATTGGCGACCCGCAGCGCGAATTCCCGGGGATCCGCGTGGGCGGCACCTGGGGCTGGATCGTGGCGGGCTGGGTCGTGGGCTTCGTCTTGTCGCAATCGGCGGTGAAAGCGATTCTTCCCGCAGCACTGGCCGGCGGGAATGCCCCGATCGCCATGGCCGCCCTGCTTTCCGCCCTGTTGGGGCTGTTCAGTTTCACGCTGCCCCACACGCCGCCGCGCGACCACGGGGGTGCAACCCCCGCCGCCGACGCCGCGCCCGGCGTGCTGCAATTGTTGCGCGACCGGTCATTCCTCGTGTTCGTGGTCTGTTCATTTCTGGTGTGCATTCCCCTGTCATTTTACTACGGGTTTGCGAACGTGTTTCTCACCGAGCACGACGCCCCTTACCCCACCGCACTGCAAACCCTCGGGCAAATGTCGGAAGTCGGGTTCATGGCGGCCATGCCGTTTTTTATTGCCCGCCTCGGCGTCAAGCGGATGCTCGCGGTCGGAATGCTGGCTTGGGTAGCCCGCTATTTCTGCTTTGGAACGCTGGCGTTTCCGCTGATCATCTTCGGCCTGTTTCTGCATGGCGTATGTTACGATTTCTTCTTCGTCGCCAGCCAGATCTACGTTGACAATCGGGTCAACGCGGCCCAAAGGGCCAGTGCTCAGAGTTTCATCGCGTTTGTCACGCTGGGCGTGGGAATGTTCGTTGGCGCGTATGCCGGCGGCTGGACGGTCGACAGATTTCCTCCGGCAATTCAGGTTCCCGTTACGGTCAAGCTGGAATCCGCCGGTGCGCCGGCGGCGTCGGCCTCGATGCTCGATCAGCTACTCTTTTGGTTGCCCGCCGAACCGCCCCCACCCTCATACCTGCCACTCCCGAATTGGGATCCCGAAGGCAAAACCGGGCTGGCAAAGGCTCTGGGGCTTACTGCCGATGGCGCCGTCACAGCCGATGCGCTGCCTGAAACTTTCGTCGAAACAAACGACAAGACGAAATCTCAAACGATTTACGAACGCTACGACCTGGCCGCAGCCGTCACCCGCGCCGACGCAGATCACGATGGTCGCGTGACGCGGTTCGAATGGCGACGGGCGCAGGAACATGCCTGGCCCAACATCTGGCACTGGCCCGCAATCTGGGCTGCCGTGACCTGCCTGCTGTTTTGGATCGGCTTCAAAAACCCCGCCGAGAAAGTACTCGGGGTTGAGGCAAACGCACCAACAACCATCGACGGCCCCGAACACGCCTGACACGCGCGAAAGCGAAAGTCCATACACTCGTGGGCCAGAAGGTCGCGGCTGCATCAGGCGCAGCCCAACCGGCGATAAGCTGCGGTCAGGTCAGCCCGTCGCGTCTTGGCCATCGAGCACTTGCAACAGCCTGTTTCGCAACTTGACGGCATGTACAAATAAAACGACCCGCGGCCAAATGGGCCGCGGGTCGCAGAAAACGTGAACGGAAAGACGGCGTCGGGGATGGAAGCAAGGGTTCCGCCGGCCTCCGCACAGCGTCTTCAGTTTTGGGCGTTGCCGCCGCGACCTCCCCGGCCGCCGCGACCACCTCGACCGCGAAGTTCTGCCGGGTCGATGTCGAATTTTTCGCCGCGCATCTTGGTGAAAGCCGCCGTTTGATCGGCGGTGAGCACCTCGCGCAGTCCTTTGCTGAGGTCTTGTTGAATCTGCTGCATCTTTTCGCGGCGTTCCTCTTGGTTGCCGCCGGGGCCTTGCCCAAACAATTCTCGCTGCTTCTTTTGGGATTCGTCAAACAGACCCTTGATTTTAGCGACCTGTTCGTCGCTGAGCTTCAACTCTTTTGCCACGGCGGGGTCGTTGAGAGCCGTGTTGCCGCGGACCTGCAGGAAGATTTCCTTGTACCGCTGATTTTGTTCGGGCTTGAGCAGCGCTTCGGCCTTTTTCGTGGTTTCTTCATTGATCGCCTGAATCTTCGGCTGCAACTCGGCCATTTTCGCTTGCCGCTCGTCTTGCGGAACACCCTGCAAACTGCCGAAAAGTTCCCTTGTCTTCTCGCCCGACGAAGTCGCCAACTCGCGAATTTGCGTCTTCTGCTCGTCGGAAACCTTCAACTCGGCTTGAACCTTTTCGTTATTCAGCACCTGGATAGCCGTGATTTGACCCATCGGGCCAAAGCCGCCCCCACCTCGGCGACCTCCTGGCCCCTGGCCGAACGCCGCCACACTCATCGACAGACACAACGGAGCGACCAGAAGTACGCTCAATAAACGGTTCCGAATCATCGACCGCCTCGCTTTCCTCAAAATCGCACTGAAAATGCCTCTGCCGGGCGCTCACACGCCGCAGATTTCCCCGAAGCACGCAGCTTACACCCGCACCCCGGCTACTTTGAACCCGAGTCGGCGAACGGGGTCGTCCCGCCCTCACCCGCAGTGGATTACCCCCTACGCGCGAATCCTCGCACGAGAACGGCTCTTAATGAACACCGATCGGGCGGTCTGGTATCGCGAATTCCATTTTTTTGCGCGATTTTGCGGCCGCTGACCAATCACGGCCGCGTCGGCTTGAGAAACGTCTCAAGACTGCTTACGATCTGATGTATTAACCATTGCGACGCGAGAATCTTCGTCAGCCACTCCCAACCTGGCGCAGAACCGTCGCCCCACCACTGAATGGCCCGTTGAAGTATATCGTCCACCCGAATCGTCGTGCCGCCGGGGCGATTGCCCGATGACGAAAACCGGCACGACGCGGCCTGCCTCGCACTGTACCACGCCCGTGGCACGTCGATGTCTCGTTGAAGCGATACTTTCGGCCGAGCGCGGTACGCCGCACGGCATGAAGCATGAAGGGCGGCTTTCGGCCGTCGCAGAATTTGAAAGGATTTCGGCGGGTGGCGTTTCCGCCAGTTTCAGTTCTTCAGCCGCGGCGCAGGGTGGTCTGCGTGCCACTCCAGACGAATGATTTTTTTTGAGGAAGTCATGACCGACCAGCACAAAATCTTGTTGATTGAAGACGACCGCGAAATCGCGACGACGATTCGCAGTGTTCTCGAATCGTCGGGATACAACGTCACACATGCGCCGAACGGCAAGGAGGGCAAGCGGCTGGCCGACGAGATTCAACCCGACCTCGTCATTACGGACATGATGATGCCTCAGTTGGGCGGGTTTCCGGTCTTGGAGTATTTGCGCTCATTGCCTAAATCGCCACGGGTGATCATGATTACCGCAAATGAGGGTGGGCGGCACAAGGCGTACGCCGAAATGCTGGGCGTCGACGACTACCTCCGCAAGCCGTTTGCCATGGACGTCATGCTGGAAGCGGTCGAGCGGTCGCTGTCGCGGCTGAAGGAAACGGCAGCCGAAACGGCCAAACCGAAGCGGACCCGAAAAAAGAGCGAGTAACCACGAGCTTTTGGTAAGTCAGGCATCTCAACACCGGCAGGAGGAACACCCATGAAACGTGCGGCGATTGCGATTGCGGTCATTTCGGCTCTGTGGTCGATTCGGGCAATCCAAGGAGACGACAAGGTGGAACTCAATCTGGGCGACAAGGCCCCCGAATTCGAAAGCCAGGATGACGCCGGCCAGCCCTGGAAATCGACCGACCACATCGGCAAGAAAATCGTTGTCGTGTACTTTTATCCCGCTGATTGCACCGGCGGCTGCACGCGGCAAGCCCAGGGCTATCGCGATGACATGGAAGCCCTGGCGAAAAAAGGGGTCGAAGTGGTCGGCGTGAGCGGCGACACGGTCGACAACCACAAGCTGTTCAAGAAAAAAGAACATCTGAACTTCACGCTGCTGGCCGACGATACCGGCGCCGTGGCGAAGAAGTTCGGCGTGCCGACCGGGGCGGGTGGCGAAGCGAAAACAAAGATCGACAATCAGGAAATCGTGCTCAAGCGCGGCGCCACTGAAAAGCGCTGGACCTTTGCCATCGGCAAAGACGGCAAGATCATCTACAAGAACACCGAAGTCAAGCCTGCCGAAGACAGCAAGGCGATTCTCAAACTGGTCGCCGATCAGTGAGCCCAGTGATCAGTGAGCCCAGTCGCGCAGAGAGTCCCGTCGGAAGCCCGTATAGAATGGATTCCCGATCCTGGACGAAGTGCGGCCTTGTAAAACTAAAGCGAGCGTGTGTTACCTCGTGCTGCCACGAGCCCCCGCGACGTTACGAATCGTGAACTGACCCGCCAGGGCAGTTCACCAGCCCCCGGCTGGTGAGTCATCAATCGTAGCCCAAGCTGCGGTTGATGGCCGCCGCTTTCGGGCTTTCGGTGAATCGCGACAGGCCGTCGGTGATTTTTGTGCGGGGCTGGTCATTGCGAAAGCCGACGTCGCCGATGTCGTCGTTGAAGTCGTCGTCGTTGGCGGGGTCTTTGTAGCCCCCGTGCGCGTTGGGAGTGAACGCCTTGACGCTGCTCTTGGCTGTGGTCTTGCCTTCTTCGACCATGGCGCAGCCTACGCCAGACGCTAAAATCAGGCAAGCCATTCCAAGGCGGAAGGGAAATCGCGGCATGACGCGGTGCTCCCGCCACGCGGTGGCCGCGCGGCGCTGCAAAAGGCGAAATACAAACGTTTGGATGGTCGAGGGGTGAGGGAGCGGCATTTTGCAGATTTTGCCGAATTCGTCCAGATCAGTTTTTCATTGTGAGGCTGGGGGGGCATGAACGCAAACCCTTCGCTCGACATCCTGGTCGTCGCCCCGCATCCCGATGACGCCGAAATCTCCGTCGGCGGCACCCTGCTGGTGGCCCGGTCGCAGGGATTGCGCGTCGGTGTGATCGACCTGACCTCCGGCGAGCCGACGCCCTTGGGCAGCCTGGAAACCCGCGCACGCGAAACCGCGGCGGCCACGCACCTGCTCAGGCTCGACTGGCGCGACAACCTGCGCCTGCCCAACCGCAGCCTCGAACCGACGCTGGCGGCGCGGCGGGCCTTGGCCATCGTGTTTCGGCAGACCCGCCCCAAAATCGTCCTGGCCCCCTATTGGGACGACGCCCACCCCGACCACGTCGCCGCCAGCCAACTGGCCGATGCCGCGCGCTTCTGGGCCAAGCTCAGCAAAACCGACATGCCCGGCGACCCGTTCTGGCCGCCCCGCATGTTGTATTACTGGAGCATTCACCTGCGCATTCACCCAAAGCCGGCGTGCGTCTTCGACATCAGCACTCACATGGCCCAGAAGATGCAAGCCATCGCCTGTTACGCCAGCCAGTTCGGCCAGGAATCGTCGGCAGATGGGCCTACGCGGCTCGACGATATTCGCGATCGATGCCGGTATTGGGGTTGGAGTATCGGAGTCCACCACGGCGAACCATTCGCCAGCCGCGAAGAGATCGGTCTGACGAGCCTGCGGGCCCTGTGCTGACGCGTGCGGTAAGGTCAGAGGTCATTTGCTGCCCGGGTGATGATCTGCCGCCGCACGGTGCCGCCGCCGCGTCAGCCCCAGGAACAACCATTCGATTTTGGCAGAATCGCCGCAAGTACGAACCTGGCCCGGCTTATGCCAGCCACTGCACCGCGGCATAAAGCGCGGCGCTCGCGGCTACCGCCAGGCCAATTTTGAACCACCGTGTTCGAAACCAGTGTTCCGCCTGTTCTTCAAACCGGAAATGGAATTCTCGCGCGATTGTCACGCAACTTCCTGTGCGTAACCAGGCGACGCCTGCTTCGCGGCCGTTCACCTGCATGCCGTTCTTGCTCGCCAGATCGACGATGCGCCACCGGCCGCCAACGCGACAAATCTCGCAGTGCCGTGAGGAAACGTGTGCGGCTTCGATTACCGCATCGCACGTGGCATCGCGACCAATCAGCAAGCGATTGCCGGAGATCACGATGGGTGGCCCCCCGGCGAGCGGAACGAGCCGCGGCAGCGAAGCGCTATCGGAGGGGGGAGTGTCGCCGGGCTGACCAGGAGGCGGTTCGAGGCGCACGCTGGGCAACTCGGCGTCTGAACGCAGAGCCACGAGCGGGTCGACACGGGCAACGGCCGGCCGACTGAAGCGGCTGTCTTCGCGTTCAGTGTCACTGTGAATGCGAGTTTCCCCCGCACGCGACCTCGCCGTGGCTGACGAACCTGCGGTGGGTTGCGGCGATGACCCGGTAACCGAGCTGCGCGACGCCCCCGATTGACCGGCGGGCCGCCGCCGCGACGATAACCGGCGGCGGGCCTGTTTGGCCCGCGCCGCCAAGATCGCCTGGTAATTGAAATTGACGGGGCGATGTTCGGCCAACGGCTCGAATGCGCGGCACACGTCAGCGGCAGTGGCAAATCGGTCGCCTGCAATTTTGGCGGTCATGTGGTCGATGAGCGCGGCAACCTGTTCGGGCGTATCGGGGGCAATTTCCCGCACCGGTTGCATCGAGCGCGTGCGGTGGCCTGCAAGTTTTTCCGAACTCGTCTCGACCTGCGAGCCCGATGCGACGGGAAAGGGAACCTTGCCCGTCAACATCGAATACAGCGTGCACCCCAAGCTGTAAATATCGGCTCGGCCATCGACGGCCAGGCTGTCGTATGATTGCTCGGGCGCAATGTAATCGGCCGTTCCCAGGCAATCGTGCCCGAAGATCATTGCGAGCGAAAACTCGTCGGCGTCTTCCTGTTCGTGCGAATCGAGCAGCGCCAGGCCGAAATCAAGAATCTTTACGTCGCCTTCGCGAGTGACCAGCAGGTTGGCCGGTTTGATGTCGCGATGAATCACGCCGGCCGCGTGGGCGTGATGCAACCCCGCCGCAGCTTGACGGATGAAATCGCAGGCTTGGGGCCAGGGAACAGGCCCGTTCGCAACGATCAGTTCCTCGAGACTGATGCCTTCGATGAATTCCATAACAACGAAGTGCAGGTCGCCATACAGGTCGTCGATTCGCTGAAACGCGAATGTTTTGACGATGTTGGGGTGCTGCAACCGCGCGCCAGCCTGGGCTTCAAGTTTCAGCCGCGCCACCATGCTCGTGTCAGACTGATGGTTTTCGGTGAGAACCTTCAAAACCACTCTTCGCCCGGTTTCGGCCTCTTCAGCGACATACAGACAGCCCATGCCCCCGGCACCCAGAAGTTCGAGTACCTTGTAGGGGCCGAAGTAAAACCCGCGAAACCGCCCGTCGAGCAGTTGCCAGGCCTGAAACCGCGTGAGCAGCCCGTCGCTTACAAGCAGGGCTGCGGCATCGAGTGGCGACGCGACATTTGCCTGTCGGCAACGGTCCGTTGCCACCAAGACGCGTTCATCCGACAGCAGCTCGCTCTTTTTGAGAAGGTCGAGAAACGAGTCGATGACCTGTGGCGCCGACATGACTGCTCCACAAACAAACGCCGCCGGCCAGACGGATCAGCCTGAACCGCACCACGCCGCCCGACGAGAACCGTCAACAGGCCGCGAACATACCGTCAGATTTCGACGGCGAAATAAGCGCCAGCCTTGGCGCGGGCCCGTCCACCCGATCAGATTGCACCCAATCTCGACTTCATCCGGACTATCTTGCGAGAGACGCCAACCTCTAACCAGGTCGGATTCCGGAACGCTCTTCTTCCAGACTTCACATTCAAACCCACCACGCTCTGAAAACCAGGGCAACGGGGGGTAAGCCATCGGGCCAACAAGAAATGCCAGCGCGACGCAATTCATTCTACACGCCGCACCACCGCCGCGACAGTTGTTTTTTCCCGGAAAACGGAAAAAGCCCGAGCGATAAACTCGGGCCCTGACAGCTCTAGGGGGAACAGCGCTAAGAACTTCGCGCAACCGGCCGACCGCTGGCCGCAAAAAACGCGAAAACCTGGGCAATCAGTTCGCCGATTGGAGCAGGCCGGCTTCGTCGTCTTTCGAGCGCATTTCGTCGATGACGATGGGGTGCCAGTTTTGGTCACGATCTTCTTCAGGAACGTAGTTTTCGCGGGCCCAAGTACGGAGACGAATCTCTTGGATGAAATCAACATCTGCCACGGAAGCTTGCATACTTGCAGCCCTTTCTGCT
>JAJXXL010000283.1 GCA_021781115.1 Planctomycetota bacterium
CGATGCAGCGCGCCGGCCGCCCGTGCCGCCGGCAACGGCACCGGCGAAACAAGTCGCCGACGCCGAGGTGATTGTGGCGCAGGCCAATGCAAAACCGGCGGCGGCGCCAGCGGCCATGCAATTGCCACCGGCGCCCGTCACGATGGCGGCTGAGCGCCCCTCCATGGAACCATCGGCGGCACCGGCCCCGCCGGGGCCTGCTGCGGGCCGAGAACTGCCGCCCGAGGCGGAAATGCTGAAAAACGCCGCCCCGGGTGACGTGGCGAATCCCCAAGCCGCGGCTCGAAACGTCGCCCGTGAGCGCGGGGCCGACGCTGCCGACGACCTGCACCTGTCAGCAACGCGGGTGATCAGCGAAATCAAGAAACTGCGTGGGCAGTATATTCGAATGTACCCGGCGATGCGCAGCCAGGCGAAGGTCAGCTACTCGGTCAGATTCCTGAAGCTGATCCGGTATGGCAACGAGCACTACGGCGACGACCTGCGGTTTCAGAAACAATTGCAGGTGGAACTGGAAACCTTGCAGCGGGCGGCGCCCGAGTTGCGCAACGTCTGGCAGGAAACTCTCAATGAGCGCAACTGACCCGCTGGATTTACGACGAGGCCCGCCCCCATGCCGGTGATTTTTTCGGGACTGATCGGCATTGACCTGGGCACGACGTTTTCCTGCGTCGCGCATTTAACCGGCGATGGCATGCCCACAACGATTCCCAATCGCGAGGGCGACCTGGTCACGCCCAGCGTGGTGCTCATTGAAGAGGACGGCGCGATCGTCGTGGGCCGCGAGGCCAAACGCAGCGAATGCCTGTTTCCCGACCGCACCGCCGTGTGCGTCAAGCGCGACATGGGCAACCCGCAGTATTCGCGGCCCGTGGGCGGCGTGATGTACCGGCCCGAAGTCCTGTCGGCGATGATCCTCAAGCGGCTCAAGGAAGACGCCGAGCGCAAGCTGGGCGTTGTGCAGCACGCGGTCATTACCGTGCCCGCCTACTTCGACGACACCCGCCGCAAGGCCACGCAAGACGCCGGCCTGATCGCCGGGCTGCACGTGCTGGACATTCTCAACGAACCGACGGCCGCCGCGCTGGCCTATACGTTTGAATCGCACGTCCGCAAACATGGCCAGGCGGCGACGTTTGCCGATCAGTTTGCCCGCCGCGAGCTGACCGTGCTGGTGTACGACCTGGGCGGCGGTACGTTCGACGTTTCGCTGGTGAAGATGTCGCACGACCGTTTTGAAACGCTGGCCACCGACGGCGACGTGCGGCTGGGCGGCCGCGACTGGGACGAGCGGATCGTGAATTACGTGTCGGAGGAATTCCTGCGCGAGAAGCGCTCAGACCCGCGCACCGATGCTGAGTCGCTAGCCGCACTGTACCAGTCGGTCGAACAGGCCAAGCACGCCCTGAGCGTGCGGGCCAACACCCGAATCCTGGTGATTCACGACGCGCAGCGGATGTCGGTCGACCTGTCGCGCGAGCAGTTTGACCGGCTGACACAAAGCCTGCTCACGCGTACGCAAATGACAACCGAACTCGTCGTCGAATCGGCGGGGCTGACCTGGTCGGAAATCGACCGCGTACTGCTGGTGGGCGGCATGACGCGGCTGCCCCAGGTGCGCGACATGCTCAAAAAGCTGACCGGCCGCGACCCCGACGTCAGCGTGGCACCCGATGAAGTCGTGGCGCATGGCGCCGCGATTCATGGCGGGATATTACTGTCGCGGGCGCAGGGCAGCGGGCCGAACAGTTCGGGCCCTGTCAAAAGTTGGGCCAGCTTTCAGACGATCGACGTCAATTCGCACAGCCTGGGCATTGCGGTTCGCGCGGCCGACGGCGGCTACGCCAACAGCATTTTAATTCCGAAAAACACGCAGTTGCCGGTCGCCCGCTCGCGCACGTACCACACGAGCGTGCCCAATCAGCGGCAGGTGCGCGTGCGAATTCTTGAAGGCGAGGCTCGCGAAGCCGAAGCCTGCGTGCAAATCGGCGAATTCCTGATTCAGGGGTTGCCGCCCAACCTGCCCGAGCGGGCACCGATCGAAGTCGAATGCCGCTACGCCGCCGATGGCCGCATTTCTGTTGTGGGCCGCGACCCAACCAGCGGCCAACTGGCCGAAACGACGATCATTCGCCAGGGGGGCATTGAGGATAAGGCGTTGCATCGCGAAGCGAAGAAACTGGCGACGACCGAAATTCAATAGGCGTACGGCATGCCCTCGCCCCTGATCACGCTGACGACCGACTTCGGGCTGAGCGATGCATACGTGGCCGAAATGAAAGGCGCCATTTTGGCCGTCGCCCCGCACGCCACGATCATCGACGTGACGCACCTCATTCCGCCGCAGGATGTCGCACGCGGTGCACGGGTCGTGGGGCGCCTGGCCGACGCCTTCCCCCGGGGAACGATTCACATCGCAGTGGTCGACCCCGGCGTTGGCAGCCCGCGCCCGCTGATTGCCGCCGACCTGGCCCACCAGCATTATCTCGCTCCAAACAACGGCTTGCTCAGCCTCGCCGCACGCCGCCACCCGCCTCAGCGCGTACACCGGCTCACCGAATCGCAGTTTTGGCGCCGCCCGGTGTCGGCGACGTTTCATGGCCGCGACATTCTGGCCCCGGTCGCTGGGCATTGGGCGCTCGGCACAGACCTCAGCCGGTTCGGCCCGGTACTCGAAACCGATCTCGTCAACTTGCCCCTGGTCGAACCGTACTGGCAAGGCGCGACTCTCGTGGGCGAAATCGTGAGCATTGACGGCTTTGGCAACCTGCAAACGAACATCTCCGCTGGCTTACTGCCCTCTGAACAACGGTCCGCACCAACGATCGTCGTGGTCGGCGCGCAAATCGCAGGCATCAGCCGGTGTTACTCCGAACAGCCACTCCAGAAACTGTTGGCGCTGATTGACAGCGCGGGAATGCTGGAAATCGCCGTCAACCAGGGCAATGCGGCGGCGCGGCTGAACGCCCGGGTGGGGCTGGAAGTTCGCGTGACGCTGCCGGCGGGGGCCGATGACTTGAGTTGACAGCCGGGCTGAAGAAATCCTGCGGCGTGCCAATCGCCACAACCAGGCGGGCTGGATTGCCGACCGCAGCGAAAGAACTGAAATGATTGGCTGGCAGGCGGTGCCGCAGTACAATGGCCCCAGCGCTCGGCGTGCCCCTTGTGGTGCGGTATACTTCACTCGCCGCAGGTCGCGCCGTTTCGTGTCATGGCGTGCCGCGGGTCTTTGGCCCGATTTTTGTTTGTGCCCACGTGCCGATCCTGCCGACATTTGACGTCGATTACGCCGCACGCGTCTTGCAACGCGGCGGGCTGGCGGCATTTCCGACGGAAACGGTGTATGGGCTGGGCGCCAATGCGCTCGACCCGGCGGCGGTAGCCCGGGTGTTCGAGGCCAAAAACCGCCCGCGCTTCGACCCGCTCATTGTGCATTTCGTCGATCGCGCATGGGTTTCGCGGCTGGCGCGCGATTTTCCCCCGGTCGCACAGCAACTCGCCGACCGCTTCTGGCCCGGGCCGCTCACGCTCGTCGTCACCAAAACCTCCCTCGTGCCCGACCTGGTGACCGCCGGGGGCGCCACCGTGGCGTTGCGTGTTCCCGACCACCCGCTGGCGCAGGCGCTGCTCTCGCAAGCGAACCTGCCCGTTGCCGCCCCCAGCGCCAACCCCTTCGGGCGGGTCAGCCCCACAACCGCGGAGCACGTGCGCGAGCAGTTGGGCGATCGTATCGACTGCCTGCTCGATGGCGGTCCCTGCCGCGTCGGCGTCGAATCGACGGTGCTCCTGGTGACGGGCGACCGGCCCCGGCTGCTGCGTGCCGGCGGCTTGCCTCTGGAAGACATTGAATCGGTGATCGGGCCGGTCGAAATTGCCGCCCGCCTCGATTCGCCCGCCGGGGCACTCGCGGCGCCAGGCCTGTTGCCGCAGCATTACGCCCCCGCCACCCCGCTCGCTGTCGTGGGTTGCGATGCGCCACTCGACATGGCCTGGGCGGCATTGCCAGGCGGCCGCGCCCCATCGGCCCGCACGCCGCGCTGGGGGTTGCTGTGCCTCGCGCCGCAACCAGGAATCGAACGATTTACCCGGGTCGAGGCATTGTCTTTGACGGACGACCTGCGTGAGGCGGCGGCTGGGTTTTTCGCCGCCCTGCGCCGGCTCGATGCGGCCGGGCTGGACGGCATCGTGGCCCGGCTGTTTCCCGAGCGGGGGCTGGGCCGCGCGCTCAACGACCGGCTGCGCCGGGCGGCCCACCGCGATGTCCTGCAAGAGCGGCCCGCACCCGCCGAGCGATCGTAGCGATTGGCAAGCCCGGCGGGCAACATGCCGGTTGCCCTATGACTGTCACGAACAGACCTGTTGCGGTACGTGCACCATGTTCATTCGAGCCGTCAGCCACCCGCGGCGCGGGCAGGGGGTGTTTGCCCTGCGATTCATCGCCGCGGCGATCATCGCGGGGACGATCTCGGGAATTCTCGGGTTCCTGCTGACTCGGCTGTACCCCGCCGCTGTGGCCGCCCGCGCCGTGCGATTTCCCGCGCCGTTCTGGGTGAGCACGGTCTTGCTGGCTGCCGGCAGCCTGATGTTGCATCGCGCGTGCGGCTACGTGCGGGTCGAGCGGCAGCGGCCGTTTCGCCGGTGCCTGTTCGCCGCACTCATTACGGGAACTGCGTTCGTCGGCGTGCAAAGCTGCGGCCTGTGGAGGCTGCTGGCCAGCCGCTCGCCCGGCGCCACGGCTTCGGGCGGCGAGGAATTCGTATTCGTCATGACGACGCTGCACTGCGCGCATTTCACCTTGGCGCAGTTGATGCTGGTGTTTGTCGTGCTGCGGGCCCGCGCCGACGCGTATGACCATGAAGGCTACTGGGGCGTCGTGGTGTGCGCCTGGTTCTGGCACTTTCTGGGCGGCGTGTGGGGCGTGCTGCTGGCCACGTTCGGCATATTCGCCTGGTTCGACCGCTACGCGCAACCCCTCTGAATCAGGTGCCGCCCGCGCGGGCCGCGGCCAGCCATTCGCCCAGGGCCTCGGTCAGACGGTCGATTTCGCCAGCGTGGTTGTACAAATGGCACGACGTGCGAATCCAGCGGCGCCCGCGCCAGTTTACAACCGGAATCTCAATCTGGTGCTGTTCCCACAGGTATTTCTGCAACGGGTGCAGATGGCCTTCTATCGGGGGGCCAACGCAATCGGGCAGGGGCAGCGAAATCATGACGCCGTACCAGTCGGGGCTGTCGGGCACGAGCGGTTCCAACCCGGTCAGCGCGCTGATTTTTTGCCGCGCATACCGGGCCAGCCGGTGTGCGTGGTCGCGAAATGCCCGCACGCCGACCTGTTCGATGAAGTCGATTGCCGCCGGAACGGCCAGCCACGCCGCCAGGTCGCGCGTGCCCGACCAGATGTATTCGTCGCGCCAGTCTGGCGGGCGCCCGCCCAGGCTGCCGCCCCAACTGACGACGACCGGCTCCAGTTGCCGCCGGTTGAGGGGCGGGGCGTACACAAAGCCCGAGCCGAACGGCGCCGACAACCACTTATGGCAACTGGCGGTGTAAAAGTCACAGTCGAGGCGATCAAGCGCGACATCGACCGCCGCCGGCGCGTGCGGCCCGTCGATGCAAACGGCAATGCCACGTGCCCGGGCCCGCCGGCAGATTTGCCCGACTGGCAAAATCACGGCTGTCGGCGAAGTAATATGGCTGACCACGATCAGCCGGGTTTTTGAGGTCGCGGCGGCCAACAGCGTGTCGACAATTTCGTCTGGCGATTGCAGCCGTTCGGGCAACGGTTGCACAACCAGCCCCGCGCCCGAGCGCGCGCACCGCCGCCGCCAGATCCGCAGAACAGCCCCGTATTCATGATCGTTCGCCAGCACTTCGTCGCCGGCGGCCAGCGGAAAGCCATTGGCGACCATATTCATGCCCACGGTGGCATTGTCGACCAGGCAAAGGTTTTCACCCGAAGTTCCCAGAAAGCGGCCGAGGCGCTCGGCTGTTTCTGCCAGCGCTGGCTCCATGCGGCGGAGGTAAAAATCCATGGGGTTCGCTTCAAGCTCGGCTGTCAACGCTTGGCGAGCTTCGAGCACCGGCCGGGGCGATGGGCCGAATGAACCGTGGTTAAGGTAGGTCAGGCCAGGTTGCAGACGCCATGCGGCACGCCCCACAGCGGCTGACAGGTCGGAAAATGGCAGGGGGTCGGTCAACAGCCGGTTCTTTCGTGCAGGGCAGGGGGCGGCGCACATTGACGCAGCGCAGCAAATGGGCCGGGCTGGTCAATTGCGGTTGGCAAACGCCTCGGCTTTGATCGGCGGTACTGCGATATCGCCGTTTTCGACGGGTGGGCCGTCTTGGCGATGGTAGACGGTGCGACACGGAAACGGAATTTCGATGTTCAATTCATCGAATCGGTTTTTGATCCGCCGCAGCATTTCGCGCGTGACGTTCCATTGCTGTAACGGCCGGGTTTTAATAAGAAACTTGATGACCACCGACGATTCGCCGAGCGAATCGACACCCAGCATGGTGGGGCTTTCAAGAATCATCCAGCCGAAATAGCTGTCTTTTTGCAATCCCTCGGCGATTTCGAGCAACACCTTCATAACCTGATCGACTTTTTCCTTGTACGCCACGCCGATTTCAAACACGGCCCGCGACCAGCCATGCGTCATGTTCGTAACGGCGTTGATCTGACCGTTGGGCAGGAAATGAACATTGCCCTTTTCATCGCGAAGCACGGTCATGCGCAGCGTCACGCGTTCGACCTGGCCCGAAATATCGCCGATCTTGACGACGTCGTTGAGGGTGTACTGGTTTTCGAGCAGGATCATAAACCCGTTGAAATAGTCGCGAATCAGGTTTTGGGCGCCGAAGGCGACAGCCAACCCGAGTACGGCCACCCCGCCCAGAAGCACGGCCACATCGACGCCCACCTCGCTGAACGCCAGCAGCGTTCCACCGATCGTAATGGCGACCCGGGCCGCATTTTCAAATACCACGGCCAGCGTTTTGGCGCGGTTCGCCCAGGTTTCGTCATCGGGTGTTTTCTTCCCGCCGGTCATGATGCGAAATGCGCGGCGGCTCGACAGCCGCGCGAACCGCAGCAGTACGAACACGCCAATCACGATCAGCAGCACCCGCGGGCCGTGTAAAACCAGCCATTTCAGCAGGGTCCGCAGGTCGATGAGAATGTTTTGTACTGTGAACGGGTTTTCGAGTTTTTCGACCTGTTCGCGGGCGGCGGCGGCGGCGGCCACGATGCGGCGGGCCCGCTCGAGAGTCTGCAATTGTTCGGCCTGTTCATTGAAAAGCTGCGACCGTAATTCGTCGATTCGCTCGGTATGACGGCGCAGCTCGGCCAAGGCGGCGGTGTTGCGTCTTTTCGCTTCATTAATTTTCTGCCACAGGTCGTCTTGCGCCGCCTGCGACGCACCCTGCACGATCTGGTGCTGCAGGTCCTGAGCCAGCATCCGTTCGGTTTCATTGGCATTTTCGGCTTTTTTCTGGGCGGTGGCCCGCAACTGCCGCTCGATTTCAATTTCACGCTCCAGCACATTGAGCCGCTTTTCAACCGACTGCGCATCGATTGCGGCCGATTGCGCCGCCTGTTCCTTCTTTTGCGCCTCGCGGCGCGACTCTTCGAGCTCGGGGCTGGCGGGAACCGGCAACACGCCGGGCACCGCCGCCGGTGCGGCAGGAGCGGTTTGCGCCGTGCCCGCAGCGCCTGCCAGCGGGTTTGCGACCGCGGGCATGGGCGCCGGGGCTGCTGTCGCCGCAGGCGGTGCTGCCGCCGACGCAGCGGGAGGCGGCGCCGCAACGGCGGGCGGCGATGCCGGGGGCTTGGGTTTGGTCAGGGGGGGGTTGATCAGGCGATCAAGGGCCGCTTTGTCCTGGACAATTTCATCCTTGATCGTGGCGATCTTGTTCAGCCGTGCCTTGCGATCGTCAATTGCCAGTTCAAACCGCTCTTTCGCCAGCTTCCGCGGCTTTTGCAAGGCTTCAAGCTCCTTGCTCAGCACTGCCGCCTCGTCAGCCTTGTCCTGGTCCTTCAGCTTCTGGATATTGCGGGTTAATTCCGAGACCTGCGTGTCGATTGCCTGAAACTCTTCCTGGGCGAGCTGATACTCGCTCTTGGGGTTGTTGAGTTCAGCCTCCAGAGTCTTTTGACTTGTCTCCTTTTCGGCGATTGCCCGCTGCAAGCGGGCGATACGCTCAGCATCGGAGAGATCGGGTTGGGCAGGAGTGGCCGGTTCGGCCGCAGGCTTGTGCGGTTCTTGTGCCGGCGCGTCGCTCGCCTTAACGGGTGATCGGCTATCGCTCGTCGGGTCCGCCGCAGTTGCACCAGCGGCGGACCACACGGCCAACAGCAGTACACCCAACGGCCCTGCCGCGAAATTCCTGGCCAAACCGGTCATGCCGCACCTTCCTGTGAATTCCAGCCAAACCGCCGCAATGGGCGCGCTTCATCACTGTCCTTATAACGCATAATTGCAAGCCGCCTCAATACGGATTCGCCCCGCCCCGCGCCGATGAAAACCGCATGTCCCGGTGAAACGCCATCAAACCGCGGCCGCACGAACAATAAATCCGGCGGTTCGCCACCAGTCACGACTTGAGCCCCGGTTGCTGGCGAAGCCGCGCAATCTGAAGAATTCGGCTACAATCGCGCCGTGTCGCCGCAACCGCCGGCCGGCAACGTGCATCCTTTTTCAGCTTCTCAGTCACGCTCGACACCCTGACCTGCCGGGCGAAATGGAAGGTCACCCAGATCATGCCCCGCGTATCAGCCCGCCAACCCACGATTCCCGCGACGCTCCGTTGGGAGGGCGACATCGAGGGCCGCCTCATTCTGATCGACCAGACGCTTCTGCCGCTGGAACTCTGCGAAATCGTGTGCGGCGACGTCGAGACGGTGTTTGAGGCGATTCGGGCGTTGCGCGTTCGCGGCGCCCCGGCGATCGGTGCGGCGGCGGCTTATGGGGTGTGTCTCGGGCTGCAGGCGGTGGGCGATGATGCCGGCGATCTGTTTACCCGGTTGAGTGCGATCATCGAGCGGCTGGGGTCGAGCCGGCCGACAGCCGTTAACCTGTTCTGGGCGCTCGGCCGCATGCAAACCGCCGCCGAACGTCTGCGTGGCCGCCAGTCGCCCCGGCAGATCCGCAACGCCCTGTTGCAAGAGGCGCGAGCCATCGAGGCCACCGACCGCCAGACCTGCCGCGACATTGGGCGTTTCGGCGCTGCACTGCTCGAAGACGGGCAGGGAGTGCTGACGCACTGCAACGCGGGCGGGCTGGCCACGGTCGATTATGGCACCGCACTGGCCGTGGTGTTTGCCGCACACGAATCGGGCAAACGGCTGCACGTATTCGTCGACGAAACCCGCCCGCTGTTGCAAGGCGCCCGGCTGACCGCCTGGGAACTGGTTCAGCGGGGCATCGCCGCGACCCTGATTTGCGACTCGATGGCCGCCCAGGTGATGCGCGAAGGGCGCGTTCAGAGTGTGATTGTCGGGGCTGACCGGATCGCCGCCAATGGCGATACCGCCAACAAGATTGGCACGTACGGAGTGGCGGTGCTGGCGGCAGCTCACAATATTCCCTGTTATGTCGCCGCGCCGTGCAGCACCTTTGACTGTGCGATCGCCACGGGCGACGCGATTCCG
>JAJXXL010000091.1 GCA_021781115.1 Planctomycetota bacterium
GAATTGGGGGTAAGGGGGCGGTGTGCCCGCACGCCCCGGCCCAACGCCCGTCAAGGCGCCCGCGCCCCGCCCCCGCTCCGCCGCCGTCCGAAAATCTTCATGTGATGAATAAGCCGGGCTGAAACAAGAGTTCGAGTGGCACGACCGAAACCCGGTGCAGTGCACGAACGCTGTGCCGGAGGACAGGTGTCTGATCAAGCCCTGTATAGCAGGCCGGGAACTGGCTGTCAATAAATATGGGTGTCTTAATTTATTCTCGGATTATGTACGGGCAATTGCCGAAGAGGAACACACGCAGTAAGCGGTTTGTGCGTTCAACGTCAGGAACCGGCCGGCGCTGCCCGAATGATGGCCGTGCCACCCGCGCCGGCGAATGCGCACCCGCTTACTTCGTGGGCGGCACTTCGGCTGACGATTCGCGAACCTCGATTTTCATTTTGCCCAGCACGGACAGCATCGGCAGGAAGGCGGCCAGGGGGGCGGCGGCGGCGTCGGCGAGGCTGGAGTCAGACATTTTGATGTGGTCGGCGGCGATGCCGCCCTGGCCGAGTGTGGCGTCGAGCGGGCGCCACAGCCCGTTGATGAACAGTTCTGTCCACATGTGGCCGCCGAATGCTGCCCCGCGGTTGCGATCTTCGACGTACACCAGCCCCACGACGACGCGCGAAGGAATGCCCCGGGCGCGGGCCATGCCCGCCAGCAGCACGGCATGTTCGGTGCAATCGCCCGAAAGCGTGCGCGCCACTTCGGCGGCCGAGGCGAGCAACGTCGAAAAGTTCTTTTTGCGGAGATTCTTGTAGACCCATTGCTCCATCGCCACGGCGTTTTTCCACGGGTCGGTTTCGTCGCCCACGGCCCGCGCCGCAGCATTTTTCACGGCCTCGTCGTCGCTTTGAATCAACCGGCTGGGAATTGTGAACTCGCGGCCCGGCGGGCCTTCGCCCCCGGCTGCGCCCGGCGCAAGTGCCTGCACGGTCAGGTCAATCGCCTGCGGGCCGGCGGGTTTCATCTGCTGCGTGCCGCCGGTTGCGAAAACGTGGGCGGGGTCTTCGCCCGGCGTGGTAATGCGATAGACGACGCGCTGCGTGCGGCGCGCGTTGGGAATCGGGGGCAGCCTGACAAGCGTCGTGACTCCAAAATCGACTTCCTCGCCCTTCAGTTCGGCCAGGGCTTCGGCCTTCGCGACCTTGTAAATCGTCAAGGTCAGGCCGCCCAGCGCCGACGTCGTTTTCAGCGCATCGCCCGCCGCGTCGATGTATTCGATCGACGGAATGGTGGGCGTGAAACTGTTCGTCACGTTCACTTTGAGGAGTTCTTTTTCAACGCCTCCCAGCAGCGCGACGGTTTCCATGGCCACGGCCTTGAATTTCAGAGAAATCACGTCATTGGGCGTGGGGTCGAACGTTTTGAATGACAGCTCGTCGCCCGGTTTGAGCCGATGTTCGCGCAGGATCCGCGATTGGTACGCCGGGGCCTTGATCGACTCGTCCCACGGCAACTCCTTGCGGGTCAATTTGCCACCGGTGTTCAATTCGAGCGTGAGTTTGCCGTCGGCCACGACGCCGCGCATCGAATTGGGCGCGGCGGGCGGGTTTTGCAGGGTATGGTCAATCGTCAACAGTTCGCCTGTGGGCGTTTCGAGCGACCGCGTCAGGGTGCGAATCTTGACGCTCTGCCCAAATCGCGAAATGACCATGACCATTTCGAGGTCGGTGGCGATGACCGGTTTGCCATCGTGCATGCGCTTTTCCTCAGCCATGTGCGCGTAACCGATGCGCACGGTGCCGAGGTAAATGACCTGCCAGTCTTCTTCAAAATCAGCCGAAGCGGCCGGGGGTGGCTCGGCAGCCGCGACGTGCCGCAGCGGCAGCGCCAGGCCGGCCAGACCCGCCATGATCAGGCAGGCGCATTGCGTGGCCCGCCGCCGTTGAGAAATCTGCAATGAGGCGTGCGGCTTCACTTCGCTGGTCCTTGCAAAACAGATTGGGGGGCAGCGTATCAACCGGTCGTTAAAACACCTGCCAGCGTCGAAAAACGCCGCGACAGGGGGCGGCATGCAGTACGTCGCGTCGGTGCAACGGCACCTGGCCGCTCGAAGCCGGGCCGTCAGTTCGCCGCCGGGCTGGCAACCGCCTTTTGTTTGCGTTGTTTCGTCTGGTCGTTTTTCTTGCGGAGCTTTGCTTTTTGCCGCTTGCGTTCGCCGGCGTGATTGGCGCCCATGGTTCGCTTTCTGTTCGAGATTCTGTCAGAGGATTTTGAAATCAACGATGGAGACGTGCACAAATGCACGCCAGCCTGTGGAGCCCCTGCGCCGCCGCATTCAGGCCGATGACCAGCAACGGGGGGCGCAACGTTGCAGGCGATCATAGCAGTACCGGGTACTGCGGAACAACGTCACCATGCCGATTGTAGAATGGCTTCGAGGTCGCCGCAGGTAACCGCCCGCGGGTTCACTCGCAGAATCCGCTTGACCGCGAACGCCTTTTCGGCAAACTGCGGAAGCTGCTCGCGCGAAGCACCCAAGTCGCGCAGCCGCTGCGGAATGCCGATTTCGGTTTTCAGCCGCTCGACCGCCGCGATCGCGCGTTCGGCGGCTTCCTGGCGGTCAAGGCCGGTGACATTTTCGCCGAGCAACTGGGCAATTCGGGCAAACTGATCGATGCGGGCCGGAAGATTGAACCGCATGACAAACGGCAGCAACAAGCCGTTGCCCGCCCCGTGCGAACAGTGCGTCGCCCCACCCACGGGGTATTCGAGGGCGTGCACGACGGCCACGCCCACGTTGGAAAACGCCATTCCCGCCAAGGTCGCCCCCAATGCCATGCCCACCCGCGCGTCGAGGTCGTTGCCATTGTGCACGGCCCGCACCAGGTTCGCCGCAATCAGCTCAATGGCCCGTTCGGCGAGCAAATCGCCCATCGGGTGCCGGCCCTGGTAAATCGTCTTTTCGCCTGGCGGCAAGGGGAACTCTTCGTTGTCCACGGCGGTGTAGGCTTCGATGGCGTGCGTCAGGGCGTCGATGCCGCTGTCGGCCGTCACCTTGGCCGGGCAACTGATGGTCAGCCGCGGGTCGACCACGGCGACGCGCGGTCGCAAATAGTTGCTGAGAATGCCGACTTTCATCTGCCGTTCGCTGTCGGTCAGCACTGAAGCTCCCGAGACTTCTGACCCTGTCCCGGCGGTCGTGGGCACGCAAATCAGCGGCAGGATCGGCCCCGGAATCTGATCGTCGCCCACGAATTGCCGCAGATCGCCCCCGTGTGTCAGCACTGTTGCCGTGATCTTGGCGAGGTCCATGTTGCTGCCCCCGCCCAGGCCGATGACGGCGTGGGGCTGGTCGTGCCGGGCGGCGGCGATGCACTCTTCGGCCAGAGGAATCGGCGGCTCAGGGCGGCCCTGATCGAAAACGGTCGCGGCCACGCCCGCCTGTGCCAGGACGCTCTGAACCTGCTCGACGATGCCCGCTTGGGCCAGGGGTTTGTCGGCGACCACGAAGACCTTTTGGGCATCGAGCCGCCGCACGATTTCGCCGAGTTGCTGGGCCGAATCCAGCCCGAAGAGCAGTTGCCCGGCGGTGTGAAATGTCCAGGTGGTTCGCATGAGTCCTTCTATCTATCCATTGCGCGAAGTGCGTCGCGAAAAGCGGGTTGTCGGCTGTTTCGCCGCAACGGATCCGTCGTCAGGTAAGTCGGCGGACGACGCCGGAGGACAACGACCCGCGATTGCCTTCAGTGCATTTTGCAGTCTCTGGCGTCGGGCGGTCAAGAACTGAGGAACGCATCGCCGGGAATTTTCAGAAGTCCTGGCGTTCGTCAATGCCCGATTCCGTTTCGATCAAGGGGGCTGGTGCGCCCGGGGCCGCGCCGGGTGTGCGTCGCTCGTTGGCATGCTGGACTTTGGCCGACTCGACACGTTTCGCCCCCGGCAGTGCCACGGTGTCACCCGCACCATGCCCGGCAAAAGCCCGATGCGCGGGCCTCGCCAGCGTTGCAACTACGGCAGTACATCTTCGAGCGCCGAAATGCTGACCACTTCAGTGAGTTTGACAAACACCACGTCGCGATTGCTGCGAATGCCGAATCGCCGCGATTCGAGGACATACAGTTCGCGCGTCGTGCTCGTGTCGCGCAAATCGTGCACGTCGGCCTGCTCAAGCACCAGGTACTTATGGTCCCACCCGACGAGCTTGCCCAAGTGCACATACTGCGAGACGAGGTCAATCACGACTTCGCGACCGATCAACTGATCCAGCAGCGAGACGTTGTCGCTCATGCTCGAATCCGGTTCTAATTCAACCTGCATGGAGGGCTGGCCCTCGGCTGCGCGCCGATGACACCCGGCAGAACAGGCGCGCTGCCGATTTCGGCGTTGCCCGGTCGACCTGCTGAACACCACACACTCCCTCTTCAAGGTCAGAATTATCGGGTGCCGGTGTTCGTGCGTCAACGCTCTGCCGCCACGTGGTTCATGAACCCAGTCGTGGTGCGATGGTCGACACTGTTGCGACGGCGTGTCTGGGCGGCAGGCATCTGCGGGCGACTTACCGGGTCGCGTTGCCCGATTCGAGCCGAAATCGCGGGATCATGGCCACTCGTCCAGACTTGCCCAGATTGCCCTTTCAGCGTTTTGCCGTCTGTGATACATAACGTCCCCCTGAAGTGGTGAAACCGCTTCATTTTCATGGCACGGGGGCCGGTTTCACCGCGCTGTCGAACTCCGGCTCACCGGGGCCGCGGGGCGAATCGTCGGGTTCATGCCGACGGCTCCCGCGAAGCAGGCGATTGGCTCGATATCAAGAGAGATACGGTATGCAACATGCCGCATGGAAGCTGGCTGCATTGGCGGGGGTCGTGGGTATTGGCCTGCTGGTGGTCGTGCAGGCTCAGCGGGGGTTGAAGCCGGCCGTTCCGGTGGCATCGACAGAACAGCCACCGCTCGAAGTCAGCCTCGGGCCCGAACAGGAACTGGCCCCTGCCGACGATACGAGCATTCCCGCACAGTCGGAACCACAAGCCGCCCTCGAAGATGACAACGGCGCGGTTCCTGCCGCCGTCAAAACACGCGGTAGCCGCGATGCGGCCCCGTCGCGGGGGCGGCCGATTGCCGCTGCCGATCCTTTTGCCGACCCCGTTGACAGTGACCGCGCCGAACCTGAACCAACGCGGCCACGGCGTCCTGCCGGGCAAGGCCTGGGTCGCGGCCAACCCGGCCCCGCGCGAGCCGCCCGCATCGAAACCGCCGCCGCCGAAGTTTCGGCAGACGATCTGGTATCGCCCGACCAGGCGCGCGTCGCCCCCGCCGCGGCAACGCAGCCGGCGGAACGCGGGCCGGCGCTGACTGCCGAACCGATGACGACCGAACCGCCAGCCGACGCAGAGTCTCTACCGGGAGAAATTCCCCCACTGGTAATGAACTCGTCCGACGACTTCGAATCAACGACAATCGTCAACAATCGCACGCCCGACAGCCCGGCGATGAAACCGCCCGTCCTGAGGGCCGCCCCCGACCCCTTGGAGCTGTCGGCCGATGAACCGCCTGCAGGCGCTGCGGTCGAGGAACTGAGCTCTCCCGGTGGCAGCCGCAAAAAGTCGGGTGGGCGAGTTCTGGTCGAACGACCGCGAAACCCGCGAAAGAAGCTGCCGGTTTTGTCGATGGGGTCGGATCCGACAGATGTCGGCGATGCCCCCGCTGACGACGCCTCGCCGACCAGCGCCCCCCGCGCGCGTGCCGAAATTTCCCGCCCGTTGGCCGACGATTCGAAGAAGGTCGCACGCGGGCTGGGTCTGCAAAATGAGGCGCCGGCCCGGGGGCCGAAGTTGCCGGTGATGCTCGATGGCGACGACGCGGGCCGCGATGCCGATCGGGGCGGGCCTGAAATCTTGCGTACAACCGGGCCTGAGCTTGAGCCAACGGAAACCACCCCTGCCGCCGCGACCGCGGTCGACGATGACCTCGAACGCGTCACGCCGCCGGGCAAATCGGCCATGCCCCGTGCGCCGGTTGACGAGGAACCGCCCGCCACGCAAACGCCGGCCGATCAGGCACCCGGGGAACTCGAACCGGCCGCGCCGGCCCGCCGCCCGGTGGCCGACGAACCGCCGGGCGCGGCGCCTGAGTCGCCCGCCGAACCCGTACAGAAACCCGAAACAGAAGACTTCCCACCGGGCACGCCCCGCCTGGGTTCGGCCCCCTCGGTGACGGTGCCGGCCAAACCGCTGGCCACGGCGCCCGAGCCATCGCCGCCGCCTACCAGCCTGCAACCGATTGAACCGGTCGAGGCCGACCCGCCCGCCGCGCCGCCGACCACGCAAAAGCCGCAACTCACAATTGACAAGGTTGCCCCGGAAAGTGCCGTCATCGGCCAGCCCGTGATTTACTACATCACGGTCCGCAATGTGGGCGCCACCCCGGCGGCACAGGTTGTCGTCGAAGACCGCGTGCCCCAGGGGGTGCAGTTGCGGGGTACGATTCCCCAGGCGCATTGGGACGGCGTGCATTTGATCTGGAAACTGGGCACGCTCGAACCCGGCGCCGAAAAGAAAATTGCCGTGCGGGTCATCCCGCAGTCAGAAGGGGTCATCGAAAGCGTGGCGACGGTCAACTTTTCGGCCGACGTCGGTTCCCGCACGCTCGTGACGGCGCCCCGCATTCGCCTGGAAATCGGAGTTCCCGAGCAGGCCACGGTCGGTGCGCCGGTGGTATTTAATTTCAAAGTCTCAAACGTCGGATCCACGCCCGCCACGCATGTCACCATTCGCGACGTGCTGCCCGCCGGCTTGCGGCACCCCGACGGCGAAGACGATCTCGAATACGAAGTGGGGACTTTGCCGCCCGGTAAATCCAAGGACGTGCAGTTGACGCTCACTGCCGCCCAGGCCGGTCGGATCGTCAATCGGGCCGTTGCACTGGCCGATGGCGGGGTTTCGGTGCAAACCGAATCGAGCCTGGAGGTCTTGCCGCCGCAACTGGTGTTGGCCCGCACCGGCCCCCGGCGGCTGTTTCTGAACAAGTCGGGCCAGTACGCCACCACGATTACCAATGGCGGCGCCACGCCGATTACACCGATTAACGTGGTCGAAACCGTTCCGGCGGGTATGGCATTTGTCAGCGCCAGCCACGACGGGCGGTACGACCCGGCGCGGCGCACCATTACCTGGAAAATCACGCGGCTCGACCCGCGGCAATCGCAAACGGTTTCGACCACGCTGACCCTCGAATCACTGGGTGCCAAAGTGTGCGTCGTGCGGGCTTCCGACGGCGCAGGGGCCAGCGGCGAAACGCTGGCGACGATCGAAGGCGCGGGGGTCGCTTCGCTGGCCATTGAAGTGACCGACCTGAATTCGCCCGTGTCGCCCGGCGAGCGCATTGCCTGCAAAATTCGCATCCTCAATCGCGGCACCGACGCGGCCAGCCAGGTCAAAGCCACGATTGAAATTCCCCGAAACATGCAACTCGAATCGGCCAAAGGGCCGGTCGAATACACGCAGGAATCTGACAAGCTGACGTTTCACCCCATCGCACGTCTCGAACCGCAGAAACAGGCGGTCATCGAATTGACGCTCATTGCCCGCAAACCCGCCGACGCGCGGTTGCAGGTGGTCGTTCAAAGCGAACAAATGGCACAGCCCCTGCGGCGGGAAGAAGAAATGGTCGTTGTTCCCGCCCAGGAATGAAGCGCGACCGACGTTTTTCGGCGACCGGGTTGCGGCACGTACACGCCGCCAGCGACAGGTTAGAGACGAATTGAGAATTCGCAGTCAATTCTTGACGAAGTTTGTGGGCTGGGGCGCCGCCCTGGCGCTGCGCGGGCTGTTCGCGACGCTCAAAGTCACGGGCCATGCCGAAGCCCCCGGCATTGACCCAGGCCGGCCCACGCTGCGCATGAACCTGTACGCGCTGTGGCATGACTCGATCATGATTCCGATCGCCCTGAAAGGCCGCAGCCCCGAAAAAAACGTTGCCGCACTCGTCAGCCGCCACCAGGATGGCTCGTACCTGACCGAATTCATGCGGCATGCGGGGATCCGCTCGGTTCGGGGTTCGACGAACCACGGCGGCGGGCAGGCGCTGCTCGAACTGCTGCGCGTTTCGGAGAAATACCACATCTTCATCACGCCCGACGGCCCGCGCGGCCCGCGCCGGCAATTGAAAATGGGCATCGTGTTTCTCGCATCCCAGACCGGCATGCCGATTATTCCCGTCGCCAGCCGCTGTGCGAACGCCTGGCGCATTGCCGGCAGTTGGACCGACCTGGAAATTCCCAAACCGTTCAGCCGCGCCCAGTACCTGCTGGGGGCGCCGATTCACGTGCCCCCCAACCTGTCGCGCGAAGCCCTCGAATCGCACCGGGCCAAAGTGCAGTCGGAAATGGAACGCCTTGAGCGCCAACTTGAACAGCTTGCCACCACCGCGACGCCCGAAGAACCCCGCCGCGCCGCCTGACAGCCCCCCCAGGGTCAGCGCGTCAAAAGCATCGCCCGGATGAACAGTCGATGCCGGCATGAGTTGCAAAGCGGCTGCCGACGCTTGCAAGAGTGTTCGATGTTCAGTGAGCACGACCCGGCATTGAGTTGTATTTTACAACTTGCGGTTTGTCACGGAAATAACCTCAGGTTGGCAGTTTGGGGTGAATCGGGGAGAATCTGTGTGCCTCGCAGTTGTGTTCCATGCAGAAGAAATACGTGGTGCGACTGACGGGTCGGAAGCACTGACGGATCAGATGCGGGGGCGGCTTCCCGCCGTGATGAAGACGCGGCGCAGGTCCAGCCAGGGGAATCACCTTACCTGAAGTCAAACATAAGGAGTCGCGATGCAACGCACGACATTGTCTGGAATGATCCTTGGCCTGCTGCTGGTTTGCTGCGTTGGAGTTGTTTTGGCTACCGAAGCCGATGAACTTCGTGAACGGGCCCGGGCCCTGCGGAAGAAGGCCGCGATCAGCGCCGAACAGGGCAACAAGGATCAGGCCGAACGGCTGGAGAATGAAGCCGTGAACCTGCTTGACTCCGCTGAGCGACAGGGGGCGAAAGCCAGGGAGCGTGGTGAACAGAGAGGCCGCCCCGGCATCGACAAGGAAGCGCATCACCTCCAGGAACGGTTGCAGGATCTCCGCGCCCGCGAACGGGACTTGAGGGAGCGGCCCGGCTCGGAGCTCGAGTTGGCTGACGTGCGTCAGCAGATTGCCGGGACGGAACGAGAGCTGAAGCAGATCCACGCCCATCATGCCGGGCAGGACGAGCTGCCGCCCGAATTCCGAGCCCAGGCCGAGAAGCTCGAAATGGCCACTCGGCGGATCCACCATTTTCGCGTCGCCGCCCAGAACCTCAAAATGGCCGACGAGCATGAAATTTCCCACAGGCTCATGGAACAAGCCGCAGCGATGGAGCGCGACGTTCAGGAATTCCGGCGGCATTTGGAGGCAGAAATGCAGAAAGCCCATGACCGTCACGAAGACCACGGCCCCGACGTCATCCAAGAATTGAAAGCCGAGGTCGAGCGGTTGCGCGTCGAGGTCAAGGAATTGAGCCGCAAGGTCGAGCAACGCTGATGAACCCGGTTGCGCCGGGCAACGCTTATTATGCGGCTGGTAGCGGACGATGATCGGGCGATTGCCTGAAGAGCCGCG
>JAJXXL010000234.1:0-1366 GCA_021781115.1 Planctomycetota bacterium
CGTTGCCGCGCCCATTGCCATTGTCGAGTGCCTTGCCGTGGCTTTGATCGCGTGCCTGCTCGGCGAGGGCTTCAGTCATGCGGTGTTCGGGAAGCGTGGCAGTCGTCATCGTAAAACTCCTGTGTGAAAATGAACATGCCTTGACTATACAATCGGACAGCCATAAACTATACGCATAGAAACTATACGGACAAGTGGAAAAATAGTGTTCGGTTTTCAGTGTTCAGTTGGCTTCGCCGGTTGTCGGTGGCGTTGTGGTCGGCGGGTGAAAACCGAGCCGCGACCGTCAGGGAGTGGTTTCCAGCGCAGGATTGGCAGGCCGAACCCCTCCCTGACGGTCGGGGCTCGGAGGGGATGTGCAGGTTTCAACGGTGCGCCGGCCTGACGGGCCGGTTCTGTCAGCCCAGGGCGATTGCCCTGGGTCACAATGCCCCCGCCGCGCGGCGACCCTGAAAGGGGCGTTCACCGTGCCGCGCCCATTCGAACAACGCACGCTGAACGGCCCTTTCAGGGCCAGCCGCGTCGGTGCCGACCGAGTCACAGGCCTCTGGCCTGTGCTGACAGAACCGGCCTTTCAGGCCGCAGCGCCACCCCCGGCCGCCCTGCCGCAAATTTCCGCTGAAGACTGAACATCGACAACTGGCGAAGCCAACCGATAACTGGCAAAGCCCGCTGGCTATTCCCACAAATGACTCGCGGTTCCCGTTGCCAGGCCTTGGCCGGCCAGCGACCAGTAGGCGTCGATCGGGGCGGCCGACGGTAGACGCGGCGTCTCGCCGCGTTGGGTCGCTTCGCCCGCCGAGTCCCCCGCGCTGGTCGCGACAGCACTCACCGGCTGCACGCTCCCCCGCCACCGGCGCCACGGCCACGGCATTGCCGCCCGGCGCAGCCGTCCCCGTCGCCGCCGCTCCGGCAGTCAATCCGGCCAGCGGGTTCGCGCTGACGCCGGCCGACAGGTCGGCCCGGATTTCTGGGGCCTGGCTGGCGCCAGAAGAAGCCGCCAAGCTGCCTGCGGCGAACGCCACGCCAAACCCGAGTGAGGTTTGCTGTTGCAGGAGGTTGCCCGGCGTTGCCACCAGCGCATTCAGTTCAGCCGTCGAAGAGGTGAAGAAGTGAATTCCGGCGACCGTGTTGTAGACGTGGAACACTTCGGTCGTGCCCGGTTGGGCCGTTGGGTACAGGTATCCCTCGTCGCCTTCCGATTTCCAGCCGGCCGCCACGAGCGAATTCCGCTCGCCGTCGCTCAGCGTGTAATAATGCAGCCCGGCGGAGGCGAGGTACACGCGATGCACGGGCAGCGTGCCTGGCAACTGGGTGGGGAACACGCCCCAGCCGACATTGCCGGTCGTTGCATCGTGCAGACCGA
>JAJXXL010000234.1:1376-9570 GCA_021781115.1 Planctomycetota bacterium
GCCCCAAGGGTAACGACCAACGTCCCCGGCAGGTCGATCAACTGGTAGTTGGGGTCGCTGCCGCCGCTGGGAGTGATCGGGTAAGTTCCCGCCGGGCTGGAGGTCGTGGCGGTCGTAGTCACGCTGGGCGCGGTCGTCAGGCTCGCCACCGTATCGCCGTTGACGAACCCGCTGTAGCTCACGGTGAGTGTGGGCAATGCCTGCCCTTGCGCGATGACCTGATTGACCGCCGAAACGACGAGCGGGGCGGGCGTGACCGTGAGCGTGCCGGCGCCCAGGTACGCAAAGTCATAATCCGACGCGCTGAGCGTACCCACCGCCACGCTGATTGCGTAAGTGCCCACCCCGCTGTCGCTGGTCGCCGTCGTGCTGAGTGTCGGCGCGCCGCTGACGACACTGGCTGTGTCGCCATTGACGAAGCCGTAAACCTGGCTGCTCAGTGTGGGGTTTGCGGAACCGAAGGTTTTAGATTGGCTGTTGGCGATTACGGTAAGGTGCGCTTTGGCGATGTCAATCTTCTGTTCGCCGCCCGCTACCTTGAAGATCACGTTATTGTAAAAATCGGCGATGAACAGGTCGCCGGTCGCGTCGACCGCCACGCCAGTCGGACCGCTCAAATGTGCCGCCGTTGCCGGACCGTTGTAGCCAGAGTAGCCGTCCGATCCAATCCCGCGACGGTCGTGATAACGCCCGTGCTGTAGTTCACCTCACGGATGCGATTGTTGATGAAGTCGGCGATGAACAGATTGCCGGAGGCGTCGACCGCCACGCCGGCCGGGAATGACAACTCAGCGGCCGTCGCCGGCCCGGCATCGCCGGTGAATCCATGCGTGCCGTTCCCCGCGACGGTGGTGATGATCGAATTCGGCCCAACCCTGCTGGTGCTGCTTCCCAAAAAGTTTGCCCCGTCGCCTGCGTACACCGCGCTGATCACGTCGGCACCCACGGGCAGGGTAGTGACATTGCGCAGCGTGGCCACGCCGCCGCTGACCGTTTGTGCCGTGCCGAGCGCCGTGCCATTGTCGTAAAATTGCACCGTGCCCGCATTGGGGGTGCCGCTGGGCACGCCTGCGACTGTGGCGGTGAGCGTTTCGCTGGACCCGTAGGGCGTTGTCAGCGCCGTTGCGGTGACCGTGGTGTCGGTGGCGATAAGAGACAACAAAGTCCTATCCTCAAGGTTATCGCACGCCCGGCCCACAATCACCGAGCTGCCCAGCCGCCGGTCATTTCGCCGCGCGCGACGCGTGCGCAAGTCGCATCGGCGCGAAAACAGACCGCGGGTCAAACGAATCGGCAAAGCGGCGAGCCAGGTGGCGATGAGCATTGGAGCGTTCCCTTGCAAAGTAGCATGAGGTTTTCAGGAACCAGTGGCCAAATATCAGTGTTCGGCGTTCGCGATGGACGCGGGGTCGGGCGCGGTCGCCCTGTCAGGGCATCACATTTCCAGACTGGGGCAACGCTCCAGGTTGTGGCCCGCGAAATTGACGCAAAAGCCCTGTAGGGGCGCAACAAAACGGCACGGCGAGTACCCCCTCATTCAAACGATTTGCCAGGGCGGCCTTTTGGCGCGATATTCAGCCAGAGAACGTCCCGCGGAACTGCGCTCCCCGCGCGCTCGGCACCACACAGCAGCCGGCAACCGGAGATCATTTCCGGTTGCGCTAAATCAGCCGATTCGTCAGATTTTCTATGCCTGCGAAAACCCGCTCGACGACCGGAATCAGGCTGACCGGAAATCACGCAGCCCCATCGGCGGGGACGGTGCAAGAATACTCAACGATACAGCCGGTCTGGCTGCGTTTCAAGAAAAAAAACATCCAATCGAAAATCGAAAATCGAAAAAACCGTTGCGAGTTGTGAATGCCCCGCCCGTCGCCGCTTTCGAGGGCAACTCAGCGTTCGCAGCAATTTGCACGCAGAGCCGCGTACAGATTGCGTTGCGGGCGATTGGCCCAGATTTCAGTTTTCAGATTTCGATAAGCACGATGCAAGACGGCGATCGCGACCGGCGCGGTCATGATTTGCGGGAGACGGTTGCCGGGAATGCATGCGGTCAGGGTGGCGGGGGGCTGGCGCGCGGGCCGCGATTGACTTTGCGGCGGCGAAGCGAAATGATTGAGTTCGAACGCGATCTGCGGAATATCGCGCGGGCCGGCCGCGTTTCCCGAGCGGCGGGCATCGAATGGATCGAGCGGGGTGCGAACAGGTTTTTCGCTGCGGCGGCGCCATTGCCCTGGCGCGCCGGGGAGGTTGGCGGTGTCGATTAGTCTGATTGATGTGACGTGCGGGGTTTGGGATCTGAATCGCGAAAAGACGCTCGCCACGCTCGATGCAATTGCCGCATTGCCCAACCCCCTGCGCGTGCTGGGCTGGCGGCCGGGGCCCGGCCGGGCGCATCTCGCGTGGCAACTGATGCATATCGGCATTACCGAGGAGTTGTTTGCCACCGAGCGATTTGTCGGCACGGTTCCCGCGTATCGCGATCTGGTGCCGCGGTACAAGGGGGGCAGCACGCCCGACGACGACATTCCGGCGGTCGATGTCATTCGGGATGTCCTTGCGAATTCGCGCGAGCATTTGCGCACCACCATGAGCACCTTCGCCGATTCTGACCTGGAAATCATTCCCGCGGCCCTGAAGGAGCGGGCGTTGAGCATTGGCAAGGCGATCAAACTCCTGGCGTGGCACGAAGCGCATCACCAGGGGCAGGCGCACATCACGCTGAACCTGTACAAGGCGGCCCATCAATGACGGTTTCGCGCTGCGCTGCCCGGCTGGCGGCCTTGGCCTGCGTGCTGATCGCCGGTTTTCGGCCGGCGTACGCGGCCGACGATGCCCCGCCGGCTTCGCTGTCGGCGGCGCGAGAACATCTGCAACGCGGGCGATACGAAGAGGCCCGCGAAGCTTACGCTGAGCTGGCGAAGCAGCCGGCTGATTTCGCTGTGGCCATCGTGGGCCAAAGCCGCTGTCTCGAAGCCACAGGCGAGCTGGGCGCGGCCGAAGAGTTGCTGGCCGCCGCCACAACGCGGTCGAAAGACAACGTGCTGGTCTGGGCGCGATTGGCTGAAATCCAGTTGGCCCGGGGCGATTTCGCCAAGGCCCGCAAATCGCTTGACCAGGCGCTCGAACGCGACGGCAACCACCCGCAGGCCCGGCTGGCGCAGGCCGATCTCGATGCGGCCACAGGGCGCTTCCAGGATGCGAGCGATGGATACCGCTGGTTTGTGCGGTTGTACAACCAGGCGCAGCCCGAAGACCCTGAACTGCTGATGCTGATTGCCCGCGGGGCGGCGCAATACGCCCGTTGGGGCCGCGTGCCGCAGGTTTTCGATTTCGTCGTGAATACGCTGTGCCCCGATGCGCTGGCTCAGGACAAGACGCTGTGGCAGGCGCATTACACGGCCGGCTCGTTGCTGCTGGAAAAGTACAACCGGGCCCAGGCGCTACCCGAGTTTCGCCGGGCATTGGCGATCAACCCGCAGGCCGCGATAGTGCATGCCGCGCTGGCTGAGGCGGCGCTGCAGGAGCACGACCTGGCCGAGGCCGAACAATTGGCGGCGCGGGCCCTCGAAATCAACCCGCATCTGCCCGCCGCGCTGATGGTGCAGGCCGATTTGAAACTCGAAGTCGGCGACGTGACCGGCGCCCGGCAACTGGTCGAAGCGGCGGCCCGGTTTGCGCCCGCCGATGATGCGGTACTCGCCCGGCTGGCCACGTGCGACTTGCTCGAAGACGGCCCGCCTCCAGCGCAGCGGTTGCAGGCGTTGCTGGCAAACCTCGATGACCCGGCGGTGCGCGATGCGGCGGGGGCGTCGCGGTTTGAACAGTGCCTGGCGCGACTGGCGCGGCGCAACCCGCGGCCGGGGCAGTTTCTGTGGCTGGTGGGCGCGGCGCTCGAAGGCCGCCGGAAATTCGAACTGGCCGAACTGTTTTACCGGCGGGCGATCGCGGTCATGCCGCAACTCGCGGCGCCCAAAACGTCGCTGGGCATGTTGCTGATGCGCGTGGGCAAGATCGAAGAGGCCCGCAAACTGCTCGACGAAGCGCTCGACGCCGACCCGTACCATGTGCGGGTGAGCAACATGCGCAAGGTGCTGAAAGTGCTCGAAGGGTACACCACGATTTCCAGCCCGCATTTCGTGATTCACATCGACGCGCAGCACGACCGCGTGCTGGGCCGGTACATCTCGCAGTACCTCGAACAGCAATACCCCGATCTGGTGCGGCAATTCGGCTATGAGCCGGCGTCGCGGACGCATTTTGAAATTTACAACAAGGCCCGCGGGTTGTCGGGGCACGAATGGTTCAGCGCCCGCATGATCGGGCTGCCCTGGGTGCAAACGATCGGGGCTTCGACCGGCATGATCGTGGCCCTGGCCTCGCCCACCGGGTCGGAAAAACCGTACAACTGGGCCCGCGTCGTGAAGCATGAGTTTATTCATATCCTCACGCTGCAGCAGACGCAGTTCAACATTCCTCACTGGTTTACCGAGGCCCTGGCGGTCATGAACGAGGGGTTCGACCGCCCGGAAATCTGGAATACGCTGCTGCTCGAGCGCGTTCCCCAAGGCGAGTTGATGAACCTTGACACCGTCAACCTGGGCTTCATCCGCCCGAAGACGCCACTCGACTGGCAAATGGCGTATTGCCAAAGCCGGCTGTACGCCCAGTACATGGTCGACAAATTCGGCGGCGAAAAAATCAGCGAACTGCTGGCCGCCTATCGCGATAACCTGACCACCGACCAGGCGATTCCCAAGGTGTTCCATGTCGACAAGGCCCAGTTTGAACGCGGGTATCGGGCCTATCTGGACCAGGTGGTTGCCGAAATCCGCGGCGGCTTGCCCGCCGACCCGCCGATGACGCTGGCCGAGGCCGAGCGGGCGTATCAGGCCGCGCCAGGCGACCCGGCCAAAATGGCGCGATTCGCCAGTGAACTGTTTGAGGCCAACCAGCGCAAGAAGGCTCGTGAACTGGCCGAGGCGGCGCTCGCGAAGCACAAGGCCGAACCGCTGGCGGCGGTCGTCATGGCGCAGCTCGAATTGCGGGCTGAAAATGTGCCGGCTGCAATCGCGGTTTTGAAACCGGCGCTCGATGCGAAAAACCCGCATCGCCAGGTGCTCAAACTTCTGGCGCAGCTCGACGTGCGGGCCGAAGATTATTCGGCGGCCGAGGCGCTCTACCGGCTGGCGCTCGACAAGCAGCCGGCGCATCTCGAATGGCTCAAAGGGCTGGCCGTCGTGTACGTGAAATCCAAACAGCCCGCGAAATTGCCGGCGGTGCTTGAAAAAATCGCGGCGATCGATCCCGATGATGCGGCGGTCCGCAAGCGGTTGGCCAGCCTGGCATTCGAGGAACAGCGTTACGCCGATGCCGTGCGCTACGGCGGCCTGGCCTTGCACGTCGATGTGGCCGACGTCGAAACCCACCGCATCATCGCCCGGGCGCATGCGGCGCAAAACCAGCCCGAGGCGGCGGTCGAAGAATGGGCGGTGGCCGTTGAACTCAAGCCCGACGACCTCGAACTCGAAGTCGAGCTGGCTGCCGCCGAAGCGGCCGCGGGCAAGAAACCCGCGGCAGTCGAGCGATTGAAGAAAATCCTGACACGCCAGCCGGGGCTGAAATCTGCGGTTGCGCAGCTCAAGGAACTGGGTGGCTAGTGCAAATCGCTCCTGATTCGAATTGTCATCCCACAGAAAGTCTGAAGTTCATGACGCCGCCTGATGATACCGGTCTGACGCTTGCCGGCCTGCAATCGCTGATTCGCACGATGTACTCGTCAAAAGACGAAGCCCGGGGCGTCGAAGGCACGTTCATGTGGCTGATGGAAGAGGTGGGCGAGCTGGCGGCGGCCCTGCGCGAAGGTTCGCGCGAGGAGCTGGCCCGTGAATTCGCCGACGTGCTTGCCTGGCTCGCCACGATTGCCAATGTTGCCGAAATCGACTTGCAACAGGCGGTGCTGGACAAGTATGGCCGGGGCTGCCCCGGCTGCGGGCAGCGGGTGTGCGTGTGCGATGCGAGCGAAAAGCCGTAATCGGTGTGCGGCGTCGGGCGGGCTTTCGCCTTAAATTCATGCACTTGACGGTCTTCAAACCGACCCCTATACTCGCGCAGCGGTCTGCCCCGGCTGCGGGATGCAGGTCTTTGCGGGAGGGTTGTGCACTCGGTTTTTCCCGGTATCGGCCCGGTTGTTTCTGAACCGGGCCGGTTCTCTCGGCCGGCGTGCGGCATTGAGGTCGCGATACCAACACGGTTCGTCCGCGGGATTGGCGGGGTGAACTCACTTCCAGGCAAACATTTACCAAGACTTATGAAAAGCGAACATCGCCACGAGTTGCAAACAAACGATTTGGGAAGGCTGGCCGAGAAGATCGGCGCGTTTCTCGAAAAATACGGCAATCAGATCACGATTGTGATCTGCGTCGGGGCACTCGTCGCGGGCGGGGCGGTCTATTGGACTCGGCAAAAGCATCATGGCGAGGCTGTCGCCTGGAGCGAATTGGCGTTTGCCCGCAATGCCGAAGACTTCCACGATGTCGCTGAGCGCCGCCGCGGGTCGTCGGCAGCGCATTGGGCCCAGCTTGAAGAAGGCGAGCGGCGGCTCAGCGAAGGTATTCAGCTCCTGTTCACGGGCGAACGCAAGTCAGCCCTGTTGGAACTGAAGAAAAGTCAGGAAGCGCTCCAGGGGCTGCTCGCCCAGGGCGGCATTCCGCCGGAAATTCGCGAGCGGGCGTTATTCGCACTGGCCCGTTGCCAGGAATCGACTTCCGACGGCAACCTCGACAGTGCAATTCAGTCGTATCAGGAACTGCTGAAACTGTACCCTGACACCGTTTACAAATCGTTTGCCGAGCGGCGAATTGAAGAACTCAAAACCCCGGCGGTCAAGGACTTTTACGCCTGGTTCGTCAAGCAGAACCCGAACCCGACGCCCAAGCCGAAACAGCCCGCTGACAAGAGTCAATCGGGCGGCGATGAAGCCGTCAAGCCGGGCGATTCGGATGCGAGCGCTGCGACTGACGCATCGGCCAAAAAGCAACCGGCCAAGGATCACCCCGCAAACACGGGCCGAAAAGCCGACAAGTCTGACCCGGCCGACAAACTGGTTCGCGACCTGCCTGAAGACGGTGCCGTCGCGCCGCAAAAGCCGGCCCCCGGCCGCAACCTTGACGAACCGGAAAATGAGGGCCGCAAGCCACCCGACTTGCCGGGATCTGAAAAAGACGCGGCCGCGCCGCGCGCGGGTGATAAACCGGGCGGCGGTTCGACCCCGGCTGCCGAACCTTCAGCCCCGGGCGCAAAGCCGGCCGCCCCGAAGTCTGAATGACGTTGCGGCCGGGGCGGCGGGGGGAACCGGCGTCTTGCGGGCTGCGCGGGCGTGAGCGTGGGCGTCGGTTTGACGTGTCATCATGAGCGACGAACTTTCTGCGCAGCCGATCGTCGTGACCGTCGAAGCCCGCGCGCATGGCTGGCGCGTCGATCATTACCTGTGTCGGCTGTACCCGAATTACAGCCGCGTGCTCTTTCAAAGGGCGATCGCGCAGCAGGCGGTGCTGGTCAATGGGCTGCCGGTCAAAATGAGCCGGCGGCTGCGCGTGAACGATCTGGTCTCAGTGCGGCTGCCTGAGTTGCCCGATCAAAGCCTGCCCGCCGAGAACATTCCCCTGGATGTTGTGTTTGAAGACGAACACCTGGTGCTGATTAACAAGCCGGCAGGCATGATTGTGCACCCCGGCAAGGGCAACTACGGCGGCACGCTGGCGGCCGCCCTGCAGTTTCATTTTGACCGCCTGAGCGACGTCGCCGGTCAATTTCGGCCCGGCATCGTGCACCGGCTCGATCGCGATACGAGCGGGTTGCTGGTTGTCGCCAAAGACAACCAGGTGCACCAGCGGCTCAGCGCGCAATTTGAACGCCGCGAGGTGCGCAAGGAATACCGGGCAATCACCTGGGGGGTCATGCAGCGCGACAGCGACTTCATTGAAACGCACGTACGGGTGCACCCGAAGCAACGCGAAAAGATGATCGTGTGCGAGGCCGACGGGCGGGCTCGCGAGGCGGTCACGTTTTACGAGGTGCTCGAACGGTTTTACGACTTCACGTACCTGCGGCTGTTTCCAAAAACGGGCCGCACGCATCAATTGCGGGTGCACATGCAGCACTTGGGGCACGCGATCGTGGCCGACGCCCTGTA
>JAJXXL010000045.1 GCA_021781115.1 Planctomycetota bacterium
CGCGGCCCGAAAGAATGCGAATGGCCGATCGTTGTTTTTCGCGTGCTTTGAAAGTGCGGGCTGCAATTTCGTCGAGGTTGGCCGCCGCGTGTCAGGCGCTTTCTGCATCCAGCAGGTCAAACAGGCTCCGATGCGCATTTCGCGCCGTTTGCTGAGCCTTCGCTGAGCCCGCAGGGCCTTCGGCGCTGGCCAATTCCGCCGCAGCGATCATGGGCCCGGCACAAATCCTTGCCAGCAATTTCGACTGCGATGGCTCGAGATCGGCGAGTGCCCCCAGAACGTGAAGCACGTTCAGCAGTTCCGTCGTGTACTCGGCAAGCCAGCAGTCGGGTTGAATTTCTCCGAGTTGCGACGGCGGCCGGCGATCGCCCATGCTCGGCCGGTCGCGGTTTTGCTTGCGATAACTGAACCACTGCGTCAGTACCCGCTTGCCCGAGACATCGCATGCCCACGCTTCGGCCGACACGTCGTCATTGACTGAAGGGGGCCACCCCGATCAGCCAGCCACCAGTGCCTCTGCGTCGATATTCAAGGTGTCGGTCAGCGTTTGTCGGGAAATGTAGCCGAAAACCGGGATTGTGGCACCACGACTTGACGGCAAACGGCATTTGACGGCTCGTGTCGCCAAGGGCCTTGGCGTTCGATCTTGTTGTCCGGTGGAGTGACAGCACCGATCGGTGCGGCGATTGGTTGCCGCCGGCTTGGCAAGGTGCTCTGGTACGACCGATTATGGCGAACTGAAAGGTTGCGCGAGTTGACTTTTCCGACAGGACGGTTTATCGTAGGAACCGATTCAGGCTGAAGAATTCGGCGCTGATTTTCGGGCGACGGAGTGCCAAAGTGCTGAGGCATGGTTCCGCCCAAAGACCATGTGGCCCGATAATTGGCTGGCGCTTTGGCAGAGTTGCGAGCTGACAGCGTGGGCAAAATGTAGCGTGCGAGCTTCAAGACGAGGTCGCCGATCAATCCGGCCTGAGCCGCACCAGGCGGCAAATGCCAAAATGTCGCTGACGAGGAAATGCCACAAATTTGCAGTTCCTTTTCAAAGACGCCGAAACGTCGGGTAGAATTCGTCGTCAGCCCCAAGCCACAGGCACACTGGGCGAATCGGGTGAATTCACCGCATTTCCCGAGGGATATTGATTAACATCGCGGGCCGACGATCGCGTACGCTGACATGACGTGGCCTCAATGGAGACTTGGAATCATGAAATTAAAATTCGTCTGCACGGCGCTGTGGGGTTTGGCCGCCTGCCTTGCCGCCGCCCCGTGCCTGGCTCAGGACAACGACTGGGCCGCCAAAATGTTCGACAAATCGAGCCACGATTTTGGTGTCGTGGCCAAGGGGGCCGACGCCCGCTACCGCCTGACGATTACGAACAAGTACGTGCAGACGGTGCACATTGAAAGTGTGACCACATCGTGCGGCTGCACAGCGGCCAAACCGAGCAAGGACACGCTGGCCAGCCGCGAGTCGGCCTATGTCGAAATCGTGATGAACACGGTGCGTTTCGACCACGACAAGAATTCGAGCGTGATCGTCCGATTCGATGCGCCGCTGGCCGCCGAAGTTCGAATTCCAATTCACGCCTACATTCGCACCGACGTGGTGCTGACGCCTGGCAGTGCCGAGTTTGGCGCCGTGTCGCAGGGCGTCGAGCAGGAACGCAAGATTACGATCTCCTATGCCGGCCGCGACAACTGGTCGATTCGCGACGTGATCAACAAGAACAAGGACCTCGACGTTAAGCTGCACGAAGTCGGCCGCGGGGCGGGCCGCGTGAACTACGAATTATCGGTACTCCTGAAACCCAACGCCCCCGTTGGGGCATTGCGTGGCCAGCTCACCTTGGTCACCGATGACGCCAACAGCCCGCAGATCCCGGTGCTCGTCGAAGGCAAGATCGAACCCGAATTTACCGTGACGCCGGAGGTCGTGTCGTTCAACATCCTCACACCCGGCGAAAAGCGCACGGTCAACGTCGTGGTCCGCGGCAAAAAGCCGTTCATGATCGAGAAAATCGAAAGTGAAAAGACCTCGGGGGCGTTCGAAGTTCGGCTGCCGCAGTCGCCCAAGGCGATTCACGTCCTGCCGCTCACGCTGATCGCCCCCACAGAGCCCGGTCCCGTTGAAGAAGAATTCACGCTGACGATCGTCGGCCGCCCCGACCCGATTCACTTCAAGGCCTATGGCAAGGTTCAAGCCCAGGCACAAGCGGCGAAGTGACGGCGAAATCAATTAACCCATCCCGCCGCAAGCGGGGCCGGTTAAACGTCGGCAACTGCCGCCAAACAGTTGCCGACGTTTTTTGTTGCGCCAGGAAAGCATCATGCTGCGGGCGTAACTGCCTGTTGAGCGGGCGGTTTCGGGCAATTGGCGGCAGAGTGCGGGCGGCAAAGGCTAGTCACGCCTTGTCGTCGAGAGCGGGGTTGTCCCTGGGCGGCGCGAGCTGATGCACGACGGGCCCCTGCGCCGCGGCGCCGCAACCGCCGCATGTTTCGCATCCCGATTTCGGCGATTGGGCCCGGCGCACGAACTGCACCCCGCGCCACACGAGCCAAGCCCCGGCCCCCGCAACGCATGCCCCCGCGCCCAGCATTTGCCAATTGAAGGAGTGCATTGTACAGTTCTCTGAAATCGCCTACGTCGGCCCGCGGCAGAATTGGCCGGCGTGCCGAACGCCGCACAACCCGGCGGTGCGCGCGTGCGCATTGTTCTTACCCTGGCTTGAAATGATCTTGGTAGCTCTTCAGAAAATCGACGGCCACGCCCTTGCCTGAGAACTCGGCCAAAACCTTGTCGCCATTGCTGTAGCGAATTTCGATTTCGTATTTCATAAACCCGCCAACTCGGGCCTGCTCGCGATATCTGGAAACGAAGTCGACCGCGTTTGCTATGCAATTGAGTTCGCGAACTTCGCCGTGCAAAGGCAGCACGCGAACCCGTTCGACGAATCTGGTGATCGCCGATTCGATGACCGTAATGAAGTCGCGCACCGCCCGACGGTCGCAATTGGCCAAGTCAGCCGCGAGTTGTTTTCGGCGAGCCGCGGGAAGTTGCTTCCAGGTTGCGATTTTGCGAATAAACTCAGCGTCCGGCGTGGTTTCGTCAGACGACGCGTCGATTCCGTATCGGGCGAACGCAACGACGACATGCGCGTACGAGATGTGCAGCAATTGAAACCCCAGTCGCTCAAGCTGCAACAGCGAGTCAGCCGTGAACTCGCCGGCCAACACGACGCCAGCCAACGGCGCCGCGGCGCGGTATTTTTCGCGAATCGGCGCCACGGCGCCGTGGATTTCCTGGGCCTTGTTTCGGGAATGTTTCGTATACCTGCGCCAGGCAGTTTCGATGAACGCCACCGGCGTTCCCTGTTGTTCGTCGGAACCATTGCGTTCCAAAACGAAATCCAGATCATGTGCGTTGTCGTATTGGTCGAGCCAGGTGACTTTGCTGCGCCCGCGCCGGGCCGCTCTCGGTCCTTTGACGTCGAGATACAGCCCGTGCTTCGCTGCGAGTTCACGCAGGAAGGGTTCGACGGCCATTTCCAAAACCGTCCCTACGATTTGACCAAACTCATGCGACGGCGACTTGGCCACGACTTATCCTTTGACCCACAATCGCCCTTCATGCAGGGGCACCCGGTGCTTCCGGTTCTTCCATTTTGTGTTTCGATCTCTGGTTTTTTCGAACTCGAACGTGCGAAAGCCTGCGGCGAGAGCTAATTCGCCCAGCCAGCGTTCGACAGGAACATGCACCCCATAAGGCGCCGAGTCGCCAATAACCAGGCAGATCAACCCATCGGCGGCCACAACGCGCCGCAATGTTCGCCACACGCGGGCCAGGTCTGCGAAATACGCTGCGATCATTGTGTCGTACGGCTTCTTTCCGCCGTGCCGGCCTTTTTCGAAGCTCAGCTTGCCGTAGACTTCTTGCAGCTCGGTGCGAATCGGAGCCAGCGCGGCGTCTTCGAGAAAAGCCTGGTCGTTTTTGATCGGAGCCACGTGCTGTGTGCACGAACGAACGAGATGTCGGCGCACGGAATTCTGCAGGCAGCTCCATCCCTCAATTTCGCCGAAGAACGTCATTTCGAGGCGCGTCGCGTCAGCGTAATCGTAGTTATTAGCGTACGGAGGCGAAGTAATGACCAGGTCAGCCCAACCATCGGGGGCCGACGCGCACTGCCGGGCGTCTTCTTGAAAGAGTTGCGCCGGCGGCCCGCCGGGTTGCATTTGCCGCCGCAGCATGTCATCGCGGATAATCGCGGCCATGGCTTCAAAAGCGTCGAATGGCGCCGCTGCGCGGCTCTTGGATTTTCGGGGCAAGACGTATTGCCATTGCGCGGTGCCGACGGGGGAGCAGTCTCGCAAAATCGCCAGAAGCGTCAGCCAAGCCAGTGACGAATTCGGCGAACCGTCACTTGCCGCGTCAATTGTCAAACGCAGTGATTCGAGTTGGGTCAGAGCTTCGGCGGGATAACACTTCGACAGCAATGGCGGCGTCGGATTTCTCGAGGCCGGTCGTCGCGCTTTGGCTGACGCCAGGATCGACATGGCGCAGCGATAATACTCGCCAGGATCTTCGCGCCAACGCAGCTTCGCCCGCGCCACCCGGGCAACGAAGGGATGCGCTTCAACGCCGATCGACTCGACATTCGTCGCTTCGGCAGCCAGGATCGTCGTGCCTGACCCAACGAATGGGTCAAAGACCCGCCGCCGGCCGTTGGCCTTTTCATTTTCAATCAGGTCTCTGACCCAATCGGCCGAAAAACCCGCCGAGTAGCGAAACCAGCGATGAATCGGCAGCGACATGTTTGACGCGAACGTCGACGCCGCCTGTGCATTGGCCTTGTCTTCCATCGAAGGCAAGACGAGTTGCCTGGAAGCGACCGGTTTTCGTATCGTCGCCACACAATTCTCCTTCAATGCGTCGGTTCAGCCACAAGTTCGGGCTCACCGGCAACCTCTGCCGATTCGCCTGCGCGTTCCACCGGCAATCGATCCACGGTCAAATTGACAAATTGCAAGAGCCAGTGGGTTTCATGTTTTTGCGGGTAGGCTGCAAAGCGCACCGTGCATCACCGTTGCTCGCCTGAAGGGATTGTATTCGTCATTCGATGCAACACTCAAGCCGCGTGAACTTTGGTGACCGCGACCACGCGTTGCCGAGCAAATGATTGCAGTCTTCACTGTTCGCTGGTTCATGACGGTTGTGGCTATGATAACCAGATGGCCAACCGGTATGTCGCGAATGCCGCGGCATATGCCAAGGCAGTCATGTAACTGAACGTGAACAGCGGCCAGCGCCAACTGTTGGTTTCGCGGCGAATGATCATCAGCGTCGAGGCGCATTGCGCACAGAGCGCGAAAAACACCATGATCGACAGCGCCACCGGTAGACTGAACACCTTGTGCCCATCAGGCCAGGTTGCCGAGCGCACGGCGTCTTGCAGCCCGGCGTCGTCGGCGCTTTCGACGCCGCCCAGGCTATATATCGTGCCCAGGGTTCCCACGATGACCTCGCGCGCCGGAAACGATGCGATCACCCCCACTCCGATTTTCCAGTCCCACCCCAAGGGCCGCACTGCCGGCTCGATCAGGTGCCCGAAACGGCCAAGCAGGCTGTGTTCGAGGAGTTCGCTCTGCAACTGGTTACAGCGTACGATCAGCCGCTCGCGCTCGGTTGCATCGGCGAACGGGTCGAGTTCTGATGCAGTGATTTGTGTTTGCAGCCGGTCGGCCGCGGCGTGGTCGCCGGGAAAGTAGCTTGCGGCCCACACCACGATGCTGGTGGCAAAGATCAGCGTGCCCGCCCGCACCACGAATGATTTCGCCTGGTGATACACGCGGGTGAACACCAGCCGGGGAGACGGCCATTTGTAACTCGGCAGCTCCATGACGAATGGCGGCGTTTCGCCGCGAAAGAGCGTCTTTTTGAGTACCCAGGCGATCGGGACAGCCACAACGGCGCCGAGGCAGGTCATGCCGAACAGCACCAACGCCTGCAAGCCCACCCAGCCCCCGAGGTAACTGGTCGCGGGAATGAACGCCAGAATCATCAGCACATACACCGGCTGTCGGGCCGAGCAACTCATCAGGGGGGCCACAAGAATCGTCGTCATGCGGTCGCGGCGGTTTTCAATGACGCGGGTCGCCATGATTCCTGGAATGGCACAGGCGAAGGACGACATCAGGGGTACGAAGGATTTCCCGCTCAGGCCGACGTGCGTCATCAGTTTGTCCATCAAAAACGCGGCTCGCGCCATGTACCCGCAGTCTTCGAGCAGCGCAATGAACAAGAACAGAATCACGATTTGCGGCAGGAACACAAGCACGCTGCCCACACCGCCAATCACGCCGTCAATCAGCAGGCTGCGCAGCGGGCCGGCGGGCATCAGGCCCGCCACGACGCCGCCAGCACTGGCCTGCACCGCCTTGCAGGCTTCCATCAGCGGTTCGGCCCAGGTCGAAATGGCCTGAAACATGACGAGCATCAACGCGGCAAACAGCACCAGGCCGGTGAAGCGGTGCGTTAACTGCCGGTCGACTTTGTCGCTGAACGTTGCCGGCCGCACCGTCGGGCGGGCCGCGACGCCTTGCAACAATGCACGGGCCCAGGCGTACCTGACGCGGGCTTCGACGGCGGGTGGCTTGCAGCCCGCCGCGCCCAACCGCCCGCGGGCGGTTTCGAGGTAATGCTGTAATTCGCGGGCTTTACCATTCACCGCATGGGTCTCGAGGTACCCGCCCACATCGAGCAGCAACCGCCCCAGCAGGTAATCAGGCGTGGCGGGCCGCCCCCATTCGGCAAGCTGAGCGGCCAGCCGGCCGCATTCTTCGCGAAACACCGGCGGAAAGATTTCCGGGCGCGGCGGAGGGCCGGCTGCCGCTGCCGCCAGAATCGCTTCCCTGACGCTGTCAATGCCGTCGTGGCGATGCGCGGCCGTCATGACAACCGCCAGCCCCAGCCGCCGCGAAAGTTCTCCGGCATCGATGACGATGCCCCGGCTTTTGGCCACATCGCTCATGTTCAACACGAGGACGGCGGGCAACCCCAGGTCGAGCACCTGGCTGACGAGGTACAGGTTCCGTTCGAGGTTCGAAGCATCGACAATACAAACCACCACGTCGGGCCGCCCGATATCGGCGATGCGTCCGAGCAGCAGGTCGACTGTCACCATTTCATCCAGCGTGCGCGGTGACAGGCTGTACGTGCCCGGCAAATCGACGAGTTGCACCACACGGTCACCACACCGCATTTTGCCGATTTTTTTTTCGACGGTCACACCGGGGTAGTTTCCGGTCAGCGCCGCCGACCCCGATAGCGCGTTGAACAGCGTGCTCTTGCCCGTGTTCGGGTTGCCGATCAGGGCCACGGTCAGTGGCATTGCGGTCGGGGCGCTCGACGACATGAATAAACTCTTTGCCGCAATGTACTGATCACCCGCGCCACCGCACACCCGTTGCACCGCAAAATCGGGCGGCAAACGCATATCGTCGGAGGTTCAAAACGCTATGATGCCGCGGGAACTTTTAGGATCTGCACGCGGCGGGCTTCGCTGGCCCGTAGCGACAACCGGTAGCCACAGACAAGATATTCGGCCGGGTCGCCCAGTGGCGCGGCGCCCAAGTGCTCAATCGTCTCGCCTTCGATCAGGCCCATTTCCATCAGCCGCACGGCCACGGCGTCGTGGCCGACAACTTCGGCAATGCAGGCCGATTCGCCGGGCTTCAATGTGTCGAGCGTGGGCATAATCGAGCCTTTGGCGTCGAACGGAACCACAGACACTCGCCGGGAAGCGATTCCAGTTGCCGTCGGCGCACTCACGAAATTCAATTGGCGCGCCGGCAACGACGCGCTCCAGCGCTAAAACGCCTGCGAATCGCGGCAGACTTCAACAAGTACCACCGCTTCGTCGGCCCCCCGGAAGCTGAGGCGGTGCTGGTGGTCGAGAGCCACGATGCACGGATGGCCCGGCTGGACCATGCGGATATTCGCGCCCGCCCGCAACCCCATTTCGTCGAGGCGCGATACGAACGAATCATTTCCCGCCACATCCAGCACACAACCCGACTCGCCCGGGTTCAAAAGGTGCAAGGGTAGGATATTCGACACGGCGTGTTCTCTTGGGGCTTGGATCGTTTCGGCATTGAGACTCAATCTCAACTCACAGTATTATACGCATTCGACTCCGTGACGCAACAGTGGCAACCCCTGAAATAATTCGTTATTTTGCTGTTTTCACAAAAATCACGCCGCGGGGATGAGCCCGCGTCGCCTGCAAAACTGCGTTCATCGAGATAACCGCCGATGATTTGCGTGCCGCATCGCAGAACTCTCACGTAATGTCAGCCGCCGGGGCCATGCGCGGGTTGCCCGAGTTATCGTCCACAACTCCTTTTTTGAACAAAGGTTGCAACTAATGCCCAAGGTGATTTGTACTGCCCTGAATACTGAAGAAGGCCCCCACCGCAAGATTTTCGCCGACGCCGGGTTTGAAGTGGGGCTTGTTCCCGCCGGCATGAATCCCTACAAAGAAGACGATTTGATTCAAATGCTCCGCGACGCCGACGCCGTCGTCGCCGGTTCTGAGCCGTACACGCGCCGCGCGATCGAAGCCTTGCCGAAACTGCGGGTCATCGCCCGCAGTGGTGTGGGGTACGACGCGATCGACCTGGCGGCGTGCGATGCAGCCGACATTCCTGTATGCACCACGCCCGGCGTGAACCATCATGCCGTGGCCGAGCACACGATTGCATTGTTGATGGCGGTTGCCCGCGGCTTTCCCGAACTCGATCGCCAGGTTCGCGAAGGCCGCTGGAAACGGGTATCCTACCCGCGCGTGATGGGGCGCACGCTGGGCATTCTCGGTTTGGGGCGCATCGGGCAGGCGGTTGCCACGCGGGCCGTCGGCTTGGGCATGACGGTGGTCGCGTACGAACCTTACCCCAACCACGAATTTGCCAAACGGTGGAACATCGAGTTTCTTGACCTCGACAGCCTTTTGGCCCGGAGTGACTTTGTCTCGCTGCATTTACCCATGAGCCGCGATTCGCTCGGTATCATGAATCGCCAGAACTTCGCGAAAATGAAACACGGCGCCGTGCTGATCAACACGGCGCGCGGCCCGCTGGTCAACGAGGCCGACCTGTATGAAGCGTTGCAGTCGGGCCGTCTCGCGGCCGCCGGGCTCGACGTGTTTCAGACCGAGCCGCTGCCGCTGACGAGCCCGCTGCTGAGCCTCAAAAACATCCTGTTCAGCGGGCATGTCGCCGGGCTGGACGACGAATCGGCCTACGACACGGCAAAAATGTACGCCGAAATCATCGTCGGCCTCTTCGGCGACCGCTGGCCCGAAGGCTGCGTACAGAACCTGAAAGGCCGCACCGGGTGGACGTGGCGGAAATAGCCACACGCCCAACAGACGCTTGCCGGAAATACCGCCTTGGCGACCTCCGAATACGTGCCAGCGTGGCGCTTTGCGCCGCGCATCGAATTATCGATCGTCGGCTCGCCTTTCGGGGTCTGGCAGGTTAAGCTTAGACACGGTTCCGTGAGTCGATTCT
>JAJXXL010000134.1 GCA_021781115.1 Planctomycetota bacterium
CGTGAATCACCACGAATACTTTGCCGAAGGGGTGCAGTCGTGGTTCGACAACAACCGCGTCAACGACCACGACCACAACCATGTGAACACCCGGGCGCTGCTGATCGAATACGACCCCGACCTGGCGGCACTGTGCCGCGAAGTCTTCGGCGACACCGAACTTAAATACACGAAACCCACGACCCGCCTGACCGGGCATCTCGCGGGCTACCACCCCAACCAGGCCCCGACGTTCGCCTGGCCGCCGCGGCTTCAAGAGGCAAAAACCCGCATTGTGAAACAGGCCCAGCAGCGTGACCAGGCGGAAGCTGACAAAGCGGGCGGCCAATAAGGCCCCAATGCGGCGGCGTACCCGCGCCGAACTGCCGGCGAAGCGTCAGCCGTTGCGCAAGCCGTTACGGCATAGTCAGTTCATCCTGACGATGCTCTTGGCACACGGGCCGGCGGCGTCAGGTGCGGCCAGGAATGACGGCTCAAAACCAGACATCCATAGACTGTAGTTCCTTCATATGGCCCCCGCTGCGGTAACGCGCCCGAAACTGGTTCTGTTTTCCCGCCCGGTTCCAGCCGCGATCGTGAGCGAGCGGTACGACGTGCCACGGAGTCGCCAGAAAGCACTCCCTGACGGTCGCGGCTCGGCGATGAGCTGCGTTTTTCAACACGATGCCAAACCGACGGCCCCCAATCCAACGGCCCAGCGTCAGCCGTTGCGCAACCCGTTACGGCACAGTCATTTCATGCTGACGATGCCCATGACGCACACGGGCAGGCGTCGTCATTGCTGACCCCCGGTCGTTCGCTGCCAGCCTGCCGCCCGCCCGCAAGAATGGTCTAGGAATTGCTTTGCTCGCCGCAAACGAATTGACATCACAACATCTTACGAGGAAGTCGGTTACATCCGATGTCGTGACGCTTCGGTCCTGCGTCGATGTGGCCAGAAACTATGGGTGTCTTTTTTGTTGGGAGTCTTTTGTTGCGGTGTTGCGCTTTCATTTGGGCGACACGCGCAGCATGGCCACGACGATTGCCAACCCGGCCAATGACAGCACCAACCCAATTCGAAATGTCGTCGGCACATAGACGAATTTGACTGCGTGTACGCCGCGATTCAGGGAAACCCCCCGGAATACTCCGTGCACGGCGGATACCGGCTGCGGTTTGCCGTCGATCTGACAAGTCCAGCCGGGGTAAACCGTGTCGGCGATCATCAGCATTCCAGGGCCCGAACAGGTCACGTTCAACGTCAGCCGCTGGCTGGTTTCGGCAACAGGCTCAATTCTTGTTCCTCGAGGCTCAGTCAGCGAACTCAAGTTGCTGAGCGTCACGGCGGCAATTTCGGTCCGGCAGAGCGTATCGGCGGGGTGCGGCACAAAGCGGACTCTGGGCAGTGTGGGGCGAATTTCGACCCATTCGTTGCGAAGCCGATTGCACGCCAGATCGCAACTGCAAAGCGCCAGCGCCGATGCACCGTTGGTTTCGAGTGCACGGCACAGTTTTTCGAATGCAGCGGGCATGACACCCCCCTCGTTGGCGCCGATCGTACTGCGATGCTGCCGTATCGCAAGCGGCGCCAGCTTGCTGTAGCGCAGGCCCTGGTCTGAAAGCTGCGGGTATTCGGGAGCATCGACAAAGCGAATCGGCGGCGATCTCTGCAGTATGCTGCCGGGAATGGCGGGCACGGCCGGGGGGACCAGATGAATGTTGCGGGCGTTGAAATACCCCAGGTCTGTTACGGCCAGGGCCAGCAGCGAAAGCGAGGCCAGGCGAAATCTGGGGGCGGGCGAAAGCCGCAACCCAACGAGCAGCCCGGTCAGGGTCATCGCCAGCACGGTGGTCACGTTGAATTCATCCAGCAGGTAATCGGTTGCAAATGACCGATACTGCGCCCGGGGAAAAGTCGCGAGTTCGGCATCGATCAGCCATGCGGCGACGTTGGCCAGACACCATAACGCCGCGGCCAGCCGCACGAGCTGCCGCGTTTCGGCGGCGGGTTCATGACGCACGACGGCATCCATACCGCGTCCTGCCAGAAGGGGGAACACGATCGAAATCACCCCCAACACGCGGCCGGGGCAGCGAAACAGGTGCAGCCCGGGAAGAACTTTTCCCAACACCGCAAAAGCCGGCGTCGAGTTTCCGAGCGCAATGACGAGCCCCAGAATTGTCAGCCCTGCAATTGCCCATTGCCAGGGCGCCGTTCGTCGTCGAGAGAGCGAAACCACCGCCAGGACCGGCGGCAACAGGCCTAGGTAACCGACCCGTTCGTGATAAAAATCCGGCGGCTGAAATTCGGGAATGCCGCACAGAATGTTTCCCCGCAGGTTCGGGAGGAAGAGTCTCAACAGATCCAGGGGGTCGAGCGCGTACGCGCCGGCATATGCGGAGCCACCGCGCGCCGAAAACGGCAGTCCGTCGCAAACGAGTTCGAGCGCAGGCAGCCATTGAACCTGCGCCAGGAGGAGCGCTGTCAAAATCGCCGCCGCCCCCCACCCCACGCACCGCCATCGCTGCGCTGCGGCTTGCCCCCAAACCAGCGACCCCGCTGCCCACAACAGGCCGAACAACACCGCGTAATACGGAAGCTGCGGGTGGCCTGAAAAAGCAAACCCGGCAACAATGAGGGCGATCCAGCCCGCCGGCCGCGCCGCCGGGCGGCGCAAAAACTGCCCCAGCGCCAGAAAGAACCACGGAATCAGGCCGTATGCCAGAACATGGTTCACGTGCCCTTCCAGCAGGTGCAAGACGAAATAGGCGCTTTGCGTCGCCGTCAGGGCGGCGAAACTGCTGGCCGGGCGGCTGAGGCGAAACGCTCGAGCCAGCCGGTATTCACCGACGTAGCACAGGATGGCATGCAGAAACAAGCTGAGCTGAATTCCCCGATTCGCCCCATACGCCAGAACCAGCGGAGTCAGCAGCGGATCGCAAAATGCGCCGAGCTGGCTGGCATGCAGGGGCAGGCCGCAACCCAGCCACGGAATCCAGTGCGGGAACCGGCCGGCGAGGATCTCTTCTCGCGCAAACTCGCGGATCGGAAGCTGGTACGTCGAGTAGTCGGCGTAGTCATTTTCCGGCAGGACCGCATCGCCGGGCGCCGCCAGTTGTATGAACGGCGCCAGACAAATTGCGCCAATCAGGTACGGGATGCGCCTGTCGAAACGTCGCCGGTCAGGGCGGCGCGCCGACCGGGTGGTCAGGTTCAGACAGGCCCGCATCATGAGCGCCTCACAGTTCAAATTCGTGACGCGCAGGGCCGCCATGTTTGCGCGACGAGACGGCCAGGCGATCGGCGGCGCGGGCCAATTGTTCTGAAGAATAAATCGAAATCAGGGCGACATCCAGGTTCCACGGTCCCCATGCCGGGTTGGGGGGCCGGATAAACTTCTCGAACACGGGCAGCCCGGTTTCGATCAACTCCCTGTCGCCCCGGTTCAACATGCTCGGCCGGTGCTGAATGACATACCACTGGCAACGGCGCCGATCATGAGTCACGATTTTCCGCCACCGAGGATCGGCGCGCTGCAGGAAGTCGAGATTGGCAATCGGATAATTCGCAATGAAAATCGTCTCATTTGCAGCCGTCTGCTGGTCAAGCCATTCGATAACCTGACAATCCAGGCCGTCCCAGTAATACGTCGGTTCCATCCCCACCGATACGGCCCCCCGCAAGCCTCCAATGCACAAATTGTAGTACGACAACCATTGCGGCCCGTACCACCACACGCTGGTTGCCGCCCCAAGGTATGCACCAAAAACCGACGCTGCAGCAGCCCGGCCCAGCCTGCCACACCATGCGCTGCCGGGCCCGGCAACGCACTCGATGTCGCACCGGGCGTGTCGCGCCGTGTGGGTTCGAGCGGGGCAATCAGGCCCCCGCGCGAATCGTTGCGCCGCCGAAAACGTCGCTTCGCACCCAATTCCCGCCAACGCGGCGAAGAACGCAAAACTCGGCAGAAACAGACGCTCGGCATCGTGCGGCGGCGCGAATGGCAGCGCCCGCACGGCGACCAGTATCAGCCAATGACCCAGCAACAGCACGCCGTGCGGTTCGCGCCGAGCCTGCTGCAGGACGCGAACGATGCCAATCCCTCCCAACCCGAGAATGCCGACTGGAACGGTAATTCCCGTCCACAGCAGTGTATTGTACCACGGCAGCGGGTGATTCAAATCGTACGTTTCTCCCAGGAACGTCGTGCGAATGTTAAACCCGTTTTGCGCCCGCTCGCGCAGGTTCATCGACAAAAACTTCAGCAGGCCATCGACCGGGTTGTTCCAGAGCGGCGGGTTCAGGTCGATGAACGTCAACGCGGCGACGACACTGCCGATCGCCACGACTTTCCAGGCCGGTCGGCCGCCCCACACCGCCGCCCAGACGACAAAAGGAACAATCGCGCACCACCCGGTGAATTTGCAACTCATCGTCATTCCCAGCGCGACGCCCCACACGAAATTCCAGTGCAGGCTGCGCAGGGCCGGGGCGAACGCGGCCCACGTCAGGATCCAGCAACTGGTCAACGGGCCGTCAAATGACGCGAAATGCACATGCGCGAACAGCCGCGGCATGACCGCCAGCGCCGCCACGCCTCCCCACGCGGCCCGCGGCGAAACCATGCGCCACAGGCGATGAAACATTGCCGCGGCCGCCAGGCTGAACAGCAGGATCGGGCCCAGCCGAGCCTGTTCGACCGGCGGCAACATTGTGCCCCCGATGAAACGGCCGGCGGCAATGACGATTCCGTAAAATGCGGGGTGCCCCTCTTCTTGCGTCGTGTACCGCCAATCGCGGGCAATTGCCGACGGGTTCAGGAGTGAGAACGCCTGGCCACGCCCGCCAGCGCCACGCACCGATTCAAACCAGTGCGCGACGCCTGCGGCTCGTGCGATCGCGTTGCCCTCATCCCACGTCAGAGGCAATTTCGGCGATGTCGCCAGCAGCAGCCCGCAAAACGTCGCGGCAACGGCCGTAACGGCTGCGGCGAACGCGACGCGCGGGCCGAAGCAATGCCGGTTTTCTCGATCGGGGGCGACCACGTTCAATGTCCCGAGGTTCAGGGAAGGGCTTTCACCAGTTTAACGCGCCACGTCGGCAGTCACGGGCTCATGCCCGGCGATGGTGCTCAGCGCGCGATAAACCGCCAGTGAAATCTGATCGTTGATGAACCGCACCGAACAATCGCCGAAGGCAAAATTCAGCCCCCCGACGTGCTCGCTGCGAAACGATTGCACGTTCGGCCAGAATCGCGGGTCGGGCTGGTTTTTGACGTTCGGCGGTATGGCGCACGTGCTGTACGCATTGTTCGCGTACGGCCACGAGCAATAGATGTCATATTTCGGAACGTCTTCGCCCAGCATGAAGGAATTGCTCAACCCGTCGGTCACCTGGTAACGGGCGCGTTTGATCAGGTAATCGGTGCGATAGAACATGCCGTCGCCATGATCGAGGCCATCGTACGAACCGTTGGTTCCGATGTTTTGCCATAGCGTGCCCGTTTCGCCCGGCGGCAGGTTTTGCGACTCATCGGCGCCCCAGTTCGCCCCGCTGACGCCTTTGTAGTTCGTCTGGCCCACCGGGTAGTCGTCTTCGACCATGTTGCCAGCGTCGAACCGCGGGCCGGTCCAGCTCGACGGGTCGCTGGGGCAGAGAAACAGGGGAATCATCGCCTGCGCAATGCCGCTGTCGCGCAACGTTTTGCCGGGCACGCCGCCCTGGCTGTACAGCGTTCCCTGATCGACCTGGGGCAGGATTCGGGCCAGAAAGCTCCACGCCGTCGAATTCGGCCCGCGCCCGAACGGCCCGAACATCTGGCCGGGGGGATAAACCCGGTTCGCGATTTCGAACTGGTCGCACGCCAGCGCCACCTGCTTCAGGTTATTTCGGCAGTGGGCCGCCCGCGCCGTTTCGCGGGCCCGCTGAACGGCCGGCAGCAAGAGCGCCGCCAGCATGGCCATGACGCTCAATACGACGACCACTTCCATGAGCGTCACGCCGGCATTGAACGAACGCCGCCGCGCGGCATGCGCGACGTCGTGCGTCGCCCCCCGGGCGCGCCCAGGCCAGGCCCGTGCGGCGAACAGGTGGCAACCCTTTTGCATGATTCGCTCCGTCATCAACGGACGCCAGAATGATATTGAACTTGCTGATTCCGGTCGCCGACAATGCACAACGGCGGCCCGCTACCGGCCCCAGAGCCTTGGGCCAGGCGGCCGTAGAATTGCCATATATCGCATCTCAAGCGTTGCGCCGGAGGTCGTCTCCCGGGGGGCGCACAGCGCCTGTCAGCGAATGACCAGGGCAAAGTTGCGCAAATCTCCCACCGGCATGGGGTGCACGACACTTTTCCGTTGGCTACGGCTCGCCCCATGCGCGGCATGAGGTTCTTGTGCCGCGGGCAGCTCGGGCAGCCGCATTTCCCGGCGAGCCCGGTTGGCCTCGTCGAGTGTAATGTGATAGATGTCTATCGAATACCCCGCGCGGGCCACGGGCTGAAACCGCAGGAACCAGGTGTAGCTCCCGCGATGGAATGTCGCCCGGGCGTCGCCTTCGAAAATCAGAAACTGCTCGCCGCGCAACGCATTGACGCTAATCGCGAACCACCCCGGAACGGGCCCGGCATGGCTGTCGAGCGAGGCGCGGGCACGCTGTTCAGCGGTGGGGGCGGTCGGGGGCGGCGTGCAGTAAATTCCGGCAATCAGGGGGTTCACCGACCCGTAACAGGCTAACCCCAGCGGCAGCGCCTCGGGATGTTCATTGCACCACGATTTCAGATAGAGCAAGTCCTGGCCCCAGTCGATGTTGCTGTTCAACAGGTGCGCGTGTCCATTTTCGGGGCCGCCCGCCCATTCGTTGAAATACGACAGGCTATGGGGAAACACGACGAGGCTGCTGACCACGAAGAATGCCAGCGACATCGTCAGAAACGTCGAATACACGCGGTTCGAGCGCAGGTCAAGAAATTCCGCCGTCTGGCTGACCCACACGTAGGCAAAGGGCAGACAGGGCAAAATATACCGCGAATGATTGTTCATGCCTGTTTGCGAACTCACCAGCGCCAGCACGCCAAGCGCCGGCGCGAACAGCACGCTTTCGCAGCGATGGCCGCGGTTCAACGCGACGCGCCTCAGCGACGCCACAACCGCCAGCCCAGCGAGCATGAATGTTCCGATCGGCTCCTTCACGACAATCGCGTACAGATAATAGTACCAGCAGCCCGCCGTTCGCCAGCGCCCGGCGAGGTACGATGGCGCACCCCGTTCGAAGTCCTTTGTTTTAGCATCTATGCCTGTCAGGTAGTTTGCCGGGAAAGGAACCGGCAAATTCGCGAGCGGCGATTTTCTGAAACGGTTGTCAGGAAACGTCACCGACAGGTCAGGCACCCCATTCATGACGCTGCTCACGAACGTAAAGTCGCCCAGCTTGCGAAACGAGCTTTCGAATCCGTACCCCGCGTTGATCACGTACACCGCCAACCCCAGGATCATGGCGAGCTCAGCCGCTTCGGCCAGCCCGCGCCTCTCGCGGCGCGCAGACCACAACTTCAGGCCCCAGAGCAGCGGCCAGAGTATGAAAAGCATCAGCCATGTGAATTTGCAAAGCTCTGCCAGCCCGAGCGCAATTCCGGCCAGGATCGCGCTGGCCCAGCCCGGCTTTTGCAACCACCTCCAGAAGAAAAATGCAGCGGCAAGACCGCACGCCGCCGCAGGCGCATCGGTCGTAATCAGGGCGGCATTGCCGAGAATGGCCGGAGAGAAGCACCACAGAGCCAGCGCCATGAGTCCAGACTTGGCCCCATACAACTGGCCGGCCCAATGGTACGCCACAACAGCGCCGAGCACGCTGAACGGCAGGCACGCCCAGCGCGCCAGCGTGATATACCAGAAACATCGGCTCTGGTTGGCGGCGACGAAGTCCTGCCCCACCAGAAACTCAGACCGGAACGCGGGGTCGATAATGCAACGTCGCCAGTCGACCTGCGGCCGCGCCCAATGAACGGGCAGTGCGGCCAGCAGCCGCACCAGGGGCGGGTTCACCGTGTAAAGATCGCAGGCGCCGGTCGCCCAGATTCGCAACCCCGCCGGCAAATGGGCCGTTTCGTCAACCGTCGGGCTGTGCCGCCAGCCCGACCAGCCCAACAGAACCACATGGATGACGATCACCGCTGCGGCCAGCATTGGGCGCGCGTTCGTTTTGACCGCCAGGGCCGCGGGAGCCACGAACGCGTCTGTCATGCGAAAACCCCGGATTTCAGAATCACGATGCCTGACGGCCCCGGCCGATCAGCGCGGCGCCTGTTGTGAGATCGGGTCGATGACGTCGAATTGCAATCGCGGCTCGTCGCCGCGATCGGTCGTGATTTCTATGGGCAAAATCTTCGGCGACCGGGCTTCAGCCTTGACGATCAGTTTGACCACCACAACCGGCGAACCGGCGTCTTTCGGCGACCAGTCGGCGTCGATTCCTGCCGGAGATTGAATTTTCAGGATCCGGAATGGCTGCGCCGTGCGGGAAGAAATGCGAATACGGTGCTCCTGTATTGGATCGACTTCGAGCCGGTCGAGGATCAGGCGGGGTGGAACGAGCGCCAGGTCGCCCTCTTTGCGACCGACAATTTCCACCATCAGTGTGGGGGCGTCGGCATTGTCAAACCTGAACTCGACCCATTCGGCAAATGCGCCGATCGGCGTGTCGGCGGCCAGCGTGACGTCAAACGTCGCGACGCCCCGCCGCGCCTCGCGCTTCGCGGCCTGAACGAACGGTTTGGCAGCGCGAATTGATTGCAAACTGCCCCCGACATCTTCGACAAACCGCGATTCGATTCGCAGTTCGCGCGTCACGGGGGCGCCGTTGTTGTACACCGTGCCAAACACCAGGCGTGGCGGCGTCGGGTCCCAGTACGCCCTGATGTTCGCCTTGACCAGAAAGTCGAGCGTTCGGGCGGCTTCTTGATCGGAATCCGTATGCAAAACCACGCGATGCAGGATTTCCCGTTCTGAACGGCCGGTCGAAATTGCCAGGGTCAATTGCGCTGATTTTCCCGGTTCGACGACGTCGGTGTTCAGCTTGGGCTGCATGGTGCAACTGCACGAGGCGTTGTTTTCGATTTTCAGGATGCGCACGCGCTGGCCCGTGGCGTTGTGCCAATTGAACACATGCCTGAGTTCAATTCCCGGTTGCACATTGCCAAAGTCAAACTCGTCGTGATTCTGAATTGGCCCCTCGGGTTTCACCCCGACGCCCGCCGAGCCGCTGACGGGCGCTTCGCGAACGCCGCACCCCGCCAGCCCGCACACCAACGCCGGGACGATGAACAGGCAGATCGCTCGGGCTGCGGCCCGGCCGCCGGCTGCGCGCCGGCGGCGAAACCCGTAACTTACGGCGCACGCGACGACCGTCAGGTCGAGTGCCGCAATGGACTTGAGCGCGAACGCAATTGGCTCCGACAACCCGTTCAGTTCGTCAAGCGAAGCCAGCGGCGTCGGCGACACAAACAAGCCCATGCCCGTGAACTGCCGCGTCAGTTCGCCAGAATCGACGTGC
>JAJXXL010000192.1 GCA_021781115.1 Planctomycetota bacterium
GTGAATTGCTCCTATCACGCACGGAGATTTGTACAGAATCGTGGACAAAAGCGCTAATTACCCATCTTTTGCAAATACCCCAGAGTGCGCGCTGGCCCTGGTCAAACTGCCCTTGCACTACAACCCAAAATCGCGTATTTCCCCGCTCCTCTCGCATCCCTCTCGTCGCACTGAGGATTCCCGTAACCCAGGAGTTCGTCATGAAATCATTCGCCGTGATCGTTTTGGGCGGGCTGTTGGCGTCGCTGGCGGTTGGCTGCTGCTGTGGCCCGCGCCCGATGCAATCGGCCTGCGGGTGCAGTTGCGCGCCGATGCAATCGGCCATGGTCTCGGTTCCTGCCGCGCCGTCATGCGGTTGCGCGGCGTATTGACTGTTCTGTGACACGACGGCGCGGCCCCCTTGTGCGACGCAGGCGCGGTTGCGCAGGGGGCTGTTCGCCCACCGCGTAGTTATTTGGGCAGATCATCAATTCGAGCGGCATCACGCCCGGCGGGCATCGTGCGCGCGGCCGCCGCCCAACGCTGGCATCGGGCATTGGAAACGGTTACAGTGTCGTAACGTTTCCCCACCGATTTGGGTTCGCGCCCCTGACCGTCCTGCCTGCCGCCAGACCTCCATTTGCCGGTTGCAACCCGGTCGCGGGCCGTAGCTCCTGTCGAGCCTGAGTTTTTATCGGTCCTGCAAACGAAAGTGATTGCCCCCGATGACGTCTGCCCCTCCGGTCGAACCGCAGCGCACCAGGCTGACAGGTGTTCAATGGCTGATTTGCAGCATTGCGGCGATTGGCTTTGCGTTCGATATTTACGAACTGCTGATGATGCCGCTGATCGCCCGCCCGGCGCTGGTTGAACTGCTGCACGTCGACCCCGACACCGACCGCGGGTTCACGACGATTCTGGCGTGGAACGGCAACATCATGTGGGGCAGCGCGATTTGCGGCGGCACGTTTGGCCTGTTGGGCGGCTACCTGACCGATCGCTTTGGCCGCCGCCGCGTGTTGACCTGGAGCATCCTGCTATACGCATTTTCAGCGATGGCTGCCGGTTTCAGCACGTCAGCCGAAATGCTGCTCGTGCTGCGGTGCACGACATTCATTGGGGTGTGCGTCGAATTTGTGGCCGCCGTTGCCTGGATCGCCGAGCTTTTTCCCGACCCCAAACGTCGCGAAGCGGTGCTGGGGTACACGCAGGCGTTTTCCTCGGTCGGGGGGTTGCTCGTGACCGTGGCGTATGGCTTATGCGTGAAATACCACGACCTGCTGCCGGCGATTCACGGCGGTCATGCGGCCTGGCGGTATACGCTGATTTCGGGGGTGATTCCCGCATTGCCGCTGATTTTTATTCGCCCCTTTTTGCCCGAGTCGCCCGTCTGGGCCGAAAAGAAATTGCGAGGTTTACTCAAGCGCCCCAGCCTCGGCGCATTGTTTCAGCCGGCTTATCTGCGAACGTCGCTGGTGTCGGCGTTTTTGTTCGCCTGCACCTACGGTGCGGCGTTCGGCGCCATTCAGTTCACGCCGCAAATTGTGCCTGGCCTGAACAAGAATTGGGCCGCGCTGCCCCTGCTTCGCAAGCAGATTGAAAAGGTCGATCCCGCATCGTCGGCCGCTGCTGAAATTCGCCAGAAAATCAAGACCTTGAATGACGACCAGCAATCGGTGGTCAAGGATGTGCAGCTCTGGCAGGAGGTCGGCGGGCTGTTCGGGCGGTTTGCACTTGCCTGGCTGGCCGTGCGCATTGTCAGCCGCCGCAGGCTGCTGCGGCTGTTTCAGATTCCCGGGTTGGTTTTGATTCCACTGGTGTTTCTATTTCCTGCCGCGGGCAAAGTGCCGCAGGAAATCCTGTCGAGCCTGCACACCGACAACATTACGTTACTCAAGTACGGGATCTTCGTCGCCGGGTTTTTGACGATCGCGCAAATGAGCTTTTGGGGCAATTACCTGCCACGGGTGTACCCGGTCTATTTGCGCGGCACGGGCGAAGGCTGGGCGGCGAATGTCGGAGGTCGCATGGTCGGCACCGGCGCCAACGCGCTCACGGGCTACCTGCTCGCACCGTATTTTCTCGGCGCCGTCGGCGGGCTGACCCGCCCGGCGAGCTTAGCGTATGGCGCTGCGACGATGGCATTTGTCGTTTTTTTTGCCGGCGTGATTGCGTCGTGCTTCCTGCCCGAGCCTTTGCCCGAGGATATTGCCGATTGATGATTTCCCTTTGATGACTTTCACCACCGAACCCTCGTTGCTAACTTCTGGCCCATTGAATGCTGCCGGGCAGGGCGGCACAGTGCTGGCGGCAGATGACACGCTGGCTGCGCTGGCCGAATTGCTGGCCCCGGCCGGCGATCACGAATCGCTGCGGGCGGCGGTCGCCAACGGCGCCGACGCAGTTTACTTTGGCCTGGCCGAATTCAATGCCCGGCATCGCGCTGCGAATTTCACGCTGGCCGACCTGCCCGACACGATTCAGTTCCTGCATGCGCGGGGTGTGCGGGCCTACGTGGCGTTCAACACGCTCATCTTCTCGGATGAATTGCCGCACGCGGCGGAACTGATTGAGGCGGTCGTGCGGGCTGGCGCCGATGCATTCATTGTCCAGGACCTCGGGCTTGTCGGGCTGATCCACCGCATCGCGCCCGGTTTTCCCGTGCACGGTTCGACGCAAATGACGCTTTCCGAACCGCGTGGCATTGAATTCGTCAGCCGCCTCGGCGTCGAGCGCGTGATCCTGGCCCGCGAACTGTCGCTCGCCGAAATTGCCCAGATCCGCGCGCAAACCTCCATTCCCGTCGAAGTCTTCGTACACGGGGCGTTGTGCGTTGCCTACAGCGGGCAATGCTTGACCAGCGAATCGCTGGGCGGCCGCAGCGCCAATCGCGGCCAGTGCGCTCAGGCCTGCCGGCAACCGTATGAACTGATCGTCGATGGCGAGCGCCGCGACCTGGACGACCAGGCCTACCTGCTCAGCCCGCAGGACCTCGCCGCCTGGGATCTGATTCCGCAGCTTGTGTCGCTCGGGGTGTGCAGCCTCAAAATTGAAGGCCGGCTGAAAAGCCCGCAGTATGTCGCCGCCGCGGTGCAAACCTATCGGGCAGCACTCGACGCGGCGTTAGCGAAGCGCCCGTTCAGCCTGAGCCGCCAGCAGGAGCTTGATCTGGCTCAAAGTTTTTCGCGCGGGTTCACGCACGGGTTTCTGGATGGCGTCGACCACCAGGCCCTCGTCCACGGAATGTTTCCCAAACATCGTGGGGTGCGGGTGGGAACAGTCGCCGGAATCACGCAGCGCGGCGTACTCGTGCAGCTCGATGCGCAATGGTCGGCCGGGCTGGCCGGTAATGGCGTTCAAGCCAGAGGTGCCGAACTTCTGCCGGTCAAGCCGGGCGATGGCGTCGTATTTGACGAAGGCCGTCCCGAGCAGGATGAACAGGGGGGGCGTGTGTACTCCGTGATGCACCGTGCGAACGGGCCGGCCGGCGCCGCCTGCGTCGAACTCGAATTCGGCCGCGGCGCGATCAATTTGCAGGCGGTGGCCGTGGGCAGTCGCGTTTGGAAAACCGACGACCCGGCAATTCGCCGCCGCCTGGAAAAGACCTGGGCCGCCGAGACGCCGGCGGGCAAGACGCCGCTGGCAATCAGGGTGACTGCGGGCGTGGGCGCCACGTTGCGTCTGCTTGTTTCCGACGACGCCGGGCAATCGGTCGAGGTCGGTTGGAATCGCCTGCTGGAGCCCGCCCGCCAACATCCCCTGACGCGCACGTTGCTGGTCGAACAGATCGGCCGGTTGGGCGCCACGCCGTTTGTGCTCGAACGCGTCGAACTCTTCGATGATGCCGCTCCTGGTCAGCCGGTCGAGTCGATACCGGTCATGATTCCCAAAAGCGTGCTGAACGATTTGCGCCGCCAGGCGGTCGAGGCTTTGCAGGTGCGGCGAATCGCCGTGGCCAGGCAGCCCACCGTCAACCCGCGCGCCGTCGAGGAACTGCGTGCTGAGATTTCGGCCGGGTTCGCGCGCCGCACGCCCGGCACGCCGCGGTTTTATGTCCTGGCCCGCACAATGCCGCAGTTGCTTTCGGTGCTTGACTGGCAACCCGAGCCACCGCTGGCGCGGCCGCACATGGTGTATTGCGATTTTGAGGATGTGCGGCGGTCGCACGAGGCGGTCAATTGCTGCCGGGCAGCCGGCATGCCCGTCGGTCTGGCGACCCCGCGCATCGTCAAACCCGGCGAAGACGGCCTGCTCGCGCAGGTGGCCCAGTGCCAACCCGACGCGGTGCTTGTACGCAACCTGGCGGCGTTTGAGTTTTTCCGCACGCGATCAGTCCCGCCGGTGCTCCTCGGCGACTACAGTTTGAACGTTACGAACGAATTGACGGCCAGCCTGTTTGCCCGCCATGACGTGCAGCGCATGGTTCCCGGCTACGATTTGAACCTTGATCAGTTGCAGGGCCTGCTGGCGCAAATCGACCCCGGCCTGTTTGAAGTCGTCGTGCATCAGCACATTCCCATGTTCCACATGGAACACTGTGTTTTTGCCCATACGCTTTCACAAGGCACAAACGCGCACACCTGCGGCAGGCCCTGCGACCGGCACCGCATCGAACTCAAAGACCATGTCGGCCAGGCGCATCCGCTGGTGGCCGACGTCGGCTGCCGCAACACGCTGTTCAATGCCCAGCCGCAATCGGCAGCGGCTTTCCTGCCCCGGTTGCGGGCCTGGGGTGTGCAGCATTTTCGCGTGGAACTGCTGCGCGAATCGCCACCAGAGGTGCACGCCTTGCTCGACGCGTATGCGCGGGTCATCGTCGGCCGCGGCAGCGGCCCCGTGCTGGCAAAAGAACTGCATGTCTTGAATCAGTTGGGGGTCACAAAAGGCACGCTCGCGTTCGAATAAGCCGGCTTTCCCTGCCATATATACCGCACGTGACTACGATTGGCCCATCGGCGAGTCGCCAAAACTCGCGGCCAACCTACCCCAACGGGGTTGAATCCCATAGCCCAACGGGTGACGTCGGTCACCGATCCGCTCGGCGACCAGACGACGTATACCTACGACCACGACGGGCGGAACATTTCCCTCAAAGACACCAGCGGCAATGCGACGACGTTCGCCTACGACGCCGCGGGAAGAATGACCTCGGAAACGAACCCGCTCGGGTTCACCCAGTCGCACACCTACGACGCCACCGGCAACCGCACGAATACCGGGCACACCACCGGCGGCAACAATGAATTGCTGTCAGACGGCACGTACAATTATGCCTATGACGCGAATGGCAACCGGATCAGCCGAACTGATATTGCCAGCGGGGCGACGACTTTATACACCTATGACGACCGGAACCGGTTGACGCAGGTAGTGGTCAAGGATGGGACGGGAGCCGTGGTCAAAACGGTTGATTACACGTATGACGTGGCGAATCAGCTCATCGGCGAAGAAGTCATCGCCGGTTCGAGCGATACTGTGTTGCGATACGTGTACGATGGCAACCTGACGCCTCAGGCAGCGGGAGGCATTGTCGGCCCGACATCCGCCACGGCCGTGAACCTGGCGGCCCAACTGGCGACATTCGCCACCGGCGCGTCGGCGGCGGGCAACATCGTGCTTGGTTTCGACGGCAGCGGCAACTTGCAGGACCGCAACCTGTGGGGCCCGCAGGCCGATCAGATCTTCGCCAGTGAAACCGCCCTGGGCGCCGTGCTCTGGCCACCGGCCGACAATCAAAACACGGTCCGCGACGTGGTGAATTCAGCGGGCGCCGTGCAGGACCACCTCGTCTACGACGCCTTCGGCAACATCACGAGTCAAACGAACGCCAGCCAGCAGTCGCAGTACACATACACCGGCCAGATGCTCGACCCCGCCACCGGTTTGATGTACTACAAATCCCGCTGGTACGACCCACAGGACGGCCGGTTCATCACGCAAGACCCCAAATCGTTCCAGGCCGGCGACGTGAACCTGCAAAGGTACGTGAACAACGACCCGCTACGGTTCGTGGATCCGACGGGGATGGATAATTATCAACCGGGTGGGCAGCAAACCCGATGGGGAAATATCAACCGGAATCCGATACACGTTTACATTAGCTCGTTTCCGTATTCTGGTCCAATTGTCAGCGCGCCACCACCCTTTGGGATTAAGTCATTTCCGGCAGGTACCAAGGTTTTTACGCAACCCGACGGCAGCATTATCATTGCTGAACCCGGCGGCTTCCAAACGCAGGTCGCGCCGAACGGCCAGGTAACACCGATTTTCGGCCCGCCACCGCCCTCGCCGGGACGGCCAAAGAACACGCTACCGAGTCCGACCGGAGAGCCCGACGGCGGTGATTCGCCAGAGCGACCTTCACCGTTCAGCCCAGGGTATCCTCCGGGTATCCCGAATTTGTACGAGGGGCTTGGAAACGATTCACCGGGCGCACCAATATGGAAAATCGGCATTGAAGGTGGCGCCTCACCATTTGAAGGGTGGCTCTGGGGAACTGGCGGAGTCTATATCGGGCCACCTCAAAGCCCGGGTGACCATTGGATCAGCCCGACGCGCCGGTAGCATTGACACAGCCTGCCGTATGACGAACGAGGACGAGCGTGAACAATACATATTGCGTCATTCTCCGCTGCTTGTGTTGTCTATCGCTTTTCTATGCCGACGCACGGGCATTTAGCGACGAGGCCAACAGCGCTCCCGCGAAAACAACAATTCTTGAGACACGCCCATTCGCGGCGGGCGTGTGGTCGCCCCCCGTAATTGAAGTCGCGATCGACGACGCCCGGCACCTGTTTATGGTCGATACTGGAGCCAGTGCAACGGTTTTTGACTCGTTACTACGCGATAAATTGGGTCGGCTCGTCGAAACTCGGACAAGTCACCTTCCGTGCAGCGACAATGCCCGCGTCGAATTCTTCGAACAGTCGTCTGAGCACTTACCGCAAATTGGCAGCCTGGTTCTTAAAACGAACTCACCCGTGGCCTGCGCTGAACTTGCCGGGGCGAGCCGAATCGTTGGCCGTGAGATTCATGGAATAATTGGAGTCGATTTCCTGAGCCAGTTTGTCGTGACCTTTGATTTCGACAGATGCCAGCTGGTGTTCCAGTCGGAGTTGGAGCGAAAGCCCGGTCGTTCGGCAACAATGCTCTTGCATCCAAATTTCCCGTCACCGTTTATCTTTGGGCGCTGCGAAGGGGCTACTCCGATCGGCTTGATGGTAGATACCGGGGCGACAAATAGCGGCTTTGCCAACGAAACCTGGAAGGAATCGCTCGGCAGCGGCACGCTGTCGCTGCGTGGGGCGTCCACAACTTTAGACGTGAGCGGCCAGACTTGCCCCAGTCGGTGGGGGATCGTCGATCAGTTACATATTGGCGGAAATACCCTGACCGAGGTCGCCGTCACGGAATCCGCCATCGCGTATGTGGGAATTGATGTCCTGTCGCGCTTTGTGATGACGATCGACTTCCCCCGTGAAAAACTGTACATTAAACAGGGGAACCGGTTCTTCGCAACGCCCCGTTGGATGACCGCGGGAATTGATTTTCGCCTGACCGACGACCTCAGGCGAATGCGCGTAATTCGCATTGACGACGATAGTGCTGCCGCCAATTCTGGTTTGCGAGAAGGCGACGAATTGATCTCGATCGGCGGAAGACCTGCGCCAGAAATGATGTCCCAACTTCTGCGGCTCATGTTCGAGTCGCGTGGGAAAAGCGTCGCGTTGCGTGTTGTCAGAGATGGAAATGAGTCGGACATCGCGTTGCCGATTATTGATGATGACCTGAATCGCGGGATTCGGATCGAACCGCGGAAATCCGGCTCACGCGGAAGGTAGGTCAAGAAATTGCATCTAACCATGAAACCTAACGTGCTCATGGCGGTGATTGTCTGTCTGACGTTTATTGACATTTCCATCTGTCAGCAGGCCAACGGGGCTGCCGTCAGGCTGCGCACAAACGCCTGGGAAATGCCTGGAATTGATGTCACCATCGACGGTGAGGCACATTTTTTTCAGATTGACACGAGTAGCTCGCGGACGATCTTTGATTCGACACTCCGCGAAAAACTGGGCGCGTTCAAACAAAGGCTGCCGGTGCGATATTTTGATGTTACGTCAGAGGTTTCCTTTTACATGGCATCGCCGAAGCATCTGATTCATCTTGGTGATTGGGCGCCCGATCTGGATATCATCGGTTGCTCCGACCTTTCCTCGCGAAATCGGGATGCCGGGCGTGCGGTCCAAGGCATATTGGGAATGGACATTTTTGCGCTGTCAGTCGTAAGAATTGATTTCGACGAATGTGTTGTTGCGTTTTTATCCTCAGCTTCGAATGAATCGGGTGAAGCGCTGGAGTGCCAATTCTCGCCTGATGGCGTTCCTTATGTATTCGGCTTCTACACGGGATTCGCTCCGAGCGCGTTCCGTGTTTGCACGGCGCGTCTCTTTACCTCAATTGCCGCGCCCGGCACAATGGCTTCGCCAGGAAGCGATCGTGCTCCCGTAGATTTTACGTCGAACGAGCGGGCGAAAATGGAAGCAGACGCCAGAAATGTTATCAGATATACTGATGGAGGCACGCTGGTCGTTGGCCCGTTTCGTCGGCCGCTGAGTCAAGCGTATGTCTGGACGAATTCGATGCTGGGGATGGATTTTTTGGCCCGATTCGTCGTAACATTTGATGTCGCGAACCGAAAGTTGTACCTCAAGCCTGGCAGGCGGTTTGCCGCCACGAACCATTGGACGTCCGGCGGACTGTTTGCCATTTATCGCACACGAGATCCCGTTGTCATTCATCGCGTCGACGACTGGAGTGCCGGAAAGGCTGCGGGTGTCGAGGTTGGCGATGTGTTGTTGTCGATCGACGGGTTGGTCGGTTACGAGGCTGTCCGGCGTCTAAATTGCATTGTCGCCGCAGGCGGGCAAAAATCGCACCCGTTGCGTTTGGAGCGAAGCGGTCGAGAATTGGTTGTCAAGCTGGATATCAATGACGACGACCTGATTCGGGGAACCCGTAAGCCGGGGCCGCCAGCGGGTGGATCAAAACTGCCGGCTGGTGAGCCCGATAGGTAAAGCGCTCGAGAGATCGGCGCTTGCGGTGGAAATGCGGTGAACGACTGGTAACCATTTTTCGGAGTTTTTGCGACTGCCAGGAAATGAGGTCCTTTCGCAATTTATTAATTGCATCTGCGGTGCGTTTCCAATTTGCCATTGATTCTTTCTCAAACTCTGGCACGGACGCCTGGAGCGCGCATGCGTGATAATGCCCGGTCGAGACCGACGGAGGAGCTGCGGTATCTTGCCCGCGCCGAGAAAGGGTGCCGGCGCGGCTGACTCCAGTGCATGAGATTGAAATGGGTATATCACGTTTGTCAGTTTGTTGAATAGTACGGCGTATACAAGCCACGAAGCGGCTGAAGGCGGCATCAAGTGTCGAATATCACGACGGCGGGCTCTGCTGTGTTCTTTAGTTCTACTGTTTCGTTAAGTTCGCAACTGGTTCTTCAATTATGGCAAGATTTTATGCGT
>JAJXXL010000378.1 GCA_021781115.1 Planctomycetota bacterium
ATCTGACAACTATTACTTCGCCGACCCGCTTCTGCACCACAAGTTTGAACACGCGGGCGAATATACGCTGGAAATTCGTGATGTGCGTTACCAGGGCAACGCCGACTGGGTGTACTGCATCGAGATTTCGACGCGGCCGTTTGTCACCCAGGTGCTGCCGCTGGCTGCTGCCGCTGGCACCGAAATTCAGGCCGCCGCCGTTGGCCTGAATCTTCCCGCCGAACCCGTCGCCCGCTTGACCATTCCCGCCGGAACGCCCCCGGGGGTCTACGAGGCCGCCGCAACCGTGGGCGGCACACCCGCGAATGCCGTGGCGGTGTACGTCACGCCGCTGCCGGTCGTTGCCGAAACCCCCACCCCCGCCGACGCCCCCCCGCAAACACTCGCCGTGCCGGGCGTCGTCTGCGGCCGAATTGCCGCGCCCGGTGAAGTCGACCGCTATACCTTCGCCGCCAAACAGGGCGAAAAGTTCTCCATTGTCGTGGCGGCACGCCGCGCCCGGTCGGCGCTCGATTCGAACCTGCGGGTGCTGAACGCCAGCGGCGGCGCGCTGGCCGAAGTCGATGACATGCGGCTGCACCGGTTGAACCACGCCGATTCGTGGCTTGAAAACTGGGCCGCTCCCGCCGACGGCAACTATACGCTTGAAATTCGCGACCTGCATTTGCGGGGCGGCCCCGAATTCGTGTACGCCCTCGAAATCACGCGCAGCCAGCCGTATTTTGAACTGGAAGCCGATACCGACAAGACCGAACTCGCGCCCGGCATCGCGGCGCCGTTGTATGTGCGCGTCAATCGCAAGAACGGCTTTGCGGGCGACGTGCAGTTGGCCGTGGCGGGCCTGCCCGCCGGCGTTTCGGCCATCGCCGGGCGAATTCTCGCCACCTCGGTCGATGGCTGCATTCTGCTCGAGGCCCAGCCGAATGCCGCGCCCGTTATCGGCAACATTCAGATTACCGGTACGGCCACGCACCCGGTCGAAGGCGGGTCGCCCCTGGCGCTCGCCGCCGCGGCGCACCCCCTGCAGGAAGTATACTCGCCGGGCGGCGGCCGAGCGCACTACCCCGTCGAAATGCACACAGTCTCAGTTGCCGAACCGATGGACATTCGCGCCGTCCGCGTGAGCGCCACCGAAATCACCCTGAAGCCCGGCGAATCGAAACGGATTGAGGTGACGATTGAACGCGCGCCGGGCTTCAAACAGAACGTCACGCTCGACGTACTGTACCAGCACCTCGAACAGCCCTATGGCAACAGCCTGCCCAAGGGGGTCAAGCTCGACGGAGGCCGCAGCAAGACGTTGCTCAGCGGCGAGGAAAGCCAAGGGTTCATGACGCTCGTCGCCGCCGCCGACGCCCCGCCCGTTGAAAAGCAGCTCGTACCGGTCATGGCACACGTTTCGGTAAACTTCGTAATGAAAATGACCTGGTGCCAACCGCTGTTCATCACGGTCACGCCGCCCTGACTGGCGAACGTGCTGCCCGCTGCCTACCGGCAAGCGTTCCCCACGCCACCGCCTTTCGCGCCATTGCCCGCGCAGCGTCAGCCATTTCGCAACCAGTTGTCGTACCACGGGTTAAACCCTGACGATCGTCTTGAAGTGCCGCGTATAAAGTCGGCGGTTTCGCGCGGCCTGACCAACAGTATCGTTTCGATTATTTGCGCGGCGCACGCCGCTTGCGGGCGATGATCGCCGATTCCGCTCACTTCGTGCGCCGCTCCGCGCGCCATTGCCCGCGCATCGTCAGCCGGTTCGCAACCATTCGAAGTATCAGGGGTTAAACCCTGACGATCGTAAACATTTGCCGAACCCGTTTTCTGGCGAGCGGTCGGGTTGGGCGTGTCGCCGAATGTCGAAAGCTCGCGGTCAACCTACCCCAATGGGGGTTAAATCTCATAGCCCAGCGGTCGCGCAGCGCACCCTGGGAATGGTCGCAGTCGCGACTCAATATACCCCAACGGGGGTTACATCCAGCGCGCCAAAAAAGACACTCATAATTTGAGGCGGCGAATTCAACAGCGGGCTTCGCGGTGCGTTACGACGGCAGCGGTGCGTTGTAAGCGGAGCTGCGCTGCCGAGCGCCATGGATTGTGGTGCTAAGGCTTCTGCCGAGATCCGAGAATTATGGGTGTCTTGGTGCGCCCTTTCCATTGAGGGAAATTGAGGGAAAACGGGAGGCCACGATGTCATTGCCCCCTGGGACGTGAACGGCTACAATTCCACATCCCCCGCCCAAGCCTACGATCGACCAGCCGCGTCTTTGTTAAGGGATTTCGAAGTCGGCGTAATCGAGAGGTTCCCCAATGCGCACGGTCACCTACAATCTTCAACAACTTTTGGCGGACGCCAAGCGTAAAGCGTTTGTCATTCCACGGTTTCAGCGTAAGTTTGTATGGAATCAATCGCAAGTCAAGCTTCTCATTGACTCAATCGCGCGAAACTACCCGATCGGCTCACTTTTGCTACTCCAGGAAACCGACGCCGTCCCCTTTCTTGCGTCGCGAGCAATTGATGCAGACGTTGACGATTACAGCTCCGACGTTGGAAGCCCCGCTGCAACGCCTGGCTGTTTTTACGTGCTTGATGGTCAGCAACGCCTGACGTCCTTAGTGCGAGTTCTCCTTCAAGCTACCCCAAATTCGCGTTACTATTTTGATCTACACGCGATGAATGAGATTGATAACTCCGCCCGAAACCCGTCTGCGTGGATCGTAAAACATAGCTCAAATAAAAAACTGTCGCTGGGCTTTTTACCAAGCGACTTTGCACTCGACAAAGATAAGTCGTCGGTTCGGGTCCAGCAGTTTTTTTTGGACGAAGAAAAACCAAAGTCGCATGAAGATCGTGCGAAGCAGTTTGAAGCGGCCGCCAAGGTAAGCGGATATTTCGAGACAATTCGAAATTTTCAGGTTCCACTTGTCATTATCGACCGGTCTGACTCGATCGAGGCGATCTGCAGGATATTTGAGACCATTAACTCTACGGGAACAAGGCTCACAACATTCGATCTTGCCGTCGCCCGGTACTTTCCGGAGCCAGATCTTCAGCAACTATGGTCCGATGTTCAGGAAAAGTATCCGGTCCTTAAGCAGTTTGAAGTTGAGGGCGAGCGACTACTTCAGGTTATTGCGCTTATCGACGGCTACGAGAAGTCCGAAAGTTTTGAGAAGCGCGCATATTTTGAGATAACCCGTGGCGCCCTGCTTCAGCTTGATCGAAAGGTAATTGAAGGCAAATGGGAAATCGCCTCAAAGTCGCTCGCCGACGCGTACTCGTGGGCAGAGGAACACGGCGGCGTACCGGGCCTTCTGGCGAATGAAGCGTTGTTAGTGCCCCTCGCATTCTTTTATACGCAAGTGACTGAAGGTTGGAAGCACAAAAACCCTGCATTCATCGACATATTGCGCCGGTGGTATTTTGCAAACATCCTTCAGCAGGGTGCGACACAGCAGGCAGGAAACTACCGAGTTGCCTTATTATCCGGGCACCTGCGAGATTGGCTTATTGGCAAGGGTGAGTTGGTTATTCCGGAGGTCGTGCTTCGGGCAAACGATGTTCTGTCGCTTTCAAAAACAGACAACAGATATCGCGCAATTCACGCATTGATGCGATGGAATACTAAAAAAGACATTTGGACCGGTGAGCTGCTTGATATTGGTGAGGTTGAAGATCACCATATCTTTCCGGCTTCTTGCGCTCGTAGAAGTCGCCTAAACAAAAAACAGCTTGATTCAATTGCGAATCGGATTCTCGTTTCAAAGGAGACCAACAGACGGCTTTCGGATCGCATGCCCGACGATTATATCGTAGAGTTAATGACCGTGGCGCAAACGAGAGACGTCGAGACGTTCACGAGAGATTTGCTCGAAAAGGCGTGTATTCCAACAGACATCGCGCCCACAGTGCCATTGTTCGCACCGTTTCTTGAGGCCCGAGCGCACCTGATTTTGGCGATGTGCCGTCGACTTATTGGTGAGCGTTTCAGGTCGGATGGCCCAAATTTGAATGAGGTCGGTTTTGACGAAGACCATGACTAACGCAAGTCGCTCGCATGGCTTGGGGCCGTGTGCGGGGCCGAACGGCCCGCGCTGGACCCCATTCTTCGGACCACGAAACGCACGACACTTTCGAGTGTAAACAAACCGAACGCGGTTCACAATGTTTTTGGTTTGCCCCGCCCTGCCCGTCAGCCACGCGCCGCGCGCAGCCGCGATACGAATTCGCGGGCAACGCCTTCGGGGTCGTCAGCCGAACAGAGGGCGCTGCTCACGGCGATGCGCCGGCAGCCAGCGGCGATCACGGCTTCGACATTGTCGAGTTGAATTCCGCCAATGGCATACGCCGGCAACGTGATTTCGGCGGCTTCGCGGACGAAGTCCAGCCCCGCCAGCGCATCGAACGTTTTGGTCGATGTGGCAAACACCGGGCCGACGCCAATGTAATCGGCCCCGTCGAGCACGGCTTGCCGCGCCTGGGCCAGCGTGTGCGTCGACACCCCCACGAGTTTTCCCGGCCCCAGGATCCGCCGGGCGTCGTGCACCGAAAGTTCGTCCTGGCCGACATGCACGCCATCGGCCTCGGCCAGCAGGGCCAGGTCGGCGCGGTCGTTCATGATGAACAGCGCGCCGGCGGCCCGGGTCCACTCGCGAACCCGCCGGGCCTGTTCCAGCAGCTTGCGGTCGGGCAGGGTCTTCTCGCGGACCTGCACGATCGTGGCGCCTCCGGCGAGCGCAGCCTGAATGGCCGGCCCCGAACCGTGGGGGCACAGGGCCTCGGTGATGAGCACGTACAAATCGCGGCCGGCGAGGCGTTCGCGGCTGTCATGCGTCTGCAACACCGCCTTTTCCAGGATGTACAATTCGTACCGCAGCCGCCCCAGCGCGTCGTCTTCGGCGGCCTCAACCACTTTGCGGCATTCTTCCAGCGTGCGCAGCGCCTCCTGCGACCGCTTGAACGCGGCCCGCACCACGTCCAGCAGCGCCCCCCGCACCGCCTCGTGGCGGGTGCGCACCGCCGTGCCAACATCGCCCTGCGTGTCGCGCGCCGCCAGCAGCCCCGCCGGATCCAGCCGCGCGATCTGCCGGCTGAACTCATGCCGCCAGGTTTTCAGGCGTTCGGTCAGGTGCCGGTCGTCGAGCACAAACCGCACGTAATCTTCGAGCACGCGCAGCCCTTCGCGGGCCCGGTTGGCCGCCGCGTCGATCATGCGATACGCATCGACCAGGTCGGTCGAGCGCACATCGGCCACGGCCAGCCGCACTTCGGCGCTGATCGGCTCGGCCGACAGGCCCGATTCGGCGGCGGCCCGCCCCTCGATTGCGGCCGGAACCAGCCCGAACGCATGCAAAAACGTTGCGACCGGCGTATCGACCGCCGACAGCCCGTACAGCAGGTGCTCGCTGCCAATTTCCACGAACCGCCCCAGCAGCGCCACTTGCCGCCGCGCCTCGTGAAAGACGCTTTGCACCGCGTCGCCATGCGGAGGCGGGCGGCTGGGGGCGCTGGCCGGGGGCGGATCGGCCGGGGGGGCGAATTGGGCCAGATGTTCGAGCCGCACGCCTTGCAGGGCCAGCATTTCGGCCGCCCGCGATTCTGTCTGCCACAGTGCCCAGAGCAAATGACCGGGCTGTACTTCGGCGGCGCCCTGGGCGCGAGCGGCGGCGGCCGCCGAATCCAGCGCACGCAACGCTCCCGAAGTGAACAGCAAATCCATAGTCATCGCTCGGCAACAGAAAGCAATGCACCGTGCGGCGTCGATCGCCGCCGCACGGGGTCAGGGTCTGAATTCGATTGCGGCGGGGCCACGGGAACAGTGCGTTGAAAAACGCCACTGAACGCCGAGCCGCGACCGTCAGTGAGTGTTTTTCCGAGAATCCTGCGTAAGTCGTACCACTCCCTCACGGTCGCGGCTCCTTTTTCAACCGACGGCTAATCGTAACTGACCAGCGAATGCACGTCGTACGATTGCAGCTTGCCGCGCCCGGCCAGGTCGGCCAGTTCAATCAGAAACGCGCACCCCACGACTTTGCCGGCCAGGCGTTCGATGATCTGGCAGGTGGCCAGGCAGGTGCCACCGGTCGCGAGCAGGTCATCGACAACGAGGCACCGCTCGCCGACCAGAATGGCATCCTGATGAATTTCGATGCAATCGGTGCCGTATTCCAGGGCGTATTCCTGGCGTTCGACGCGCCACGGCAGTTTGCCCTTTTTGCGGGCCATGACCATGCCGCAGCGCAGGTGATGCGCGAGCGCCCCGCCCAGCACGAACCCCCGCGATTCAATTGCCACCACCTTGTCGATCGGGGCGTATTGGTAATGCGTCACGAACTCATCAATGGCGCGTTTGAACCCCCAGGGGTTTTGCAGCAATGTCGTGATGTCGCGAAAGTCGATACCCGGCTTGGGAAAATCAGGGATCGTACGAATCAGCGACTTGAATTGGTCCATCGGCCAGAAATCTCCAACGATGACGCACGCCGGCCGGCCCCGGTTCGGCCTGAAAATGCGAGCACCCTCTGCACGCTAACGGACCCGTCGCGCGCCGTCAAGCACGGGCGATTTGAACCCCGCACGCGCACGCGCACGCGAACGATCGGCGCAATCGCTGTCGCACGCGGCTCGAGGTGGATTTGAGTTTTTCAACGGGCGGCTTGCCCCAGGCGGCGAGACGCCGCCTCGACAAGCGCCGGCCTGCGCCCACGAGCGCGGGTCTTGCTGTTCCTGCCCGTCTCGATCAGAATACAAGCCCGGTGTTACCTGACCGGGGCCGTCGCCGGCATCGCCAATAATTCCTTTCGCAACCGGTCAATACGCCATGCTCAGTTTCGATACGCCTCAAGGCCTCGGGTTAAACCCCGCCCGATTCGCGGCGGCGCACACGCTCATTGACGGCTGGTGCACTCAAGGCAAGCTTCCGGCGGCGGCGCTGGTCGTTGGCCGCGGCGGCAAAAATACGCGGGCCTTTCTGTTCGGGCGGCAGCGGCTGGCCCCCGGCGCCCCGCACTTGCGCGACGATGCCCTGTTCCTCATTGCGTCGATTACCAAACCGATCGTGGCCATGGGCGTACTGCTGCTGGTCGAACGCGGGCTGATCACGCTGGACGATCGTGTCGAAGACTACCTGCCCGAATTCGCCGCCGAAGGCCGGCACGGCGTGACCCTGCGGCACCTGCTGACGCACACCTCGGGTTTGCCCGACATGCTGCCCGACAATCGCGAATTGCGGGCGGCCCAGGCCCCACTGGCCCGATTTGTCGCCGGCGCCTGCACGGTGCCGCTGGATTTCGCACCCGGGCGGGGCGTGCAATACCAAAGCATGGGGTTTGCCTTGCTGGGCGAAGTGCTGCGGCGGGTCAGTGGCAAGCCGTGCGCCGAATTTCTCAACACCGAGATTTTCAAACCGCTGGGAATGCACGACACGGCCCTCGGCGCGCCGGCCGAGTGGTTTCAAGGCCAGCCGCCGACAATCGACCGCATCGCCGAAATTCGCGTGCCCGCCGATCAACAGCAGGCAGCCACCTGGAACTGGAATAGCGCCTACTGGCGAAGGCTCGGCGCGCCGTGGGGCGGCCTGATCACAACGCCGCTCGACTTGGCGGCGTTCGCGCAGTTGATGCTGCGTGGCGGGCGGTGGGGCGAGGAGCGTCTCTTCAGCCCGGCCACGATTGCCGCCGCCACGCGCAATCAATTGGCGTCCCTGCGCGAGCTGCCAGAAGACGATCGCCGCTGCCGCCCCTGGGGCCTGGGGTGGCGGCTGAACTGGCCGGCGCACAGCGCGAACTTTGGCGACTTGCTGGGCCCGCGCTCTTATGGCCACTGGGGCGCGACAGGCACCCTCTTGTGGATCGACCCCGACCTCGATGCGTTTTGCATCCTGCTCACGACACAGCCCCAGGAGCCGAACGGTATTGACCTGGCGCGGGCGACCAACGCGGTCATTGCCGCGTTCGTCTGATTTCGCACGAGCGGCGCGCAGCGGCAGCCGGCGGGGCGGGGCCGCGCCCGCGCGCCGCCCTACGCCGTCAGCAGGTTCAGCACGTCGTCGGTGCCCGTCGCCAGGTTGCGGCTCGTCGCTTGCCAGAACTGATCGAGGGCCGACTGATCAAGGGCCGAGTTTTCGACCGTTCCACCGCCCGCCTGATCATCGTTCGCGGCGGGGGCCGGCGACGCGTTGTCTTGTGCCGTAACGGAGGCTGCCGAAATGCTCGTGGGGGCAACGGCAATGGCCGGCGTTTGCACGCCCGTCGTGCCCACGCCTGATGGCGACGACGACAGGTCGGGGGCCGACACGGTCGCGGCCGAAAGCTCGCCTGCTGACGCACCGCTTGAAGAACCGCCCGGCAGGATGTTGTCCCACACCTGGGTCGCGGTCGTGGGCAGGTCGGAGCTGGTGGGGTCGGCAAAGGCCGAAGCGGTAAAGCCGTAACCGAGCGGTGTGTTGATCTGCCAGATGCCGGGGGCCGACGCCAGCACCTGGTTGACGACGCCGGGGTTATCGGAATACAGGTGCGAGCCGGTGCGCACGTTGTACAAGCGATAGATCTCGGTCGTTCCGGGAACCTGCGTCTGGTAGATGTACCCCTCGGTGGTTTCGAGGGTCCAGCCGTTGGACACAAGGAACGTCATTTCAGCGTAATTCGCGGTGTAATAGTGGTACCGCTCTTCACGCTGCGTCTGCCGCGAAATGATGAACGGCGGGCTGTACAGCCGGTAAATCACCGATTTGTCGGCGCCGCCCGTGCCCGCCACGAAAAAGCCGACCGTGTTGGTCGTTTCGTCAGACCAGCCGGCGTTGACGGCGTTCTGAAACTCGTAGTACGACGTCGTGAAAAAGTGGTACCCCGTGTTCGGGTCGTACGCCCGGAACCAGGCGGCGGCGGTGGGCCGGACTTCGGTATCGGCCAGGTTGCTGGCCGTGCCCAGGCTGTCGACCGCCTGCACGGTCAGCACGCGCATCAGGGCCGCCCCGTTATCGACCGGGTTGCTGAACGTAATGTTTTGCAACACCGCCTGGGCCATGAACGTCAGCGCGTTGGTATTGAACGACACCACGAACGGCGTGCCGCCTGTCCCTCCTGAAACGGTGGCAATCGCCAGCCCGCTATAGGTAACCGTGTTGCCCGAGAACCCGACCTGCCCCTGGCCGGTGCCCTGGTTGTTCACGGAAAACTGGTCGTTGGCCGCGGCGTTGGAAATCGTGGCGACGTTAATGCTGCCCAGGGCAAAGCTGTTGGTGCTCGGATCGGTCAGCGTGCCCGTGGGGGCAATTTGCACCGGCGTGCCCCCCAACTGGTACGACGTAAAGGTGGGCAGCGTCACGTTCGGATGCGCATTGACCGGCACCACGCCCACAAACTGCCGGGCGGTGTTGCTGAACCCGAATGTCGGGTCGAGCAATTGAAAATCGACGGCCCGGGTTTCGCTCGTCACGGGGGGGGTGTACCCCGAAGTCGAAAACGTGATCCGCTGCATCAGCGCCAGTTCG
>JAJXXL010000352.1 GCA_021781115.1 Planctomycetota bacterium
TCAAATTCTCGGGGGGCGAGCCGAAAAAACACTGACCAGGCCGTGACGCTTGGCCGGCCCAGTTTACGGTTGCAACTGCTTTTCAAATTCGATGCCGTACTTTTTCATCTTCTTGTACAACGTGGTGCGGTTAATCCCGAGCATTTCGGCGGTGTTCTGCCGGTTCCAGCCGTTGTTTTCGAGGGCTTCGATAATGATTTGCCGCTCGGGGTTCGCGAGTGCCGATTTGAGCCGCGTGCCGCCCAGCCGGGCAAACGGTGCGTCGGGCGTTGTGCCGAAATTGCGCACGGCTTCGGGCAGGTCTTCGGGGCCGATGATCGAACGTTTGCAAAGTACGACCGCCCGTTCGACGACGTTCAGCAATTCGCGAACGTTGCCGGGCCAGGTATAGCGTTGCAACAATTGTACTGCCGGTTCATTGAACCCGCCGATGGATTTGCCCGTCTGTTTGACGAACTCGGCCAGGTAATGTTGCAGGAGCAGGGGAATGTCGCAAATCCGCTCACGCAGGGGGGGTTGCGTGAGCGTAATCACATTGATGCGGTAGTACAGGTCCTGCCGAAACTTGCCTTGTGCCACCATGTCTTCGAGGTTTTGATTCGTAGCGAGGATCAGCCGAATATCGACGCGGTGCGTTTTGTTGCCACCTACCGCTTCGAATTCGCGGTCTTGCAGAACGCGCAGCAGTTTGACCTGCAATCCCGGCGAAGCCGTGGCGATTTCGTCGAGGAAAATCGTACCTCCGTCGGCTTGCAGGAACTTGCCCACCTTGTCGTGTACCGCGCCCGTAAAGCTGCCCGCCACATGCCCGAACAATTCACTTTCGAGCAACGAATCGGGCAGGGCGCCGCAGGCGACCTCGACGAATGGCTTTTGCTTGCGGCAACTGAGTTGGTGGATCGCGCGGGCCGTCATCGTTTTGCCGGTACCGCTTTCACCGAGAATGAGCACCGTCGTACGCGTATCAGCCACGCTTTCAATGAGATCGAACATCTTTGTCATTTTGTAGTCACGGCCGATGATGTTCCCCAAGCCGAAGCGCTGGTCGAGCTGGGCTTTCAACGAGCGGTTTTCTTCGACGATCTGACGCTGGCCCAGCGCCCGCTGCACAGAAAATGTCAATTCATCGTCGATCAGCGGCTTGGTGAGGTAATCGAATGCGCCCAGCCGAATCGCATCGACCGCGCTTTCGATCGTTCCCAGCCCCGTGATTAGAATGACCGCCGTTTCGGGCGACTTCGCCTTGACCTGTTCGAGCACTTGAAACCCGTCCATTTCGGACAGGTTTACATCGCAAATGACAACGTCGAAGGGAAACTCGGCAATGCGGTCGAGCGCTTCGTGCCCGCTACGGGCGGTTTCCGTCCGATACCCCTGACCGCGCAGGTAGTCGGCCATTGCCTCAAGAATGTATGCGTCGTCGTCGATCAGCAACAGGGAACCTGGGTTCATCGCGCTGCAAACTCCCGGTGATTGCGCCTCGAAAAAAGGTAGTACGACGGCTTGGGCGCCGTGCAAACTGCGGCCGCCCCGCGCCGCCGGTTCAGACGACACGCCGAAGATGCCGGCTGTAACGGTTGTGCGTCATTGCTTTGCTTCTTCACCCGCATTCGGGCGAAAATGGGCAACACGGGAAGACTTTTCTCAAGTCTCCGTTGAACCATAGGCCACGAGTTGCGACTGGTCAACATGCGAGCGCAACATTCTGTTGTTTCAGTGCAACACCGCCACAACCCGCCCACACAACACGAACTTTGCGCCGCCCCCTGCCGCAAAATCGCCACGAAGCCTGTGCGGCAACACGATTCGGAAAGCCCCGGCCACGCGCCTACTTTTTGTCTTCCCACCCGCCCAGAATGACCTCGATGTTCAGTCGTTGCCCGTCGCGCAAGACGCCAACTTGGACTTTATCGCCGGATTTTTTGGCACGCGTGGCTTCGATCAGATCTTCAAAGTCGCCAAGTGGGCGTCCGTCGAACGTCAGTAGCGTATCGCCCGCGTCCAGCCCGGCCTTTTCGGCCGCTGAGCCCTCTTCGATCATGTCAATCTGGCATCCCTTGCCCTTTTCGAGGACGCTCCCGCGGATCCCCAGCAATGCCTGGCCGCGGCGATCAATTTTGATTTGCGGCATCGCATCCTGCAGGTCCTTGAGGGCCGCATCACTGATGTTCGATCCCTCGATGACAAACACTTTTTGCAGCCCCGACAGGCGTTTGACTTCAACCAAGCCGGCGTCGCCGCCCGTCCACCCCCTGAGCAGCCGAACCTCGGCCACACGTGGTTCGCCATGCTCGCCGGTCAGCACAACGCCGTTCACCATCGTTTCCAGCTTGACCACACCGCCCAAGGCGTGAATGCGGGCGATCGCGCGCTTCTGGCGAATCAGCATTCGCGCGCTGAGGGCCGCCGCCGCCCGCCGCGCAGCGCCCCGCGCTGGCGAAACGGCCAGTGCTTCGAGTGCCGACTCGGCTGCGTCAATCGCGGCGTCGTCGTCCGACTGGTAAATCATGCGCAGGACACGCACGGCCCGGCACGAGACTTCGAGCCGCTCATCGACCGCGGCTGATAACACCGCCGGCACCGCCGACGCCCCGGCGCCAATCAATTGGATCGTGGCGGCTTCGCGAACCGCGTAGGTGTCACTGGCCAAGTCGGCGATCCAGCGGCGGATGTCTGCCGGAGCTGCGTTCGCGGCTGGGCTCGCGGCGGCCACCGAACCCGGAGTCGCACCGTCGGCCCACCAACCTGCGGCCACGGCCGTCACTGAAAACAGCACCACCTGCAGCATGCGCAACTCCTCGAACGGACTCAAGGCGCCTCAAGAGTCGCCCGGCATCGCCTGATCCTTGATTATAGCGTGAATGGGTCGGTCATTGAAGCCCCACTTTGCCAATCGTGGCCCAAGACCGCAGTAAATAAAGCACTCATTATTTTTGGACAAGGCCCAGGACGTTCGAACCGTGGCGGGGAGCCTGCATGCCGCGGCAGCCCGAGGGCGACGTGACGGGCGCAGCAACGGCGCGGGAATGCCCCGCGACTGCGGGCGCACAGCCAACAGGGGGCTGGAAGGGCGGAGATTGGGCGTCATTTCGGCGCTGTTGATTGTGCGTGCCGGGCAAAAGACGATATTCCACGGTATGGGGCGTCCTTCAGACGTCCCCAGGCCGTTCGGCCATGTTTTGCTTTTTGTCATGGGTTCCTTTCAAGAGCGATCTTTTGGGAATTCTCATCATGACATTTGTCGTTCCGTTCTTTTTGGCGGCGGGGTTCCGCGCGATGGCCAAGTCGAAAGTCGGCGCCGCGCAGGTGTGCCTGTTGGCGGCGGGGCTCGCAATTCCGTTGGCGTACTGCGGGTTTTTCGGGTTGGCCTTGCAGTCGCTGATGACGCTCGTGTTCATGCTGGCCTGCGTTGTGCTCCCCTGGCGAGCCCGGGTGCCGGTTGTCGCGCGCGTGTTGAGCCACGGACTGATTCTGTTCCTGCTGATTGCACCGCAATACCGCGTGGATTCTTCGCTTCGAGCCACGTGTCCGCTGGAGTCGGTGGCGGGCTGTTTGAACTACGAACCTGCCGCGGCCAAGGCAGTGCGCCTGCAGTACTTGTTGGCCGGCGCCAGTTTGTCACCGACGTCGACAGAACTTCTGGCGATGCATGATGCCGGGCAGGCCGACTTTCTTGACGCCGAGCGGAATGGATTTGTGAAACACCGCGAGCTTGTTGCGGGCTTTCAGGCACATCACTTTGCGAAGGTTCCCCCAACTGCCCGTTCGCGACGGTCGGCCGGTCGAATCCTGGACGTTTGCCCGGCTGGAATTGGTCCGCTTGCTCAGGCACGAATCGCCGGTCGCGTATGTCTCGAAAAACCTGCCCAAAATGGATGAGTTGCGAGATGCCCCAAACCGCCCGCTGAACGAATTCGAACGCCAATCACTGGCGCGCCGCCAATCCGATGAAGACGTTTTGATCGCCGCGGTACCTCGCCGAATTCGAATGATCGGCGCGCGGCCAGCAAGTGCCTGGGCGGTCACTCTGTCGAGAGCGGCGAACTGCTCGGCGCGCCGACCTATGAACGCGTTCAACTACGACCGCTTCACATACGCGGACAACCGCCGCGTATTGAGCCACCCACCTGCCCCCAGCGATCGGATTATCCAATGATGCAATCGAACACTGGCTGTCGTTTCTTCTGCTGTGGCCCCGGCGACGAACGTCGTCACCGGGCCGATTGAGCGTACAGGCCACACGACCGGTCAGGGTTTGCCGGGGAGCATGAGCGCCTGGGCGGCTTTGACAAGTTCGATGAATTCGGCGCGGTAGCCGGCGTGATCGCCGCCGCGGGCGGCGGTTGCTGCTTCGATGACGCCCGCCAGCGTCGCGTTGCCCTTGAACTGCGAGTCGCGCAGAATCATGCCAAATGAAGCCACGGTGGCGGCCCAGGCCAGGTTCGAGGAGGCTTGGTTGAACTTCACGCCACGGTCTGAGGCGGTTTGTTCGATCAGGTTGCTTTTGTCGGCATCAGGCAGCTTGTATCGCAGTTTGAGTGTCAGCCACTCGTTACTCGCTGCCGCGTCGGTTGGCACTGAGGCTTTCTGGTATTTCAGCGGTTCGGGGGTGGGAGCCGCGTGCTCGGCCGCTGCGCCGCCCGCGCCCGCGGGCACAAGTTCGTACAGGACGGTCACTGAGTGCCCGGCCCCGATTTCGCCAGCGTCTTTCTTGTCGTCGTGAAAATCGGCGGCGGCCAGAATGCGGTTTTCGTATCCGATCAGCCGGTAGGAGGCGACGCGGGCCGGGTTGAACTCGATCTGAATCTTGACGTCCTTGGCAATCGTGACCAGCGTACTTTGCAACTGATCGACAAGCACCTTTTTCGCCTCGTGTTCGGTATCGATGTAACCGTAGTTGCCGTTGCCCTTGTCGGCGAGCTTTTCAAGCGTCGAGTCTTTGTAGTTGCCCATTCCGAACCCGAGCACGCTCAAAAACACGCCGGTTTTGGCCTTGTCGGCCACGAGGCGAATCAGCTCGTCCTGGCTGGTCACGCCCACGTTGAAATCGCCGTCGGTGCACAGAATGACGCGATTCACGCCATTCTTGATGAAATGGTCTGCGGCGGTTTTGTATGCCAGTTCGATGCCTGCGCCGCCGTTGGTCGAGCCGCCCGCCTGCAGGTTTTCCAAAGCTGACAGGATGACCTGCTTGTTGTCGGCGGTGGTCGAATCGAGCACCATTCCTGAAGCGCCGGCGTATACGCAAATCGCCACGCGGTCGTTTTCACTGAGTTGTTCGACGAGCAATTTCATGCCCGTCTTGACGAGCGGCAGCTTGTTCGGCTCCTGCATTGAACCCGACACGTCAAGCAAGAAGACGAGATTGGTCACGGGCCGCGCGTCGCGGGGGATTTCGCGGCCCTTGAGGCCGACACGCATCAGGCGGTGGCCACTGTGCCACGGGCATTCGGCGATTTCGACATTCGCCGAAAACGGGACGTCGGTTTGTGGTTGCGGGTCATCGTAGGTGAAGTAGTTAATCAGTTCTTCAATCCGCACGGCGCCCGGCGGGGGGAGCTGGCCCGCCTGTAAAAACCGCCGCACGTTGGCATACGACGCGGTATCGACATCAATCGAAAATGTCGAAAGCGGGTTTTGTTCGACCGGCAGGAACGCGTTCTCAATGATTTGATCGTAGGCATCGGTCTGGTGCTCGAAATCGCCTTGCGGGCGGTTCTTCTCCAGGTTTTCGCGACGCGCCGGATCCACCCTATCGCCTGCTTCACGCTGACCCGACGGCAACGCTTTCAGTGTTTGCAATATCGGAGTAGCCTCCTGGCGAAGTTCGCCGGCGGGTTTGGGGGTCGCGACGTAATAGGTGCGGTCGGCCTGTTGTGCACTTTTTCTCTCCCCCCAAGCGTCACGACCGGTTTTCCCCCCCCCGCCGCTCACCACATCATGCCGATGGGCTTGTACTTCAGCGTTTTGAGCCACCATGTCAAGCTGCGATCTCGATGACAGGCTTTTGGAGCCGTGTCCGACGTCACCGAGATTCAAAGGGCGAGAGCCCCCCATCAGGCCACGCAGTTTGGCAGACTGCGGCGGCTCTCCAGGCTGCGGCTGTTGCAAAGTCGGCTTGCCGGCCAGAACGCGAACGGGCGCGGTGTGCACCAGGCCCTCGACCGCCGTTGCATCTAAAGATGTGGCAGATTCGGCAAAAGCCTCCGACAGTTCACCCGGTCGTTGCCCGGCATTTCGTTTCAGATCCGATTCACGCAAATGACGAACTGCCGCCAATTCGGCCATATCGTCGACCCCGTCGGCCAGCCGCTCGGTTGTGCGCCCTGTGCCGAGCCGCACGGCGTTTTCTGACCGAGCCAGGCGTTCTTGCTCGATTGCCCGCGGGCCGGATGTCGATGTGGCGGAACTGTCGAAACGGGTCACCTGCCGGTCGTGGGGCGCAAAGACTTCGATCGCCAGCACCAGCAACCCCGCGGCAGCAACCGTACCGCCGATCGACCAGGCCGCGGCAAGCCGTCGCCCCACGGCCCGCGGCGCCGACTGGCCCGGCGCGGGCACGGTCGGCCGGCTGCCAACCGCGTCAAGAACGTCTGCGTCACGCACGGCCGCCTCGACCACCGCACGCTGCGTGCCAGTCAAAGCCGGCGCGGGCTCGCGCCGCAACCCAACGGCGAGCAATCGCGTCAGTTCGCGCAATTGTTCGACCTTGCTTTGCAGTTCCAGTGAACCGGCGAGCCGCCCCTCGAATTCTTCGCGCCGTTCGGGTTCGAGTTCACCGAGCACGTACGCCGTCAGTTGGGGGTCGTCGAAATCATGGTTTTGCGGTGGCATGGGGTGCTCCCGGAAAAGAATGGGGGTGAGCCGCGGCGGTTGGCATCTGATGGATGGACGGGACCGCGCGTCTTCAGGTCGGCTGGGCGTGAACCTGGGTTCGCAAAGTCTTGAGCGCGTGATGCAGCAGGAACCCGACGTTAGAAATCGACAGCCCGGTGATTTCTGATATTTCGCGATAACTCAGGCTGTTTTGAAATTTGAGGCGGACCACCTCCTGCTGGTTCACCGGCAGTTGGCCGACCAACGCCGCGACCAGCGAGGCGTCGTCGCTTTGCTCGGCAGCGTGCGCCGGCTCAATTTCTCGGCCGGAAGACGCCTCGACCCGTTCAAACGCGGCAGTTGTCATGCGTTGCTCCTTTCGTCGCACGTCCAGGGCCTGATTGCGGCAGACTGTGAATAACCACTGGTCCAGCCGCCCGTCGAGTTCTGCGGGGTCTTCGCGGCACAGCCTCAGAAATGCTTCCTGAACCACGTCGCGCGCCTGCTCGACATTGCCAGTCAGGCGCAGGGAGTAGCGCGTTAGCGGACCTTCGAGCCGCATCAGGGCGGCAAGGATCCATTCGGCCCGGCAGGTGGGGTTGGTGTGTTCCATTGACCGTTCCGACGCGTCTCGCGCAGAATTGCAGGGCATTGCGGAAGATGCAACCCCGGGGTATTGGTAATTGATGCGCCCGGCGTGTGGCCATTCTCCTGGGTTAATAACGGTTGAGACGCCCGTTTCTTAGAAAAAATTCCACAAAAGCCGCGTTACGACCTTGGGCTGCCCATGGCAGATCGGGAATGAAGGCGTTCGTTTGTGACTCGTCGCTCGATCCGCTGATCATGCCGCACCTGCGAGGAAGCACATTGCGTGGGCTGAGCCCGATGTGCAGCGTAAGATCTTTTTGTATTATGTTCGATCAAACGCCATTTAAGTGCAGATGTGTCTCGCAAATTAGATGTTATGACAGACGCAATCGACATTCAGATCGGCTCGGCCGCTGGCGGCGGTTTTCGACTCGTGGCGCGGCAGTTTCTGCCGCAGCCGCGCGACTGCATCTTCAATTTTTTTTCCGATGCATTTCAACTGCAAACACTGACGCCCGCTTGGCTGCATTTTTCCGTGCTGACCCCTGCGCCGGTACAAATGCGCGAAGGGCTGTTGCTGGATTACCGCATCAAACTACACGGTCTGCCGCTGCGGTGGCAAAGCCGGATCAGCGTTTGGGAACCGCCGGTGCGATTTGTCGACGAACAAACGCGCGGCCCCTACCGGCGTTGGCGGCACGAACACCGGTTTGAACCCGTTGCAGGTGGCACACTATGCCACGATACCGTCGAGTACGCCGTGCTGGGAGGAGCCGTCGTCCATCAGTTGTTTGTGCGCCCTGACTTGCTAAAAATCTTTGAATTTCGCCACGCCCAGCTCAACCGCCTGTTTGTGGCCAGTTCGCCACCCTGACCCACAGCCTAAGTTAAAAACCTCCACCCTGCCATCGTGGCACCCGCGTTCCCCCCGCTCAGCAGCTTTCGAGCCGAACAGTATTGTGGGCGTCTTGTATTTGGATTAAGCGCGGGCTTGGCGTGGAATGGTTCATTTTATTCCTGGAGGACCACCTGGGCGGGGTTGATGGCCTGATACTTGCCCTTGTTCGCGGTGATTTCAAAGGCTTGCGGCACCGATTCGAGACCGTCGAGAACGTGAGTAATCGTTGAGCCGAGGCGGACGCGGCCGGAGGCAACCAACCGAACGGTGTGTTCAAGGTGGGCTTGCGTGCTGATGTCAGGAAAGAGATACCGCAGGCTACGCTCACGCAGCAGGTCGATGTTCAACTCCAGCGGTCCGCCGAACCACGAGACGCCGACAATCTTGCCACCGGAACGAACCGCGTCGATGGCCTGAAGCAGCGTTTGCGTGCCCGCCATGCCCTGCCGGGGGCTGCCACCGGCGCACTCGAAGACCACGTCGGCTCCATTTCCGCCGGTCAGGTCGCAGATCGCGGCCAGGACGTCGCAGGTGCGTGCGTTGAGGGCGTAATCGGCGCCGAGTTCTTGCGAGATGCGGCAAGACTCCTCACGCACATCGACGGTGATCACCGGGCCCGCTCCGCTGATGCGAGCGATTTGCAGGCACTCCAAACCCATGCTTCCCTGGCCGAAAATGACCACCGAGTCGCCCATTTGAATGTCAGCCGTTTCGACGGCGGCGACGCTGTCGCTGAGCGATTGCAGGCAGGCGGCTTCGCTGTTGGAAATGTTATCATCGACTTTGACGAGCGCAATCTCCGGCAGCAGCGCCAGTTCGCTGAAGCAGCCCGGCAGGTCGAATCCAATAACCGGTCCCTTGCGGCAGAGGGCACTTCGCTCGGACAAACACAACGGGCAATTCTCACACGGCAGCTTTGCCCGTGCGGCGACGCGTTCGCCGACATGGAATCGCGTGACACCAGGGCCGGTCTCGACGATCCGTGCGCAGAACTCGTGGCCGAAGAGTTGCACCGGCGCTTCGGTTTCCAATCGCCGTTTGACGCGATGGTAGGCGAGCGTTGGAATGCCAAACGCGAGCTGCGCCTCGGTGACACTCGGCTGTACGCACAAGGGCTCGACGATCACGTGCCGCGGCCGAACTTCCGGCGGTGGAACATCGAGAT
>JAJXXL010000253.1 GCA_021781115.1 Planctomycetota bacterium
GTCGGAACCTGGCTGTCAATAACTATGGGTGTCTTTATTTAAGAAGGGGGCTTATGGCAAGCCGTTGAATTTGCGGAGTGCCCATTCGGCGGTCAGGAGGGCGAAGAATGCCAGCAGCATAATCCAGTGGTTCCAGAGTGGTCGTTCGGAGGTCGTCACCGCCGTTTGTCCCGACGGACGCAACAGTTCAAGAACTTGCCCCACTTCATCGAGGCGCAACAGCTTGCCACCGGTCGCGGTGGCGAGCTGTTGCAGCAGTTCAAGATTCGACCTCAAATCGCTGAGTTCCAGGCTAGGCTTGGGATGCACGAACAGGTCAGCAGCCACTTCGCGCGGCCCGAGGTCAGCCCCCGCCACTGCCAGCTTCAACCGGTACTCATGCGGCGGGAGAGATACGGCGCGGCCTTCATAAATCAGGGGCTGAGCTTTGGAAGGCCGCAGGGCGATGACCGAAAACGCCGGGGCCGAGGTGGAGTCGCCGGTACGAAAAATCTCAACACGGGGGGCGACATTGGGAAATTTTTTCAGGAATTCAGGTGTCCAGCGGGCTCGTAAAAGTGCGTCGTCGCCCTCGTCGACGTCGGTTTTCTCGGGGCCGAATTTCACCATGTCGTTGCCGGCGGCAGCCTTGTTGCTGGCGGCCCACCGCGCCAGTTGCCCCCAGAATCGGTGGTGGTACCGGTCGCCGGCGCGCTTCCGCCAGCGCCAAGTACTGTCGATTCCCAGCCACACCACCTGGCCCAGCCCGTAGTGCTGATGCACGATGACGGCGCTGCCCCGCTCGGCAGCTAACGGGTCGTCGCCTGCGAGTTGCAGGGCGGCGAACACGGTCGCCCCCGGTTTGGCCTTGCCGAACAGGCCCCAGGCATGCTCGGGCAGCGAATTCCAGGTATCACGGTTGACCTGCGGGTTGGCGTCGAACTGCAGGAACGCCTCATTTTCGCCCTCGGGGGTCAGTTGCAGATGAAACCCGCGCGAGCCGGCGTTCGCCGCGTCGCCGCGTCCGGCGGCGGGCACACTGAAATCGACGGGTCGCAAATCGGTGACGGGCAAGAGACGGGCGACGACCGCCAAATCATACGCCAGCGGAAAGTAGTTTTTGCCTGCGCCCAACACGAGCGTGCCGCCCGATTCACTGACGAATTTTTCCAGCAAGTTCCAGGCGGCAGGGGCGAGTTCGCCCGGCGGCAGGTCACCAAGGATGACGAGGTCAGAATCGGCGAAGGGTGAATTCTTCAGATCGGCGTCATCTGGAATCGCCAGGCGGTGGGGGAAGTACAGGTCGGGCAACCGGCCCAGTTGTGGCTGGTGAAACAGAACGTCCTTGAAGTCGACGCGCGTGTCGCGGCGCAACGCAGCATCAAGGAATCGAAATTCCCAGCGGGCTTCGTCATCAAGCAGCACGACGTGCACCTTGTCATCGACGACTGTCAGGGCCAGTGTCGCAGCGTTGTTGTCGTCGCGCGTTTCGCCCGGCAGCGGGCTGATTTTGAAGGTGTATTGCCGGCGGCCCGCTTCGTGGGCGTCGAGTTCGAGTTCGACCGGAGTTTCGACGCCCCGGGCAGTGATTTTTTTGACAACAGGCGGCGTGCCCTCGCGCTCCAGTGTCACTTCGATTTCCTGGCTCTCAAATCCCGCCGTATTCAAGACCGCCTTTAACAGCGGACGATCATTCTTGAACGCCGTTTGCGGCGCGTCGAGCGACTGAATCGACAAATCTTTGGGAAGCAGCTCCGAACCGAGCACGATGGGAAACACGCGCACCTTGGCCGGGGCCGATCGCGCCGCCGCAACCACGTCGCGCCCCGTGGTATCGTGGCCGTCGGTAAACAATACCAGCCCCGCGGCGGGCGGGTCTTGCGGGTCGGTTTCGAGCGCGGGCAGCAGCGCCTCTCGCAGGCTCGTCACTCCGGGCGACAGCCCCGCCGGGGCAACCAGCGGTTCGGCCAGCACTTGCTCGTCAAGCGGCAGGATCTTACCCGCGAAGCCCCACAGCGAAACCGGCCCCAGCCTTTTCAACTCGGGCAGGAGTGGCGCGGGCGCGCCGACGAGCAGCCGCCGGGCAATTTCACGGCGCGGCAGTTTATCGACCTCGACCAGCAGGCTTTCGATATGCTGCCGTCGCGCTCTTGACAGCGCAGCCCGCTTTTCCGGATCGACCGTTTCCTGATCGCCCACCCATTCGGGTTCGCGCCCGGTGGCGAAGGCGGCGATCCAACGGTCAAGCCGCGCATTGACCGCGGTATTGCCCACCATGCCCAACCCGCGGGCCCACCGCAGTTTTTCGGCCTTGAGCGCGTACTGGTCGGTCGTGTTGGTACTGTCGGAAAGATCGAGCGCCACGAGGATCCGGGCGGCGTGCTGCTGGTCGAGCTTCCAGGTCAGAACCGGTTCGAGCCAGGTCAACAATACCAGGCCAATCACCAGCAGCCGCAGAGTCAGCAGCGCGTACCCCACCACGCCCGGCACCAGACGGCGTTCATACCGGTAAAGCATGATGACAAGCAGGCCTGCCGCCAGGGCGCACGTCAGCCACCACCCGGCATAATGTGCGCCATGAAATTCGAATGTCTGGTTGAGCATGGTTTCGGGCCGTGATTTCACTTGTCGTGCACGTCAGTCGTCGTCGCCTGCCGATTGCCAGTCGCCCGGTGGCGGGTCGAGCCCCGTGGCATAGCCGCCGCGCACCAGCCGCCGCGTGAACCAGAGTTCGCCAGCAAACAGCAGCAGCAGCACGCCCAGCAGCACGCGCCAGATTTCGACGCGGGCATCGTCGGCAAAAAGTTCGTCGGCCAGCGCGTCTTCGGCGGTGATGAACTTCAAACGCTCGACGCCCGCAAGCTGTTTGCGGGCGTCGTCGTCGAGCGGGGTCAGGTCCGATTCACCACGGTCGAAGTTGACGACGAAGTATTCGGGCGCGGCGGGCGCATGTTTGCTGCCTTCGTGGCGCAGCGTGTACAGCCCCGGCAGACGGGTGTCGTCAAGCCGGGCGAATTGGGCGTCGACCGCGCCCTCGATCACGGCGGGAAACGCAGTACGGCCCGGCCCCTCGAACAGGCATTTTTCATCGGGTTCCAGTGGACGCGGCAGCAGGCTCACCAGCGGTTCGCCGGTTTGGACATTGCGGTTCGGCGCCCCGCCCCCGGCGAGATGAAACATCAGTTCATACAAAAAGGGGACGTAGTCGGGTTTGGCCGGCAGCGTGCTCCAGTCTGAATCGAGCGGCGCTGCGAGCAGGGCTACCCGGCCGCGACCATATCCGCCGAGCACGAGGTACGCATCGCCCGTGTCAAGGTGCGCCGCCACGACCGGCGCTGCGACAACCGGGCTTTCGTCGCCGGGGGCAATCGGGCCGGGCGGGGCTGCGGCGGGGGTGGCCGGCGATAACTTCCACCACTTTGAAAACCGGGCCTCGGTAAAGCCGCCGTCGCGCTCGCGCTTCAGCGGTGTCACCAGCGGCAGCGTCAAACCACGATTCGCGATTTGCACGCCAAGCCGCGATTCGGCATCGTCGTGCCGCACTTCATCGAGCGCGGCCGGCAGCGGGCCGCGGCCGTCGCGATACAGCAGTTCGTGGTAATTCTGCCGATCGACCTTGTCGCCCGGAGCAACCAGCAGCCCACCGCCCGCCGCGACGAAATTGGCCAGCGCATCGGCCACGGCGGGGGTCAACCAGGGCACGTTGGCAAGCACGACGATGCGCACGCCCGCCAGGTCGGCCGCCGCAAACAGCCCCTGATCGACGACCCGCGCCCGCACGAGTGGCGGCTCGTTGTCGCTCGTGGCGAACGCGGCCTGCAGGAAAAACGTTTCGCCTCGCGCCGGGTCGAGCCGCGGGTCGCCATCGACCAGCAGCACGGGTAGCGCTTCGATCACTGAAATTGCGGCGTCGGCCCGATTGTCGCCCGGCAGGTCGTCGGGGTCGATGACGACGCCGAGCCAGTGCGACCCCGCCGATGTCAATCGCTGTTCGAATTCGATGCTGAATTCGCCGCCCGGTTGCAACAGCGGAGTTTGCAGCGTGGCGTCGGCCAGGCGCTGGCCGTCGACTTCAAGATACACCCGCCGTTGCATCGGGGCGGCGCCTCCTGTGTAACGCAGCCGGGTTTTCACACGGACGGGCAGGTTGACCGCTGTGAATTCCCGCGAGGGCTGCAAATTGTCGAGACTGAAGTTCAACCGCGTACCACCCGCACCGCCGGTGACGTCGACAACCCAGATCCGCGGCCGGACCGCGGCCTGTTCGCACAAATCGTCAAACGCGGCCCAGCGTTCGGCCTGATCGGCGAACCATGGGCGGGCCTGCCCATCGGTGAGCACGATCACATCGCGGCTCAGGTTGCTGGTGCCCGCCAGCACGCGAACCGCTTCACTGAGCGCCTCAACAAGATCCGACCCGCCTCCGGGCGGCGGCAACCGGTCGAGCGCGTCGCGTATGCGGCTCAGGCCGCCCACCGGGGGCGAAATGATCGGGCGCACGAGATCACGGGCGTCAAGCAGGCCCGCCGTATCGCCCGGCCGCAACTCGCCCAGGAAGTCTTGGGCTTGGCGAATCGCGGTGGCGTGCGGGGTGAGCGTTTGACCCTCCCACCCCATGCTCATCGACCCGTCGATGACGAACACGACGTCACGGCTGCGGGTCGAAAAGTACCGCCCGAGCGCGCCGCCTGAAACCCAGGGCCGGGCCAGCGCTGCAACCAGTAAACCGATCATGCCCATCCGCAACAGCAGCAACAGGACCTCTTCGAGCCGGATATGCCGCTTGGTTTTGCGGCTCAATTCAAGGAACTGCATCGCCCCCCAATGAACGACATCGTAGTTCCTGCGGCTGAGCAGATGCGCGAGGACTGGCAGGGCCAGCCCGGCCAAACCGAGCAACATGGCCGGGTTGAGCAAATGAGACAACATGCGCGGGGTTTGTCAGTAGAATCGGTGCGCTACGCCCTGGACCGCCCGGGCACATTCGCGAAAAGCCATTCTATCGCGCACCGTGCGGCAAAATAAGCCGCGCACGCCGCGTGCGACGACTCGCGCGCCCTCCTGAATCCCGGCGCGACGCGCCAAACCCCCGCATGCGCCGCCCCGGTTGCTGTATGACCGCGGAAATGACAGCGTGCGACACGTTGGACGAATGTCGACCATTTGAATTGGCATGATCACGCCGGCCGGGCCTTTTGCGGCCACTTTGACCGGGCTCATGCCGACACGCCGAGTTGGGGCAACGATGAAAGTGGTCGGTTTTCTTGACTCGAATCCAGGAATGGATACCATGAAGTGTGGGGTTACCCGACTTGGCTTCTCAAACCACAATAGCGCCCATGTCCAATTCCGCCATTCTTCCGGTTGAAAAATCGACAGAGGGCGCCGCTCCGGCGCCAGCGTCGGCCACTGCGCCCGCTGCGGCGCCGGCCGCCATTGCAATCGGCACCAACGGGTCAGCCGCTCCGCCCTTGAAACCTGAAACCGGTTCAGCACCCGGTTCGAAAGCGAACAGCCCCGCCGGTCACACGCTGGGCAAGGGAACCTCCAAGGCCAAGTTAGAGGGAAAAGCAGGTCTGGCCGAGGGCACGGGCAAAAAGAAGAAGAAAAAACGCAAAGACGACTGGAAGTCGAAGATGACCAAAGACGCCCCCGGGCTGTTGATCAGCCTCGGGGCGCACGTATTGGTTCTGTTCGGGTTGACGATGGTGGCCCTCCCCACAAAAGACCGCGAAATGATCGTGGGGGCGATTCTGGGCACGGTCGATGGCGACACCAATTCCGACTCGACGCTCGACACCAACGAGATCCTGCCAGACAAGATTGAAACCACGGCCCCGGCTGACACAGCACTTTCATCGCCAATGGTCGCTTCGACGAGTACCGCCGAAGTCAATGTCAGCGATCTCGACCCGCGTACGACCGTCGATAATATGGAAGCGCCGGGCGGTGTCGGTTCCGGGCCGGGCCCGTTCAAGTTTGAAGGGGCCCTGGGCGGCCGCAGCAAGGCGGGCAAGGCGGCGCTCGTGGCGCGGGGCGGCGGCAATCTTTCCAGTGAAAAGGCCGTGAACACAGGCCTGAAATGGCTGGCGAAGCAACAAAACTCCGACGGCAGTTGGAGTTTCGCCGACGCCGACAAGGAAAATAAAGCGGCGCTCAAAAACACCACCGGCGCGACCGGGCTGGCGCTGCTCGCATTTCTGGGCGGCGGGCACACCCACAAGAAGGGTCAGGGCGATTTTCAGAAAACGGTTCAAAAGGGCCTCGATTATCTGTTGTCTCAAATGGAAGTGAAGGAAGACGGCGGCAAGCTGTTTGGCAAAGACTACGGCCATGGGCCGATGTACATTCAGGGCATTGCCACGCTGGCCCTGTGCGAAGCCTATGCACTCACGCACGATCGCAAGCTGTTTCGCCCCACCCAGCTCGCAGTCGATTTTATCGTCCACGCGCAGGATCCCAAGGGGGGCGGGTGGCGGTATCAACCTCAGCAAAAGGGCGATACGTCTGTCACCGGCTGGGAAATCCAGGCGCTCAAAAGTGCTCAGTTGACCCGCAAGCTGAAAGTTCCTGCGGCCACGATCGGCAAATCGACGTTCTACCTGAATAGCGTCCAGGCAGAAGGCGGGGCCAAATACGGTTACGAAGCGCCGGGCGCAACCCCGTCGATGACGGCTGTGGGCCTGTTGTGCCGCATGTACCTCGGCTGGACGCCCAAAACCCCCGCCCTGCAAAAGGGGGTGGAATTCATCGGCCAGGTGGGCCCCTCGCCCGGCGACCTGTACTACAACTACTACGCCACCCAGGTCATGCACCACTGGGGCGGCGATCTGTGGACCAAATGGAATTCCGTGATGCGCGATCGGCTCGTCAAATCGCAAATTCAAGAGGGCGACGACGCCGGCAGTTGGAAACCGGGCGGCGATCATGGCGCCGGGCCGGGTGGGCGGTTGTACCAGACCTGCCTCAGCGTGATGACGCTCGAAGTCTACTACCGCCATTTGCCGCTGTATCAGCGCGAAAAGATGTCGGCTGAATTCTGACATGAGCACCACCCTCACTTGGCTGGGCCATTCTGCCTGGCGTCTGCAAACCGCCGGAACGACCCTGTTAATTGACCCGTTTTTCACGGGCAACCCGGCGGCCGCCACTACAGTTGACGAAGTCGCAGCCGATTTCATCGTCATTACACACGGCCACGGCGATCATATCGGCGACGCGGCGGCCATTGCCCGCCGCACTGGCGCCTTGGTGATTTCCAACTTTGAAATCATCGAATGGCTCGCGCCGCAGGGCGTGCAGCGCGGGCATGCCATGAACATCGGCGGGGCGCACAGCTTTCCATTTGGCGACCTCAAACTGACGATTGCGCACCACTCGTCCATGCTGCCCGACGGCTCGAGCGGCGGCAATCCGTGTGGCTTGCTGATTCGCCTTTCCGACGGGCAGAAAATCTATCACGCCGGTGATACTGGGCTGTTTTACGACATGAAGCTGATTGGCGAAGCCGGCATTGATCTCGCGATTTTGCCGATTGGCGACAACTTCACGATGGGGCCCGATGACGCGATTCGCGCCGTGCAGCTCATTGGGCCACGCCGCGTGGTTCCCACGCATTTCAACACCTGGAGCCTGATCGCGCAAGACGCTGCCGCCTGGGCCGCGCGCGTCCGTTCGGAAACCGTAGCCGAACCGGTTGTGCTTGCGCCGGGCGCATCGCTCTCGTTGTGAACCCGTACAATGTGCAGGCCGCCGCCGCATTCGTGCCGGTTTGAAATGCGGCGCCGGTTGGTCACCAACGTGCGAACGACCGGTATGCGTTCACAGCGTGCAAGCCACGTGGTCCTGCCGCGCATGTCCCCGGCCCGTGATACGGTTTCAGGGCAGGGCGATCGGCGCGTGGCCTGGCGACGGGCCTTCGAAAAAATTAAAAATTGTTCGTTTTGCCACTTGATTGTGATGTGTGTCGCGCCTAATAATACTCGCACCTCCACGATGAGGTTGCTGCGACACGGGCCACATGCAGCTTCTAATCCAAACGGGCTTCGCAGGGCAGCGGAGCTTCCTGTCTGATCCTCGGGGATCATCTCGCGCGCAGTCGTCACGCGTGTACGCGCTGAATGTGCAGGCGCTGTCTCAGCACAACCCACGGCGCTTCCTCGACGGATCCGGTCATTTTGAGCCGTCTCGGCATCGGTGGATTCCATCCACTTTGAGGTCGGGCCACCACTCCGCACCCTGTTTCAGGAAGGACCGCTCGCCATGCTACTAATGCCCTGGGTCGCCGTACTTTCCAAGTCGCTTCACAACCGCTGTTTCGCCCGTCGTCGCAGTGCCAACCGCCGCTCGCGAGGTCGCGCCTGGACGAGCCGCGAATTCTGCGTACAAATCGGGGTTGTCACCGAACAGCTCGAAGACCGCTCGCTGCTCTCGACGCTGACCGCGGGTGGTACGTTGACCGACCCCGTGTACACGATTCCGGCAGGAACGACCAATCTCACGCTGGCCAACTCCACCAGCTTTTCCGGCCTGTTGACGTTGTCGACGACAAGTGGCACGTTCGACCCGACCACGTTTTTCAACCCTTTGAATTCGCTGACGATTGACTGTGCAACGGCCGACAGTTCGACGGCCGTCATCAACATCGGCAGTTCAATCAGCAACTTGACGGCGGGCCTGACGATTAACGCCAAACTCGCGTCAGACACGGTCACCGTCGACGGCGCTCTTACCCTGAATGAAACCTCGTCGAGTGGCCTGGCGATCACGTCGCACACGATTTCCCTCAATGACAGTTCGACACTCAATGGCAATCTCGACCTGACCGCGGGAGCGGCCCTCGCGCTGAATGCCGAGTCGGTGGGAGGCAACCTGCTGGTCACTGCGGCCGGGGCGATCTCGCAGGCGGCGGCCACGAGCCTGAGCGTGGCGGGAACCACCACGTGCAGCACCACCGGCGCTGATGAGGCAATTACTCTGGCCAGCTCGCTCAATGTCCTGACCGGCGCCGTAACCTGCACAACGCATACATCCGGCGGGAATTCGGGAAATATCACGATCGACAACAACCTGGCCCTGAATCTGGGTGCGTCCGTGGTTGCCGGAAGCCTGTCGGCGACGGCGAACGGCGCAATCACGCAATCATCGGCGCTGACCGTTGCCGCAGGCCTTGATTTGACGACATCGGGCAATGACCAGTCCATTTCCCTTTCCGATGCGCTGAACGCCGTTACCGGCGTGGTCAGCCTGGCAACGCACACCGCCGGCAGCAATACGGGCAACGTCGCGTTCGACGACGGCACCAACCTGAACCTGGGTGCCTGTCAGATCGCGGGTGATTTCACCGCCACCGTCAATGGCGCCATTTCGCAGTTTGCGCCGCTGACCGTTGCCGGCACGGCAAACTTGTCGACCATGGGAAATGACCAGTCGATTTCGCTCGGCAACGCGCTGAATGCACTGACCGGCGCATTGAGCTGCATCACGCACACCGCGGGCAGTAATGCCGGCAACGTGACGATTGCCGCCAACACGGCATTGAACTTGGGTACCTGCACCGTCGCCGGAAACCTGAACGCTGCCGTCAATGGAACCCTCTCCCAATCGGGTCCGTTGACCGTCGCCGGCGCGCTCGTCGTGACGACGCTGGGCAACGATCAGGCGATCGATCTGGCCAACCCCCTGAATGTCATTCTCGGCACGGTGAGTTGCACGACCCACTCGGCTGGAGGCAACGCGGGAAATGTTACACTGGTCGTCGATGCGGCTCTGAACCTGGGAACGGTGAACGTCGCCGGAAGCCTGTCAGCCACGGCAAACGGCACGATCACCCAGTCGGGGGCCTTGGCCGTGACCGGTTCGGTGAGTTTGGCGACCTCCGGAAACGATCAATCGATCTCGCTGACCGACCCGCTCAATGATCTGACGGGCGTCGTCAACGTGACGACGCATACTTCCGGCTCCAATGCAGGCAACGTGCAACTCAACAACAGCACCGCCCTGAATTTGGGGGCCGTGAATATCACGGGCAACCTGGCGGTGATTGCTGGCGGGGCGATTACCCTGACAGGCCCGGTGACTGTCACGGGCAGTGTTTATACCGTGACGCTGGCGTACATTTCTGCGCCGAGTACCGCCACCGTGGGACAAACCTTTTCGTACACGGTCGAAGTGATCAATTCGGGCGCAGCCTTGCCGGCGACCGTAGTGACGGACCTTCTGCAAACGTCTGCCGCCAATACCATGGCGGCGGTGCAGTTCGTTTCCGCGAATTTCGGCGCCGGAGCAACGGTTGCCACTTCGGGAAACACCGTGACGATTGATCTGGGTACGATCCCGGCGAATACGACCGTGACCGGCACGATTACCGTGACCGCCACAGCCGCTGGCGACCTGTTGAACAAAGTGACCCTGAACAGCCCCAGCGTTCCCGCGGCGCAAATCACCGCCGATACGGCCGTGTCGGCACCCGCTCTGAATGCCGCGGGCGGCGTGACGCTCACCCCCGTGGTGGGAGTGCCGTTTACAAACCAGACCGTCGCCACGTTTACAGATCCCGCGGGCCCGGGCCCCGTGGGCACGTACACGGCCTCGATCAACTGGGGAGATCATACCCCCGCATCCGCGGGCACGATTACCTACAACGCAGCAACGCAGGTCTTTACCGTGAGTGGCGGGCACACCTACGCTGCCGCGGGAACGTACGCAGTCACCACGAGTATTTCGCATGACCCCTCGCCGGCAGTCATGGCGCTGAGCACGGCGATCGTGTCGGCCCCGCCTGTCGTCGTCAGCGGCGGCCGCACCGTGAACGCCATTCAGAACCAGCCCGTCACCGGCGCCGTGGTCGCCACATTTACCGATCCGGGTGGGCCTGACGCTGTCGGCAATTACACCGCCATGATCGCGTGGGGCGACGGCATCAGTTCGGCGGGAGTCATCGCCTACGATGCTGCGACGAGCACGTTCGCGGTCGCCGGCAGCCACACCTACACGCTGGGCGGGACGTTTTCGATCACGGTGACGGTCAACCACCAGTCGTCGCCCGCCGCGTCCTCCACAAGTTCGGCTGTCGTCGCCGACCTGTTCCGCATGACGCGCACGTATGACCCTGCCAGCGAACAACACTTCTTCACCACGTCGCAGTTCGAATTCCAATACGTCGAGGAACTCAAGTGGAACGACGAAACGACCGGAGTCACCGGTTTCGGCGTACCGAACAACAACGCCCTCGGCGAAACGGCGATCCTGCGAGTTTACAACCCATACGGCGGCCAGCATTATCTGACCACCAATGCCGGCGAGCAGGCGTACCTGGTCAGCCAGGGCTGGAAGACCGAACACAACGAAGGGTACATTTTCGCGACCCAATACCCCGGCACAACCGAAGTGTTCATGCTCTACAACGTGAATTCCAGTGACCATCTCTACACCAGCAATGCCGCCGAAGCCCAGGCGCTGGTTCAAATGTTCCCCGGAATCTGGGTGCAGCAATCGAGCCTTGGATTTGCCTTTGTCGATTCGGCGAGCGATAACGGCACCGCGTCTGACGCCTCGGTGATGGCGGCGGAAGTCGCCGCTTCGGGCGCCGGCGCTGCGCCGCCGAATACTTCCGGTGGCATGGCAACCGCCGCTGCCCCTGCGGCGGCCGCGATGGAAAACTCTGTGCCAACCCCTGGACGAACGGGTGGCGCTGCCGCCACGTCGAATTCGCCGCCGGTCGCGATGTCGGCCAGTGGCACGGCACCTGCCGCAGCGCAACCCGTAGCCGATGTCTCATCCCTGGATGCGCTTTACTCCAATGTCCAAGCCGACATTTTGATCGGACTGATGACCTGACTTTGACGATTCCGTGCTGGCGCCTCGGCCGACTGGATTGGTCTGCGATCGCCAATCGGTCGGCTGGGCGGCGCGCCACGGCCCTGGCAAGTCAGTCAATTCCGCCGCACGAAGGCCAGCGTGCATAGATCAGGAGGCCTGAGTGAGTTGGCGACTTTGCCCGCAAAATGGAAGACACTGGGAGGCAAGCCGTTCTCGCATGATTTCGCGACTGGCGGTTGCGCCGCGCCGCTGCCCGCGCCCGGCAAGGATGTACCATATGGCAACCAGATTTGTGAACGGGGAATCGATTGGGGCGCATTTTGCGTTGCTTTCCGACCCGCGACTCAACCCGGCGCAACGCCATGCCACCTCGGCCGAACCCGCGATCGAACCCTGGACATTAATCGGAGTTGGCTTCGACGCCTGGCGATTACATCAGTGAAACAACACTCCGTCGACGATAGCGTCCGCGGCAAACTCCTCCGATGCGTCTGCAACACCGACTTCCTCATCGTAGTCCTTACGCTGAAAAAAGCCTGATATGCACTGGCCGTGCCTCGGGGGTTTTGATCCTGCTCGGTCGGTAGCCGTATTGTGAATGTGACGGAATCATTTTTTCTGCTGTGAGAGGCTTGATCATGATGAACGAGCAAACGGTGCGAGCACGGCCCAGCTACGCCAGCCCCATGCGCGAAGGGCGTTGGATGGCCAACGTGAAAACGCAGGGCGAAATCGAGGCCGCTGTCTGCAATATCATCAGTCACTTTCTGCAAGATCGCATGGGCTGCGGCCCCAGGGATATTCACGCTTACCTGCTCCGCGATCTCCTGGTCGTCCGCCTGACGGCAGTTTTAACAGTCGCCGAACAGCATCTCGCCCAATCGCTTCCGTCGGAAAAGGGTCGAGACTTGCTCAAACAGGTCAGGGCCCAACTGATCGAAGCGGCTCGACCGTTCTTGGAAGAGATGATCCACAAGGCCACCGGAGTCAGGGTGCTGAGCCTGCACCGGGACATCAGCACAGTCTCTGGTGAAGAGATCATCGCGTTTACACTGGCCGAGGCCCCGTATTGTCGAGTGCCCCAAAGGCGATAGTTTTCCCGGCCTCCTCTCGACAACTCGTCGCGCTCGACGACCCGAAGAACACGGAGGAATCGCAGCGGGCGAACTCGGACACCCATTTTTCGGCCGGGCCGCAACCGCGCCGAGTACGCAGTCACCGCAGAGGGTGATCCTAAGAGGTTCCGCGGTTGCCGGGTGGTTTGGCTGGCTGACGCTGCCTGACGCTTGTAACCGGGTCGTCATCGGGACGGGTGTACCCTCGAACCACCACCACGACTGACCAGCGCTCATGGCGCAATCGTCAGCCAGACGCGTGCCCGCCCGCGTGGATAACGATCGTCATGCACAACTGCTTTTAGCACCGTGGGTTGCGATGCGGCTGACGATGCAGGGCAGAATCCGTCATGCGGCCTCCTGCCCCACGACCGGCAACGAGCTGTCAATATTGAGGGATGTCGTAGGCAGTCGTTCTGTTTGGCCGACGTGCGGCGTCAGGTGAGCGTCATGGTTCAACCCGTTTTTTAACAACGAGTTACGAGACGGCTGACGATACCACGCCCACCACGGACGCAGCCGATTCCGCGGGCTTGTTTCATGCGGCGTCATGCAGGGCACCAAAACGCGAACCAGAACCCGCAGCAGTTCAAATTCTTGACTTTACTGGCGAATTGATCCTGGTTGTCAGGTTTCGGGCCCAATCATCCCGCAGAATCAGCACAGTTTGTCGCGAGTTGATTCAAATTCTAACGGATAATCCGCCGATACTGACGTTGACGATTGCAACGCGCAATGTGTTGTCGGGGTACGTGAACAGAGGAGTGTGCCGTCAAACACACGCGGGGACGACGTGTCGACCCGCTTGGGGGGTCGAATCGTGAGTCTGTCTCAGACTTGGATCTGTAAGCTGTTTGGAACTCAATTCGGTGGGCGACACATGAGTATTTGGGGAAAACACTCGCGAAAGCAGCGCTGGAACCAGTTCGTCAGCCTGATGCTCACCGCGTCGCTTTCCGTCGGCTGTTCAGGCAAGCGCGAAAAGAAGTTGAGCTACATCGGCAACGCCGACCTGAAATACTACGAAGATGTCGCGCTCAAACTGGAATACCCCGATGTCGAAGCCCCGATCCCCGAAGCGGTGGCGAATTCGCAGGCGCCGCGACTGCTGGGCGACCGCAGTCAGGATGAATTCTGGGATATGACGCTCGCCGAGGCGATTCACCTCGCCTTGGCCAACAACAAAGTCGTCCGCACGCGCAACGATTTTCTTTCGACCGGCAACCAGTTGTATACCAATGCCGACGGCATTCAGTCGGTGTACGACCCCGCGATCCGCGAGTCGGGCGTGTTGTTCGGGGCCCGCGGCGTCGAATCGGCATTGTCGGCGTTCGACACGACGTTTACCACCAACCTGATGTTCAACCAGAACTCGTCGATTCAGAACAACCTGTTCGCAGCGGGCGGGCTGCCGTCGGGATCAGTGCTCGACCAGAACACGGCGACGTTTGCCGCAGGGCTGCAAAAGAACATGGCCTACGGTGCGCAAGTCGGCGTATCGCAGAATATCAACTACTTTGAAAGCAACCAGCCGATTCTGTTGATTCCCTCGTCGTATAACAGCAACCTGCTGTTCAACTACACGCAACCATTGTGGGCCGGTGCCGGCACCGACTTCACCCGCATCGCGGGGCCGCTCAATACGAGCATTACCGGCCTGTCGGGCGTGAACCAGGGCGTGATGATCGCACGGTTGAACACCGACATGTCGCTCGTTGACTTTGAAATTCAGGTCCGCAACTCGCTGCGCGACCTGGAAGACATTTACTGGGAACTGTACCTGGCGTACCGCTCGTACGACAGCCAGCAGGTGGCCCGCGAAAGCGCGCTGCAAACCTGGAAGGAAGTCAAAGCCAAGATGGATATCGGGGGCAAGGGCGGCGGTGCGGCCGACGAGGCCCAGGCCCGCGAAGCCTACTTCAGCGCCCGCTCAAGCGCCGAAGACGCCCTGCAAAACCTGTACACGCTCGAAATCCAGTTGCGGCGGATGTGTGGTTTGTCGGCCAACGATGGGCGGATCATCCGCCCCGCCGACGAGCCGATTTCCGCCGAAATCACGCCCGAATGGCATATCTGCCTGGCCGAGGCCCTCACGCGGCGCGAAGAGCTTCGCCGTCAGAAGTGGAACATCAAGAGTTACGAGTTGCAATTGTCGGCGGCGAAGAACCTGGCCAACCCGCAGCTCAACTTTGTGTCGAGTTACCAGCTCAACGGGTTCGGGCAATACCTGTTCAATCAAAACGACCCGACCCTGGGCCGCGCGGGCGAGTTGCAAAGCATGTACCGTACGCAGTTCGCGGGCGGTCAAACCGGCTGGGGCGCAGGGTTTCAGTTCAACATGCCGCTCGGCTTGCGCAACGCATTGGCCCAGGTGCGCAACTATGAATTGCGCGTCGCCAAGGCCCGCGAGGTGCTCGGTCAGCAGGAACTCGAAGTGCACCATGAATTGGCGCAGTCGTTCCAAAACCTGGCCTGGCGGTACAAGACAGCCCAGACAAACTTCAACCGGCGTCGCGCGGCGGTTCGACAACTCGAAGCGCTGGAAGCCGAATACAAGGCGGGCACCAAGACGCTCGACCTGCTGTTGCAAGCCCAAACGCGGCTGGCGACGGCCGAAACTGCGTATTACACGAGCTTGGTCAACTACAACAAGGCGCTCAGCGACCTGCATTTCCGCAAGGGGACGCTGCTCGAAAACGACAATGTGCATCTGTCGGAAGGCCTGTGGACGCCCGAAGCGTACAAGGATGCGTTGCGGCGGGCCTGGGCGCGAAGCCACGCCATGAACACGCCTGCCATCGACCCGGTTCAACACATGCCCGACCCGGTCGATCGCGACGATGCCGATGCGCAAGTGCCGCCGAGTGGCGCCACTGGCCAACCCGACTTTCTCGCCCCGCCCGTGCCAGGCGGCGAAAACACCATGCCCCAGGAAGCGCCGCTTGGTCCGCAACCGCACCAGGCAGTCGATGGCAACGTCACGAACGCCAGCGAACTGCCCGCAACGGGCGAAGAACAGCCGGCCGCATACGACGCCCCGGCCACAACCGACACGCCGGCGATCCTGCCGGCCGGTCCCCCGGCCGACCCGCCTGCATCCACTGAAGAACTGCTGCCACCCGCTGAATGACAGATGGTCCGCGCCTGGCGGAGGAATCAGGGCCGATCCAGGCGCGAACCGTGAACATCTATTCAAAAAGTGGGTGCGGACGAAGCCAAGCGATGCAGAGTACGGCCTAGCGTACCGCGATTACAGGGTACGTGACTTCCCTGAATCACTTCAAACCCACTAGCAGCGCGCATGGTTAACGACTTAAAACGCAGGCCGCAAGGCAGTGCGGATTCCACATGCTCAATCTTTTGTCAACAGCTGCACGCGACGTCGATCGCCACGACCGCATGCCGCCACATGCCTGCCTGCCTCGTCGCCTTGCAACGGCCAACTGGCTCGGCGTCAATGCTCATTCGCACGGCTCCGTGCTGCAATCTGTAATGCCGCCTTGCGGAGGCAACAGATTAAAGTCGCTGACAATCACGCAAGGGCATTCAATTGCCCCTGCCCCCGCCGGGTCGCAACCGATGACCGTATATGCACCAATCTGGTAAGTATTATTGTCGCTTCCAGTGCAGTTCTGCTGCGTCGGTTCCTGGTTGAAAGGATCGCAACCTGCACCGGATGTCCAAGAACCGACCTGCGGGTTTACCGTGCAATCCTGAGTACAAATCGTAACCCCGAGAACCGCGTTGAACTACGCCCCTCCGCAAAATTGATTCATTGCCGGTCCGTTGTAGACCGCTGGATCACACAAACCAGTGCAGTAGCCGGGGCTAGTCTGGAAAGCGGCGAGGTCTTTTTCAATGGAAAAATGCAAAACGAGAACTAACGCGCCCGTGACGTATCCCGCAAGCAACCTCGCTGTCCCGCCGTCGCAATTCCGGTAAACCATTTTCGTCCTCCGATCAGGCAATAGAAATGGAGAAGCCAATGGACAATCCATTGCGGCGAAATTGCGAACGACGAGGGTCGGCAATACCCGCGTAAACACGCACTAAATTTGCCGTCGCGCGCGGCGACGGAAATACCACCAGACCGTCAGGGCCACCAGCGCGGCGGCATTTAACCAAAACATGGTTTGCCGCCAGCCCGAATGACCGTAATCGTGGCTGAAGGCGGCCCGCCGCTCGACGAGCGGCTCAGTAAAGCGCTGACTTTTTGAGTACACAACTGCGTCGTCTACAGGCACCGTGACTTTTTGTGCCAGCGGCTTGGCCGATTCGCCAGGATTCTTCGACGGGCGCTGCTTTCCAAAGTCCACAATTGTTGCCCCGGCTGGAACTTTGAGCGCGAGCACATCGGGCGGGGCCTGTTCGTTTACAATCATTGAGTTGTTAACATGCAGTTGCAGCGAACGTACACGCGGTTCGCCAACATCCATTGACATGTGATATGTAATTCTTGCCGCGAATTTTGGGATCCGCACGCGATTCGAAACACGCTGCGGCAGGTCCTGGATCACCTCGAAGAGAAACGATTCAGCCGTCAATTTTCGCGTGTCATTCTTGACAAAACCGGTTGCCGGCTCATAGTCCAAAATGAATCGATCGTTCGTGAGCCGATAAATCGAGTTGCTGGTTTTGACCAGGCGCAGTCCCGGAATTGTTGCGATCGGCGGACAATTCAGAAAGTCGCTGATACGTTCCATGTACATATTTGTAGCGGCGGGGAACAGACTTGCCTGTTTCGTCGGGCTCGCGAATTCCTGCTCTTTCCCGTCTTTTCGGATACGGGTTACAAAATAGTCGGCCGCCGACTCGTCAACGCGGGTACCCGCTGACGTATCAACGAAGGTAAAATCCTTCCAACTGCCAAACCGGCCATGGCTTTTGTAAATCGCCCAATTATGCGGAAATTCGGCGTCTGTGAGACTTGCGAGTTGTAGCGTTGTCGGGGCCGCTTCTCGAATCAACGGGATGATCTGGTCATGAATCAGCGCCAACGCCTGGCGGCGCGTCATCGCTGTGTCGCTTGTCGTGCACAAGCCTGTGAAACGATGCCCCGCAACCTTCAGGGTGCGCGTTTCTGTTTTCCAACTATCCCAAATTGACCCCAGTCGGGTCACTTCGCCGACCACCGCGGGCAGTGCATTCACCGCCGTTGCATGCCCCGCCTGCGGCTGGCTGCCTGAAGGTTGTGGATCGGCGGCGGCAGTGGTGGAAGCACCAACGCCGCAGGCAGACGTCAGCAGTAAGACGGCGTTCAATCCGAACAGGTCGAAAAATGATTTCGAGCGCGCCATGTGATCAAACTCCGCGGAACGCGAATTGAAACCGTTGCCTTGCCGTCGAATTTGCGAAAGTTCCTAAACTTCGAATTGATGTTATTTAACATTTATAATAAAAAGTTATTGTAATTCGTGTGGAAACCGAACGCTATTCGGTTAGGTGGCAACGCCGCGGCAAACTCTGCCGAGCCCCATGATCACGACCCCCGTCAGGCTCGCCCGCCTTGTGACTGTAGACACTCTAAACACATACACACACACTCTCTCTTGTCAAGAGGATTTCTGATAAAACCGGGAAAAGGTTCATGATGTCAGGTATTCCAAACGTCAGCATTCCCATTTCGCGCCCCACGATTGATTGCCATGCTGGATCGCACCCATTTCCACGCACGGGCAATAACAGAATGGAATGGTACAAATCGCATACTACGGAATAAACCCCCGCGCAGGCTAAGCTGGCGCAACGGCAACAATACGCCGCGTTGTTGGGCGACCTCGATCGTCCCCAGGAAGGCGGCTTGCCCATTCGCGATAGTCAGCCTAAGTTCCAAAGGCTTTCTGGCGACCGCAAGAATTTGCCGATTGCATGAGGCTGTATTGAACGGCCAAATCGTGCACCCCAGACGGCCGACCTTGGCACAGATTTCGGCCGCTGGAAATCAGCAGGACGGATGAAGATACCGCTTGCCCCATTTGTCGCCAGCCGAGTAAGATGAGGGGCCGTGCCACGGGGGGTGCACGGTGATTGGCCGAAGTGCCGATTCCGCCGGGTCGAGTGTCGCCTTCCGATAACTGGAGTTACCGACGCCCCATGCGACTCTGTTTCGACGATTTCGTAACCGCCGGCGCAGCATCGAGCGGCGCGATCCGGCGGACGATCGCGCTCACGTGCGCTGTTTCGGCGCTCTGGGCCTTCGTCGCCAGCCCGGCAGTGCGGGCGGCCGATCCTGTCGACGAGTACAAACTCGCCGTGGGGTTGTACAACCGCAATCAGTGGCAACTTGCAGCCGAGCGGTTTCAGTCGTTCGTCGACAAGAACCCGAAACACCCCAAAGCCGAAAATGCGCGGTATTACCTGGGGCTGACGTATTACAACCTCGACAATTTCAAGCAGGCCCGCGACACGCTCCGCAGTTATCTGAAGGACTACCCGCAGGGCATGAATGCACTGGCGGCGGGTTGCTGGATCGGGCAGTGCAGCTTTTTGATCGACGATTTTCCTGCCGCCGAGGCCGAACTTTCGGCGTACCTGCAGGCGTTCAAGTCGGCCGGTGCCGACGACCCCGCCAACCTGTTGCAGGAGCGAGCCCTGGCGTACCTGGGCGACGTCGAATTGCGGCTGAAGAAGCCCGAACCCGCGGCGCAGCATTTTCAGTTGGCGCTCAAATTGTACGCCCAGGGGGCGATGTCTGAAGACTGCCGGTTTGGGCTGGCCCGAGCCTATGAACAAACCGGGCGATCGGCCGAGGCGGTAGCGCTGTATCGCGAACTGGCCGCGGTCAAGACCGGGGCTCACGCCGCCGAAGCGCAGTTTTCGCTGGGCCTGCGTTTTTTTGATGATGCGAATTACGCGGCGGCGATCGCCGCGTTCAGCGAACTCGACAAGCAGTTTCCGGCGAGCGCACAGGCGCCTCTGGCCCGATTAAATCAGGGCTTGGCCCAGTACCAGTTGGGCCAGTTCCGGCAGGCAATCACGTTGTTCGAAAAGGCTGCTGAAAGCCCCCCCCACGCTGCCGAAGCGGCGCTGTGGAAAGGCTTGTGCCTGAAATCGCTCGCTGAGTTTCCCCAAGCGGCCGCGGCATTTCATGCAGCGTTTGACAAGTTCTCGTCGCAACCACAGGCCGAATCGTTGTTGTACCAGTGGGCCGATTGCGAACTGCGGCGCGGGGCCTATGACGAGGCTCGCAAGCTGTTTCTTGATCTCGTCGCGCGCTGGCCCAAAGGAGCGCTGGCCGATGCCGCGTTGCATGCGGCCTGCCTTGCCGCCCTGTACGGCGGCCAACTCGACGAGGCCGATACACTCGCCACACGGTTCGATCGGGAGTTCACTGGCAACAAATTTCGATTTCGCCAGGAGATTTTGAAAGGGCGGTTGCGGCTGGCCCGCAATGACGCCGCCGGGGCGATCAAGCTTCTGGAAAAAGTCGCCGCCGAGTCGGATGTGGCCGCGACGCGCGTCGAGGCCGGCTATTATCTGGCTGCGGCAGCCCAGAAGCTGGGCCAGCATGGGCAGGTGCTGCAAATCACGCAACCGCTGGCAAACCAGGTGGCCGGCGACAAGGCCTTGGCAGAATTTGCCGGGGTATTCGTGATTCGGGCCGCCAGCGCATTGGCATTGGGCAACGCCGCCGCCCGTGAAAAGCCGCAAGACAAACCCGCGTGGCTCGCTCAGTACGCCACCGCCGCCGCCGCCGCGCAGAAGTACGCGGTATTGCTGCCCAACGGCGACTTGGCCGATCAGGCGCTGGCGCTGGAAGCGCTGGCCGCGGCCCATATGGGCAACAAACAGCACGCTCAGGATCAATTGCAAGTGCTGCGTCAGCGCTATCCGAACAGCCCCGAACTCGACCGGACACGGTTTGAGCTGGGCCAGGTGGCTTTTTCGAATGAAGATTGGGAATGGGCAGGGACGCTGTTCGGCGAACTGACCGCGTTGCCAAAGGAAACCCGGTACCACGCCCGCGCGCAGTGGGAACTCGGCTGGACCGAGTACAAACGCCGGCATTTCACCGAAGCGGCGGCACAATTCGCAGCGCTGATCGCCCAACATCCCGATGACAAACAGGTCGCCGAGGCGGCTTTCATGCAGGGCACCGCCTTGCAAGACGCCGGCAAGCAGCCCGAAGCCCTGGTGGTATTCACCGAGGCTTTTAAACGGTACGGCGGCAGCGACAGCGCCTGGCTGGCCGGTTTGCAGCGCGCGCGACTTTTGGCACGAGCGAAACGTGCCGCTGATGCTGATGCGGCGTACGCTGAATTGCTGCAGCGATTTCCGCAGCGGCCCGACGCTGACAAACTGCTCGACGAATGGGCCACCGTGAATTACGACGCGGGGCGGTTCGCCCGTTCTGATGAATTGTTCGCCCGTTTGATTCGAGAGCACCCGCAAAGCGAACTGGCCGACAACGCCCAGTTCAGCCTCGCCGAAAGCCTGCTCGTGGGCGGCAAGCCCGACGATGCCCGGGCGCAATTCACGGCTTTGTCTGTCAGCCCGCAATCTGACGCGGCCGTGCAGCAGCGGGCGCTGTATCAATTGATGCGCATCGCGGCCGAATCGCGGCGGTGGGATGAACTGCGCAAGACCAGCCAGGAATCGCTCCGCCGGTTCCCCGAAGGAACCTGGCGTGCCGAAGCTGACTTCTATTGGGCTGAGGCCGATTTGCAAACGGCCGCCTACAAGGAAGCCCAGGAACGACTGCTCAAGCTCAAGTTGCAAAAAGATCAACCCGAAGTGGGGCGGTCCGCCTGGTTTGCGCGCGTATGGGTGCTGCTGGCCGAAACACAATTCCGGCTCAAACAATATGGCGAAGTCGCCGCGACATTGGCTGAACTCAAGCAGTACGCCCCGCAATCGCCGCTGTTGTACCAGGTCGAGGAAATCCTGGGGCGCAGCCTCAAGGCACAGGCCCTGTTTGCCGAAGCCCGCGCCGCCTTCGAGCGGGTGGTGAGCGATCGCGCCGGCGAGCTGACAGAAACCGCTGCCAAGAGCCAGTTCGAAATCGCCGAAACCTACGTGCTGGAAAAGAACTACAAGGCGGCGCTGCTGGAATACCTCAAAGTCGATATTCGTTACAAGTACCCTGAATGGCAAGCGCCGGCGTTATACCAGGCCGGCGTGTGTCACGAAGCATTGTCCGAATGGAAGGCGGCGCAGCAGACATATCAGAACCTGCTGCGCGATTACCCGATGTCTGAACTGGCCCCCAAAGCTCGTGAACGGCTGGAAGTGATTCGCAAACGGGCCGCGGGCTGAAAGACCTATGGTTTTTGCGACCTTCGCGGCGCTGCACCTGATTGCCCGCATGCAGCGGGGTTTTTAAGGAACGTTTTCCATGGACTCCACACCCACCCCATCCTGGCGGTTATTGCCCGTTGCCCGCCGCAAGGCACTTAGGCTTTCAGCCGTCGGGCTGATCCTCGCCGCCCTGATTGCCCAACCCGCCCTGACAGAGGCGCAAGCCCCGGACGAACGGGCAACGCAAGACGCGGCGCCGGCTGCACCGGCAACCGAGCGTGCCGCGGCTCCGGTCGATTCGCGCTCGCACGGGTCGCGTCGCGCAGTGGGCGGTTCGCGCATTCCGCTGAACTTGTACGAAGGAATTCTCGCGGGCGGGCCGCTGATGATTCCCATCTTTTTATGCTCGTTCGTGGCGATGACGTTCGGTCTCGAGCGGTTGGTCGTGCTCCGCCGCCGGCGTGTCATTCCCCGTGATTTTGTGAGCCGCTTTCTGAATCACCTCGAACAGGGCAAAGTCGATCGCCAGGCGGCGATCACGCTGTGCGAGGAAAACGGCAGCCCGATCGCCGCGGTGTTTGAGCATGGTGTGCGGAAGTGGGGCAAGCCGGGTGTCGAAGTCGAACAGGCGATCATCGACGGGGGCGAACGGCAGGTGAACCTGCTGCGCAAGAACATTCGCATCCTGAACGGAGTCGCGACGATATCTCCCCTGCTCGGCCTGCTGGGGACGGTCGTGGGCATCATCATGTGTTTCAACGAAATCGCCAACAGTTCGGCAATGGGCAAAGCCGAGCAACTGGCAGCCGGAATCGGCATTGCCCTGATCACGACGGCCGGCGGGCTGGCTGTCGCCATTCCGTCGATCGTGCTGTACATGTACCTGGTGGGCCGCGTCGAATCGCTGGTCATGGAAATGGATTCCCTGGGGCAAAAGGTGGTCAACCTGATTTCCGCCGAAGCCCTGGCGCCCCCCGTCAACGCCCCCCCGGCGCTGCGAGCGCTGCCTCGCGGCAAACCCGCCGTCGGCGAGGTCAAAGACCCCCGCGAAGTGCGGGCATAACGTGTACGCGCAACAAAACCAGTCGAAATGCGAGGACTGCCATGCCACTGAAAATCGTCGCGATGGAAGACCCGGTGTTGAACCTGACGCCGATGATTGACGTGGTGTTCAACCTCATGATCTTTTTCATGCTCGCCACGCATTTTGCCGACTTGGAACGTGAATTCGACGTTGACCTGCCTGAGGTCAGCGCCGCCCAGCCACTGACGAGCCAGCCCGACGAAATCGTCGTCAATGTCTTCGCCGACGGACGGATCGTGGTGTCGGAGCAAACCCTGTCGCTGGCCCAGTTGCAATCGCGACTCGAACAGGCCCGCACCCGTTTTGCTGACCAGGCGGTCCTGGTGCGCGGCGACGGCCGCGGGGCATACCAGCAGGTCATGGACGTCTTGGCAACGTGCCATGCGGCGGGGCTACACAATTTTTCGTTGGCCACGAACGTCAAGGCCCAGACAGGGGCGGCGCCATGACCACCCTGCTCGCAGCGCTCGATGTCTCTGCCTTTTGGCGCGATTGGCGCACGCCTTCAATTTCTGAGGCGGCGGTCGACCTGCGAGCGCATTGGGTCTTGTACCTGATCTGGGCAGGCATGTTTTGCGCCACGTTTTTCCTGATGCGCATGCTCGTCACGCGCTGGGGCGATCAAAACGTGACCATGAAGGCGGTTGTGCTGTCGTTGCTGCTGCATGCTGTCGCCGGGTTGTGGACCACGACGGTAACGATTGCCCATGAATCGGCTGCGGCGCGAGGCGATGACGTGCTGATTCCGGTACGGCGACTCGTGGTTGAAGGAGAAAGCGCCCCGCGCCGCGAACTGCCCGGAGAAGGCCCCGTCTGGGAAAAGGCGTCGCAGCCCAGGCGCTCGGGGCCGTCGCGGCTTGATCGGGAAGTCGAGCCCGAAGCGGCGGCAGCGCTCGCCGCCCCAATACCCGATGCCGAGGCGCCGCTCGTCGATGTCGTCAACCAGCGACTCGCCTCCGCGGCGGCAGCAGTGGTTCCGCAAATGCAACGGCTGACCGATCGCAAACCGACTGCCGAACCGGGCAGCAGCGACCGCATTCCCGAAGAAACCGCAGCCGCCCGCCCCGAAGCGGCCAACGACCTCTCGTTGCGCACGGGCCTGGGGCAGCCCGCAGGACTAGCGACCAATGCCGCGTTGCCGGAGACGCGCCGCGGAGAAGCGGCCGAGGTGGGCGTGCGCCTCAACCCGACTCCGAACCTGGCAGCGCACCCTGCGACGGCCGATGCCCGGGCCGCGGCCCGGCGCGGCCCGCGCGAAGACGCGATCCAAATGCGGGCCGGGCCTTCCCCCGCGGTGCCTGTCAGCGACGACCCCGGTGTGGCGGGCGGCGTACTGCAGAATTCGGCCGGGCAAGGCGTACCCGCGGGCACGCCCTTTGCCCGCATCGGCGGACGGTCGGTTCAGGGGGCCACGCCCGAACCCGGCCCCGAGCGGCAACTTGCCAGCCGCACCGTGGCCGGGCGCGATGCCGACCCCGATCCGTCAATGGACCGCGCATTGCGCGGCACAACGGCTGACAATGCTGCCGACGAATTGCTGCCCCAGAGCGTGCGTCGCGAACTGGCGGGCGTCATTCATAAAGACGCGACGCGGGTTCCAGCGATGTACCGATTGCGGAACATTCCGCAGCGTTCGAAAATCGCAATGGGTCTCGGGGCCACCGAGAATTCCGAACGCGCCGTCGAACTGAGCCTCGAATGGCTCGTCCGACACCAGTCGGCCGAAGGTTTCTGGGACGCCGACGGCTTCACCGTCAATTGTCCCCCGGGCGATCGCTGCGCCGGGCCGGCGATGCTGGGCAAGGATCCGATCGATCCCACGCTCGACACGCCCGAGCGGCAGCGCTCGGGCATCGAGGCCGATGCTGGCGTGACCGGCCTGGCGGTGCTCGCATTTCTGGGCGCCGGTTACACGCATGAAGACGGAGTTTACGCCGACAACCTTGACCGGGCGCTGCGGTGGCTTATTCGGCAGCAGGCCAGCGACGGATTTCTTGGTGGCAAATCGGGCCGTTATGCCCGCATGTACTGTCACGGCATGGCAGCGATCGCGCTGGGTGAGGCCTTGGGCATGACCAGCGATGCCACGCTCCGCGAGCCGTTGGCGCGGGCCGTGCAGTTCATCGTCGCCACGCAAAACCCGCGCGATGGTGGCTGGCGGTACGTACCCGGCCAGGCAGGCGACATGAGCATCTTCGGCTGGCAGTTGATGGCCCTCAAAAGCGCCACTGCGGCTGGCGTTGACGTGCCCAGAGAAACGATGGACCGGGCCATCGAATTCCTCAAACGCGCCGGGCTGGGTAAGCATGGCGGGCTGGCGGCGTATCGTTCGCAAGAGCGGATCAAACCGTCGATGACGGCCGAAGCCCTGTTCAGCCGTCAGATTCTCGGCATGCAGCGCACGAACCCGGCCAGCCTGGAGGCGGTCGAGTACCTGCTCAAGCGGCTGCCCAACCGGGCTGAGGCTGACCTGTACTACTGGTACTACGGAACGCTCGCCCTATACCACCACGGTGGTGCCCCGTGGCGCGCCTGGAACCAGGCCCTGCGCGACAACCTCGTCGCCTCGCAACGCACGTCCGGGCACGCCGCCGGCAGTTGGGATCCGCACCCCCCCTGGGGCGACTACGGCGGCCGCGTCTTCTCGACCGCACTCAGCACGCTGTCGCTCGAAGTCTACTATCGCTTCCTGCCGCTGTACCAGTTCAGCAACGGCGATGACGAACCAGCCAAATGATCGAGTTGCCGCGCTTGGCAAAACGGCGCCGCGGCGGGAAACTCGGGCGCAGGATTCGTTTCGCAATCATCGCGTATGCGGCTTTGAAAACTCGAACACGCCAAGCGAGCACCCGAGTGCAAGCCGTTTGGCGATCTTCTGCGGGTCCTCGTCAACAAAATGCCGACAGGATGCTTTCGCCCGGCCAGGAAATACGAAAAATTGCGGTTCAGGTCGGATTGACCTGTTTTTGCGACTTTGGTATTTTTCGCCCCCCCCTTCCAACCGAAGTGTTCTCGAACTGACAGTCAAATCGGCCGCTGCGGCAGGCTGATTCGTCGTTCCCTTTCGCGTTCGGCCGTTGTCAGCCGAAGTCGCCCGATAGCGGCCGTTTTCTGAATTCGATGGTGCGCCCTTCCGATGTGGCTGCATTGTTGCCGCAGTCAGGCTTGGTCGCACACCGTGGTGGAATCGTACGACGAGGGGTTGTACACCGCGTCTGCTTGATGGAACTTCACTTTTGGCGGAGCCAATTTGATGTGTGGAATCGTGGGTTATGTGGGGCAGCGCCAGGCCGCCGACATCCTGATTGAAGGCTTGCGCCGACTGGAATACCGCGGCTACGACAGCGCCGGCGTGGCGGTGTACGGAAACAGCGGCATTTCGATCCGTAAAAAAGTGGGTCGGGTCAAGGAGCTGGCCCACCTGCTTTCGCAGCAACCGGTCAGCGGCACACTGGGCATCGGGCATACCCGCTGGGCCACGCACGGCGGCATTACCGACGCGAATTCTCACCCGCACGCCGGGGGCAACGGTGAGGTTGTCATCGTACACAACGGTGTCATTGAAAATTACGCGGTACTCAAAGAACGATTGCAATCACTGGGGTTCGTGTTCCATTCGACGACAGACACTGAAGTCGTGGCCCACCTGATCGCGCATCATTATCAGGAACAGATCGCCCTCGGGGGCGACCCCGAAGACAAAGCCACGGCACTCGGCGCCGTGCAGGCCGCGATCAAATGCCTCAAAGGCACTTATGGCCTGGGCATTCTGTTTCGCGAGCACCCGGCGCTCATGATTGCTGCACGCTCAGGCAGCCCGCTAGTCGTGGGCGTGGGGCGGGGCGAGTATTTTCTGGCGAGCGACGCCAGCCCGCTGGCGGGCTACACGTCGGAAGTGGTCTATCTGGCCGACAACGAACTGGTGCTGCTGACGCCTGACGGCATCGACCTGTTGCATCGCGATCACGGTCAAACCACACCTTCGATCCAAGTGCTCGACCAGACTGAAGCCGAATCCGATCTGGGTTCATTCGAACACTACATGCTCAAGGAAATCTTTGAGCAGCCAGCGACTCTGGAGAACGCATTACGAGGCCGGCTCGACGATGACGCCGCCACGGCGAAATTTGGCGGTTTGAATCTGGAGGTGCATCAACTCCGGCGGATCGACCGCCTCGTACTCACGGCCTGCGGCACAAGCTGGCACTCGGCGCTGGTCGGCGAATTCCTGATTGAAGAGTTCGCGCGACTGCCGGTCGAGGTCGAATACGCCAGCGAGTTCCGGTATCGCAACCCGCCGCTTTCCGAATCGACAATGGTGTTTGCCATCACGCAAAGTGGCGAAACGGCCGACACACTGGCCGCGCTTCGCGAAAGCCAGCGAAAGGGCCACCCCACGCTGGCAATCTGCAACGTGGTTGGCTCGACGATCGCCCGCGAGGCCGACGGCGGCATCTTTCTGCACGCCGGGCCCGAAGTGGGCGTCGCTTCGACGAAGGCGTTCACGTCGCAGGTTGCCGTGCTGGCGCTCCTGGCGCTGTACATGGGTCGCCTGCGGCATCTGTCGTACACCGCCGGCAAGCGGATCATCAACCACCTGCGGGCCATGCCTGACGTCATTCAGAAAACGCTGGATTGCGACGCGGCGGTCCGCGAAGTCGCAGAAAAGTATTTTCACGCCGACAACTTCCTGTACCTGGGCCGGGGCTACAACTACCCGGTGGCACTCGAAGGAGCGCTGAAGCTCAAGGAGATCAGTTACATTCACGCCGAGGGCTACCCGGCGGCGGAAATGAAACACGGGCCGATCGCGCTGGTCGACGAAGATACGCCCAGCGTATTCGTGATTCCGCATGGAAACATGTACCCGAAAATCATGAGCAACCTCGAAGAGGTCAAGGCGCGAAAAGGGCCGGTGATTGCCATCGCCTGCGAGGCCGATCAGCACATCGCCAGTGTGGCTGACGACGTGATTTGCATTCCCAGTGTCGAAGACTATTTGCAGCCACTGGTGGCAACGATTCCGCTGCAATTGCTGGCGTATCACATCGCGGTTCTGCGGGGCTGCAATGTCGACCGCCCCCGAAACCTGGCCAAGAGTGTGACGGTCGAGTGACCCGCGCCCCAAGCAGGCGCGAAGTAATTCTTCGATGCGTCACTCTATGCGAACGTCGGTGGCCTGATATAATTCGCCCGGAGAAATCGCCGCCGAATCAGGCATTGCCTTCGGCCGAGTTCAATCGGCGGCGTGCGAATGATTGTCCGCAAGGCGGTGGCTGGGCGCTGATTCAGGCTGCCGTTAAATCCTGGACCTGAAACGTCACATGAAAATTCTGCTTGCCAACCCGCGCGGGTTTTGCGCCGGTGTGAACATGGCCATCGAGTGTCTCGAACAGGCCATTCAGTATTGCGGCAGTGAAATCTACGTGTTTCATGAAATTGTGCATAACAAGTATGTTGTCGAACGGTTTACGAAACTGGGGGTGACGTTCGTCAACAGTCTCGCCGAGGTGCCGCGCGGCGCCTACCTGCTGTACAGCGCCCACGGCGTTTCGCCGCAGGTCCGATCGGAAGCCCGCGAGCGGGATCTGCGCACGATCGACGCCACCTGCCCCCTGGTCACCAAGGTGCATCTGGAGGCGATTCGCTTCACCAACGACGGCTATCGGCTGGTGCTGATCGGGCATGAAGGACACGACGAAGTCATCGGCACAATGGGCGAAGCGCCCGACAACATCATTCTCGTCGAAACGCCAGAAGATGTTGATCGCCTGCAAATCGCGGCGGGAACGCGGCTGGCCTACCTGACGCAAACGACACTGAGCGTTCATGAGGCCGGGCGGGTCATCGAGCGGCTGCGTGCGCGGTTTCCTGACATTGCCTGCCCGCCCAAGGAGGATATCTGTTACGCCACGACGAATCGCCAGGAAGCAGTCAGTGCACTGGCGCCTCAGGCCGACCTGGTGCTCGTGCTGGGCAGCCAGAACAGTTCGAACAGTTTGCGGCTGAAGGAAATCGCCGCTGAACTCGGCAAACCAGCGCACCTCATTGACGGCGTGTCCGAACTGCGCGACGAATGGTTTGTCGGCTGCGAAACGGTGCTGATCACCGCCGGGGCCAGCGCGCCCGAGGTGGTTGTTCAGGAATGCGTTCATTGGCTGGTCGAACGCATGGGGGCCGAAGTTGATCTGGTGACGATTCGCGAAGAGCACGTGCACTTTCCGGTGCCGCGCGAAATTCGCGCGCTGCAGGCGGCGGCAGGCACGCCCGGCGAACTTGTCGGTTGATTGAACGCGGCAGCGCGCGTCACTCAGGATCGAGACTGGCAATCAGGCGATCGGCATTGTCGCGGTTGATCAATTCAAACGCCCGGCTTTCTCGCTGGTAGGCGCGAACTTCGCCCGAGGCGATGTCAAACCAGAACCCGCCCAGGTGCAGCGTACCGTTGCGCACCCGATCGCGAACGAGCGGGTAGGACATCAACTGTTCGAGCTGCACAAGCACGTTAAGTTGCGACAACTGGTCATGCCGGTTCAATTGCGGGTCAAGCGGGCCTTCCTGATCGAGACGAAACATCGCGGTTGTCGAGTGGTGCAGCCACTTGTTCAGGTTGGGAGTCGCTTCGAACGGCGCGCGAGCCAGCGCTGCCTTCATCGCCCCGCATTCTGAATGCCCGCAAATCACAATGCTCCGCACCTTGAGCACCAGTACCGAGTACTCGATCGCCGAGGCCTCAGACAGGTCGCCGGTGGAGCTGCCTTCGACCGTGCACGGCGGCACCATGTTGCCGATATTTCGCATCACGAACAGGTCACCGGGATCGGTCGAAACAAGCAGTTCGGGCACGACTCGGCTGTCAGAACACGAGATGAACAGCGCGTCAGGCGATTGACCGTGAGCCAGTGTGCGGAACCGCTCGGCATATTCGGGCAGCAGATGTTCGCGATATTCGACAATTCCGCGAATGAGTTTTCGCATGAGTAGGTTTCCAGGGAAATCAGGGCCAATCCGACGGCGCTGGCGGCCGGTTCAGGACGGGTCGAAGTTTTTACAGATCCAGTCACAGCCGCGGCTCGGCTTTACCGCGCGCGAGCCATGATACGTTTCCATAAGATACAGGGCTGACCGTCTGGTCAAGAGTACGGCGAGGTTTGGCCCACGCCACGAAACCATTTTTCTCGGTGAGCCGCCGGTTGACAACCCGCGCCAATGGCCCAACACTCCGTCAGGGGGCTGCTGAGATTTCAATATGTCGTGCCCAGGCAGGGTCAGTTTCAGGAAAATCGCCGCGCAGGTGCGTGCCGCGGCTTTCCTGTCGCTTCAGCGCGGCGGCAATCATCAGTTGCGACACGAGCAGCATGTTTTGCAGTTCCCAGCCGCACGGGTCGGAAAACTCGCGGCGGGAAACATAACGCTGCCAGAAGACCACTTGCCGCTCAGCCGCTTCGAGCCCGACCCGATCGCGCCGAATACCGACATTCCGCCACATTTCGCTGCCCAACGCGTTGCGCAAGTCGGTCAGGTTGAGTTCATCGTCAGTTGTGGCGGTGCGGCGAAACTCGCTGACGAGGGGTAACGCCGTGTAGCTGTCAGGCAGGGCCAAGGCGGCGGCCGCAGCGCCGCGGCCAGTACGCAGCCCAAAGACGAGACCTTCCAGCAGGCTGTTCGAGGCCAGTCGATTGGCGCCATGCAACCCGCTCGACGTGACCTCGCCGGCGGCCCACAGGTCGGGCACGCTTGTTCGTCCTTCGGCATCGACGATGGCGCCGCCAATCATGTAATGCGCGCCCGGGCGAACCGGAATCAGATCACGCGTGATGTCGAGCCCGAATTCAGCGCACACCTTGCCAATGTGCGGGAACCGCTCGCGCACGAGCGCCGTCGGCAGGTGCGACAAATCGAGGTACACGCACGGATGTTTCGTGTGTTCCATTTGCCGGACAATCGCTTGACTCACTTCGTCGCGGGGGGCCAGTTCCAGTTGCGGCGAGTAATCAGCCATGAACCGCGCCCCCCGGCAATCGCGCAGGTACGCCCCTTCGCCGCGTACCGCTTCTGAAATGAGGTGTCGCGAACTGCCGGCGATGTACAGCACAGTCGGGTGAAATTGCATAAACTCCATGTCGCGGACGCGCGCACCGGCGCGGTAAACGACGGCATGGCCGTCGGCAGTAGCAATCGCCGGATTGGTCGTCTCGCGAAAAATCTGGCCGGCCCCGCCGGTTGCAAGAATCGTTTGCTTGGCCCAGATGATGGTCTTGCCGTGGCTGCGGTTCCACACCAGCGCGCCGCGGCAGCGGCCGTCGTGTGTGAGCAGGTCAAGTATGAACGTCTGTTCCCAATACTCGGCGTTGGACAGGCCGCGAGCCCGGGCGATGAGCGACCGCATGATTTCCTTGCCGGTTGCGTCGCCCAAAGCGTGTACAACCCGGCGATGGCTGTGGCCGCCCTCTTGCGTCAGCGCCAGTTCGCCATTTTCGACGTCGAATTGCGTTCCCCAGGCCACCAATTCGCGGATCCGGTCGGGCGCGTCGCGAACAACCAGTTCGACAATTTGCGGATCGCACAACCCCTTGCCTGCGGCAATCGTGTCGGCTGCGTGGCTGGCAAAGTCGTCGACCGGGTCCATCGCCCCGGCGATGCCGCCCTGGGCATAGGCACTGTTCGATTGCGCCAGCACGTCTTTGGTGACCACGATCGCTGCCAGCGGCGGCGAAATCTCCAAAGCCGCCCGCAACCCCGCAATCCCACCGCCGATGATCAGCACATCGGTGAACATGTGCGGAATCCGTTTGGGGTGGAAGCTGACCAGGTGACGGCGGTTAAGTGCGATTTGAAGTGCGGTCACAGCGGCAACATCAGGCTTGGAAAGATTGGCGGCAGGCCCGTCAAGGCGGCAACTAGCCTGCCGACGGAATACCCGCACGCAACATGGGCCAGCTTGATCCAATTTACACTGCTGCGTCATCAATGGGAAATCTGCGACCGGTTTACTTCGCTTCTCGGAAGCCGATGCCCGTGATTGTTGGAGATTTCATGCAGTGTGGACGGCAGGTTGTCGTGCCAGAACCTGAATGACCGCTTGCCAGATACGCTCAGTCGTCAGATCGACCAGGCACGCAAGGTGGGCCGTGCCCGAGTGCGGGCAGGTCTTGTAATAGCTTGCAGCACAGGCGATATCCGCAGCAAGCAGGGCGTGTTGCGCGCCGCGCGGCCCCGACAGGCCCGGGCTAGTGCAACTGAACAAACCCACGACGGGAGTGCCCACGGCGTCGGCCAAGTGCAGGGGGCCCGAATCATTCGACAACAGCAAATCAGCCCCGGCCAACAAGGCGGCAAGCTGCTTCAGCGTCGTCCGCCCCGCGAGATTGTGCGAAATACCTCTGCCAGCAGCGGAAACGGCAACCACCTCAGCGAGCTGGAATTCGCCCGGCCCTCCGACAACAAGAACTGATCCCGAGAATGTGGCGGCAAATCGGGCGGCGATTTCGGCGAATTTTTCGACGGGCCAACGCTTGGTGACCCAACGGGCACCCGGGTGAATGGCCAGCACAGGGCGACGCAGACCGGCAAGCAGTTTGCGCGCCCAAACGTGTTCTCCTTTGCTGAAGACGAATTCGGCCGCACGTGGCGCATCGCCCACACCGAGTAATTCTGCAACGCGCCAATATCGGGCGTGCGCGGGAACGGCCGGCCCTGTTTCGGGTAGAGTACAATTGGCAAACAGCCGCGCCCCTTCGCGGGCCGTTTCGAGGCCCACACGAACCGGGGCGCTCGTGGCCGCCGTCATCAGGCCGGTTCGCAGCAGACCTTGCAAGTCGAGAACCAAATCAAACTCACGAGCTCTTAACTCCGCAGCCAATCGGGCGGCCTGAAGCCAAGAACCCCGGCGATCAAACGGAATGATGCCGGTCAAACACGGATGGCACTCCAGTAGCTCTGCCAATTCGCGATTGATGACCCAATGGATCTCCGCCTCCGGAAATCGCCCTCGCAGCGCAGTCAGCAGGGGCAGCGTTTGGACGACGTCACCCAAGGCGCTGGGCTTGATCAGGCAAACCCGGCTCGCATCGATTTCGCGCAGCCGCGCGACGGGTACGGTTCGGAACATGACTTCAGCAGGACTCGACCGAAAGGATTTCGAGCGGTTCAATGCAGAATTTCAGCATGCCGCTTTCGCGTTTCGACAAGACACGACCCACGCACACGCCGGGCTGTCATCGCGCGGGCGAATCATAACCACGCCACGCAACATCGAACAAGACCAGCCTGCCGGCACCGATATCCGGTAAGTCGTCGCCGCGACGTTTCGCGGCGCGGGGCGACGGGTCGATGCGTGCCAAACTGCGTCTTGACACGGTTCTTCAAACGGAATAGTAAGGACGCAGAGTACACACACCCTTGGCCCAGCCTGCGAATTTCGTCTGTTTGTGAACCGAAAACAACACGGTGGGGCGACGCCCCCGTGCCGTGATCGCGTGTTTCAATCAACAACTTGAGCAACTCGATCGACTATCGGAATCACCATCTGTGTTGCGCGGCATCGCGGTATGACAGTTGGATTTTATTTACCGTCGATTGCTGGCGGGGCCTTGCCGATGCAATTCATGTCGCGATTTCTTCGGACCCGGGTTCGAGCTCTGGTTTGGCAAACTGGAATTGCGCTCGGCATGACGGCGCTCGGCGGGCTGCAGCTCGCGGGCTGCGCGGGTAATGGTCGGCAGATCGTGGCCAGCCCACTTTCGATTTCCGACCAACAGCAAGAAATTGCCCGAATTGTTCCGCTGGGCACGAACTATGAAACGGCGCGAACCAAGCTCGCCGCCGCAGGCATTGAATGCTCCACAAGCGAAGTCAGCAAGTCGGGCCTGTGGTGCGTGCTTTGGAATCGCCCAGACGGCCAGCGCTGGATGCTCGATGTCAAGTTGCTGTTCGACGCCAAAGGCCGATTTTATCAAATGCAACAGGGGCAATCAGAAACGGGGCAAGTCAGCACACATATGCCCGGGCCGACAGACCATTCGTCGGGCGAAACCGCGCCGGCAAAGAGTTCACCGGGCGCTCGAGCGGTTCAGTCAGCAGTGAGCGATGATGAACGCCCGGGGGCTCGCGGCACGGGCAATCGTACTCCCTTCGGCCCACGCACTAATTAGCCGACGGCCGACCATGATCGCGCGCGATCCGATGGGGTCGCGGGGGAACACATGGCTGGCTTCAACAACGCATCCTGCCGATGCACTTCGCCCAAGTTGTGCGAGTGCCCGCCGAGTCGTGAACGTCAATCTCTGAGAATGACGCGCCCGCTGCAATGCTTGCAGGCGACCTTGACCCCATTATATTTGGGCGACAGCCGAATTCGCTGCGCACAGTGCGGGCAGTCGGCATAAATACCGACCTTGGTGATTTTTCGATTGGCAAAATCGAAGTGAAACGCCCCGGAACAGTTCTTACAGGTCACGTGGGCACCGAGGTATTTGGCCCCAATCCGCAATTCACGATCGCAATGGGGGCAGGAAACGTAATAACCCCGGGCCTTGAACTCGACAACGCTTTCGATTTCAGGCAGCGGCACGAACGCCGGAATTTCGACGCTGTCCGATTCGAGATCGGTATTTAGCAACGCGCGGCAACGCCGACAATGCACGAGGTTCTCGGGCATCTCTTCGCCACATTCAGGACATGGTCCACCCGGCCATGCTGGCATGTCATTTCCTCTACGAACCCCGGACCACAATGGCTGCGCAAGGCGCAGTCGACATTCTCTGTGTTGCCCGTGATTCTCATCCGGGCAGTGACGGCAGGAGAATCACTTCAATCAACGTGTTGGCCGCAGCGCCGATGGCCCATCAATCAAACGTTATGCGACGCATGTCGCGGCGAACCCGAGTTTTCAATTGCACCACTGGCACACGCATCGCCAGCCCCGTCGCGCACAAGATCTCTCCTGTACACCGTTTCAATTTTAACCCAAGAGTTTCAATAACCTATAGAATGCCTTAGAAGCGGGTTCGACGCAAGACCAGCTTGGCGCCGATTGGCAATTTTCGCCGTCCCGGACAAAACCGAAAATAACCGGTTGATCGTGCCAATTCGAATGGTTGTTCGTGCTGTCGAGGTGTCGAATTGACGCCAAATAGGCTATACTGTCGTTGCTCCCTCGGGAATCCGCCTGCGTCCGCCTCCACGAAAGCTTCGGTTCGATGCGCCTACCTCCGCTTTTGAAAACGGATCTGCCCGGTCTGCCTGTTCGGCGGGGCAAGGTTCGCGACGTGTACGACCTGGGCGAGCGGTTGCTCATTGTCGCAACAGATCGCATCAGCGCGTTCGATTACATTCTTCCCACGGGCATTCCCGACAAGGGCCGCGTGCTGACCCAATTGAGCCTGGCGTGGTTCAATCGGATCAAGGGCGATAATCACTTCATCAGCACGGAATTGCAATCGCTCGGTTTTTCACGGGATGTCAATCTCGACCTGCTGGAAGGACGCAGCATGGTCGTGCGCAAGACGACGCCGTACCCCGTCGAATGCGTCGTGCGGGGCTACCTCGCCGGTTCCGGTTGGAAAGATTACCTGAAAACTGGTTCAGTTTGTGGAATCAGTCTGCCACCCGGTCTGCGCGAAAGCGACCGTTTGCCCGAGCCGATTTTCACCCCGGCGACTAAAGCGGAATCGGGGCACGATGTGAACATTCCCTTTTCACAGATGGCCGAAATCGTGGGTGCGAAAACGGCGAGCGAACTCAAGCGGCGGAGTTTCGATATCTATCGCACCGCTGCAGACTTCGCCCTGGCTTGCGGAATCATCATCGCCGACACGAAGTTCGAGTTCGGCCTGGCCGATGGCGAAATCCTGCTCATTGATGAAGTGCTCACCCCCGACAGTTCGCGGTTCTGGCCACATGATTTGTATGAGCCGGGTCATGCCCAGCCGTCGTTCGACAAACAATTCGTGCGTGATTGGCTCGAAGCCAGCGGGTGGGATAAAAACAGCCCGCCGCCCCCCTTGCCCGATGACGTGGTTCAAAAGACCCGCCAGAAATATATCGACGCCTATGAGCGGCTGACAAACCGTCCGTTCTCACCAGGGGCAGCCGCCCAATAGTCTCCGACCGTCCCTTTTTTCCCGTTTGCAAATTCTAGGGCGCCCGCCCAGCTCTTGACTTTCCATTGCGCCGGACACGTTCAATGCTTCGTTTTTTCACGGCTGGCGAATCGCACGGCAAAATGTTATTGGCGCACCTCGACGGTTTTCCCGCCGGGCTGACGATCGACACAACCCTGATTGACCGCGAGTTGGCCCGGCGCCAGGGCGGGTACGGCCGCGGGGGCCGGCAGAAACTCGAAGCCGACACGGTCGAAGTGCTCACCGGCGTGTGGCACGGGGCGACGCTAGGCAGCCCGATCGTGCTGTGCGTGGCCAACCAGGACGACAAACTCGAACGCATGAAGGAAGTCGAGCGACCCCGCCCGGGGCATGGCGACTTAACCGGCGCCATCAAGTACCTGGGGCCGATCCGCGGCGTACTCGAGCGGGCCAGCGCCCGCGAAACGGCGGCCCGCGTCGCCGCTGGCGCGCTGGCTCAACAACTGCTGGGCGAGTTTGGCGTCACCGTGTTCGGGTACGTCACGCAACTCGAACAAATCGCCGCTCCGCCGCACGCGCGTACGCTTACCGAACTCAGGACGCTGCGCGACGCCAGCCCCATGTATACTCTCAACCCCGAGGCCGACGCGCGCATCGTGGCCCGTGTCGATCAGGCAACGGCCGCAGGCGACACGCTGGGTGGCATCGTCGAGGTGCGCGCCGAAAATCTGCCGTTCGGCCTGGGCAGCCACACCCAGTGGGATCGCAAACTCGATGGCCTTTTGGCCCAGGCGGTCATGAGCATTCAGGCGATCAAAGGGGTTGAAATTGGCCTGGGTTTCGAAGCCGCCCGGCGGCCCGGTTCGCAGGTGCACGACGAAATCGCCTACGACGAAACTCAGGCCAACCGGCCCCATTTGGGCTACGTGCGGACCACGAACAACGCGGGCGGCCTCGAAGCCGGCATGACGAACGGCCAGCCGCTCGTCGTGAGGGCGGCAATGAAACCGATCAGCACGCTGCGGCGCCCGCTCAATTCCATCAATCTCCGCACGAAAGAGCCTGAAGCCGCCGCGTATGAACGCAGCGACGTCTGCGCACTGGCGGCGTGCAGCGTGATCGTCGAAAACGTCGTGGCGCTGACGCTCGCCGCGGCGTTCATCGAAAAATTCGGCGGCGACAGTCTGGTTGAAATGAAATCGCGGTACGCTGCATTTCTCGAACTCGCCCGGCAGCGGTAGGCAAACTCCGCCCCTGCATTCAGCGCTGCGATTGCCCCAGCGCCACGCGCAGCGCGGTCATGCCGATTTCTCCTACCTGATGCGGCGGCGATTGCCAGAACATGGGGTTGGGCAGTTCCAGCGAAATACAGCCTTCGTAGCCAATGTCACGCAGCCTTTGAAAGATCGGCTGCAAGTGAAAATCGCCGTCGCCGGGAAAGATGCGGTCAGAATCGGAGGCGAGCTCGCGCGGGCGGTCTGCCACGTCGGAAACCTGCACATGAAACAGGTTGTCGCGGGTCAGGTACCCCAGATCGGCGAGCTTGCTGGGGCCAACCGAAAAATGGAACACGTCGAGGCACAGCCCCACGCCGGGGTCGGCGACCGACTGCACAAACGAGGCGGCCGTTTCGAGGTTGTTCAAAAACGTGTCTTTCGCGTTGAATTCGAGCGCCACTTTCACGCCCCGCCCTACCGCCGCTTGCCCCGCCTGTTTCAACGACACCTGCGCCCGGGCAATGTCGGCGTCGTGAAACGGGCCGTGAAAATCGGCAGTGACGATGATCAGGGGCACATGCAGTTGCGCACACAGGTCGAGCCGCTGTTCGAACTGGTCCCACGCGGCCCGGCGGGCTTCGCCCTGCGATGTCAACAGGCCGCCCTGAAACGCGGCCGCCGCGAATTTGATCTCGCGTCGGGCCGCGACATCGAGCACATCGTTGATCGCGTGCGTTTTGAGATACTCTTCCAGTTTTGTGAGCCACAGTTCGACACACCGGGCCGCCCCATCGGCATATCCATTGAGATCGTCTTCCAGGGAATGACCGAGTGAGCAAACCTGACTGACGGCGGGAACCATCGCAACAGCGCCACTTTCGAATCAAGACGTTGGTTTCTTATGGCAATCACCGGCGCAGGCGGCGGCGATTTGCACCGCGGAGCAACTATTTCAGGTTTAGCAGCGTGCGGGCCTTGTTAAGATGCTCCTCAAACAGTTTTTCCGCTTCGGTACCACCCGTCTTGGAATCGGCGAGCATCTTTGGCAGGAAGTCGCGGCTGGCCCACAACAGGTGCTGCTTGCCCTGCCGTTCAGAATTGGCTTCAATCTTGAGCCGGTCGACGATCGGCTTGGCCTGATTCGTGCAGCGATCAGTGAATGCCGTCCATTCCGCTTCGCTGGCGCTCTTGGCCCGCAGCTTCTGGCACTCGGCCAACATGCTGACCAATGTATTGTACGCTTCGGCATCCTTGGCGCTCGAGAAGCCGGCAGAGGGAAAAAAGTACCAACCCAGCACCAGCCCTCCCACCACGGCCAACGCCCCTGCCACCACCGGCAGATTGACGTTTGGCATGCTGAACCCGCCCCCGCCCGATTTGCCGCGCGGTACAGCCGGCTTGCGCGGCATCGCGGGCGCTGCGCCACGCGCGGCCCCCCAACCACCGCCCGCTGCGCCGCCGCCAAACGACGACGTTGAAGGACGGCTGTCATAATCCGTCGTCGTCGGCATTTCCGATGCGGCGGCGCGCGCGGCGACCTGTGGCGTTTCGGGCTTTGCCACAGGAGACGTCTGGGTGGGTTCGTCGGGCGGAGTTGGCACGACCGGTTGTGCCTCGACTGCCGGAACAGGCGGAAACAAGCCTTCGATCGTACCCGCCTGATACCACTCGCCCGTCTGCTCGAGCTTGACGTAATCGTTTCGAGTGACGCGGTTTTCCTGGGTCCATTTCGCGAGCGTCACCGCATCGATCGGTCCGTATTCCTGCGCCCCGATCCAGCAGTACCAGCGCTCCGCCGCGGGGTTGTCCGACACAACCCGCGTGGCCGCAGCCTGCTCCAGGGCCGATGCCGACTCAGCCGCCGGCACTGCACTGGCCGGCGCCTGCGACGCTTCTTTTTTCGTGCCGTGCGGAAACAGGCCATGATTCGAACCGGCGGGGCCCCATGAGCCCGCCGGGCCGCGCTTGATCAGATCATTGGCCTGCAATTCGTCGTTCGAAACCATCCGTTGCAGCTCTTTGAAACTGACCGGTCCCATTTCATGTCCGAGAACCTGCCAATACCATTGATTCTGAACGTCCCCGCGCAGCGTACCGGTTCGGGGCTTCCCCACCGCGGGTTGTTCGTCGAATTCTTTGCCGAGCGAAACTTTCAGGCCCGACAGGCCGGCGGTCATCCGATGAAACTCCTGCGACAAGACGCCTGAATCGCCGGCGGCGACCCGCCCCGGCGGCGGCAGAGACGCCTCAGACACAATCTTGATGCCCGAGAGACTCGCCAGCGAATCGAGTTGATCGCTCAAAACGCCCGAATCGCCCGCCCCAGGGCGACGCGGCGGCGCCTGGCGACTGTTGCCCGAGGTTCCCGGCAGCGCAGACGCCCGCCCGGGCATCGTCGGTATCTCATCCGACAGCACCGATGCCGAGTTGTCGTCGATCAACGATTTTTGCCGCGG
>JAJXXL010000175.1 GCA_021781115.1 Planctomycetota bacterium
TCGCATTTTATCAGGCGCAGTACCCCGAAGTCGCGGCGGCGGGGTGCAACCCGCTGGTGCACTTCATTGAATATGGCGCGCGCCGGGCCCTGTCGCCCCATCCGGCGTTTGATGCCGCGTTTTACCTGGCCCACAACCTTGATGTTGCCGCGGCAAACCTCAACCCGCTCGTGCATTACCTGACAGGCGGCGCACAGGAGCTGCGACAACCGCACCCCCTGTTTGACGTCGAGTATTATCTCCGTCAATGCCCCGATGCGATCGACAACGGCACTCGCCCGCTCGAGCATTACCTGCTGCGCGGCGTTGCACTGGGGGCCGACCCCTGCCCGTTCTTCGATACCTCATGGTACTATCAGCAGCATGCCTCGGCGCGGCAATCAGGGTTGAACCCGCTGGTGCATTACATACTTCGCGGCGAGCAAATGCGGCTGAACCCGCACCCGCTGTTCGATGTGGGCTATTACCTCGAACAGTACCCTGATGTGGCCGATTCGACAGGGTCGCCACTCGTGCATTTCCTGACCTCCGGCGCGGGCGAGGGCCGCCGCCCCTCGCCCGATTTTCGCATGTCGCGGCAGATCTCCCGGTTGTTGCAACAGGGCGACGGGCGCAACGCCTTGGCGTTGTATCAGTTGTCAGCCGTCCAGCGGCCGCTCGGCGAGCCTCGCGACTTGTCAATACTCGTTCGGATTCGGGGGGTCGAGGAACGCCTTGAGGAACAGGGCGGGTTCTTGCACCAGGCTCCGCGCGAGATGATTCGTATGACAGCCCCGCGATTCGGCGGGTCGCCGCCCCGCCACCTCGCCCCGTGTCTCGCGCCGTTGCCGCGTGAATATGTTGGCGAGCTGCGCGACATGACTGTCGTGGGCGGCACCAGGTTGATGATTGATGCAACCGGTACGCTGCTGCACGACGAACTGGCGTGCATTTCGAATCCGGCGTATGGCGTCAAGCCCCACCAGTTGCGGTTCGTACACGGCAATTCGGCCATTGTGCATCTGCAAACGCGGCCGGGCAACCGAATCGACGCGGGCGTGCTGATTTCGTGCGACCACGATAACAATTACTTTCACTGGCTGGTCGAATGCCTGCCCAAAGTGCTGCTGATCGATTCGATTCCCGAATGCCGCGGCCTGCCGCTGCTTGTGGGGCGGAACCTGCACCCGAACCTGGTTAAACTGCTGGATGTCGTGAATACAACGGGACGGCGGATCATTCGCCTTCAGGATGGCGGCCAATATCGCGTCGAGCGGCTGATATACCCTTCCGACTTGTCGCGTCTGCTCGACCGCTATGAGGGAATCCCACGGCCCGAGATCGACTCGGTGTTTTGCATCCGGTGGATCAAACAGGTGATCGATCTCGTCAAGGAACGACTGCTGCCAGCGCCCGCCGCGGCCGACGGCCCCCGCGCCGCCGATTGCGCGCACACCGCGAGCGACACCGGCGGCAAAGGCGGGCGAAAGTTGTATCTCACGCGGCGGCGGGCCACCTATCGCCTGGTGCAAAACGAAACGGAACTCGAGTTGGCACTATTCCGCCGCGGTTTTGAAATCGTCGATCTCGACGGGGCTTCGCCCGAATTGCAGGTGGCACTGCTCGATCAGGCGCGGCTCGTCATTGCTCCAACCGGCGCCGCATTGACTAACCTTTTGTTTTGCCGTCCTGGCGCACGGGCGATCGTCCTCAATTTTGCCCACGAAAGCGCGAATTACCATATTTTCAGCCAGATTGCCGATGCCGCCGGGGCCAGCCTGCAATACGCCCTGGGCCCGCGCCTGTTCAACCGCTCGACGGCGACGGTACACGACGATTATCTGGCCGACATTCCCCTCGTATTGAACATGGTCGATGAACTTGAGCAATCGGCAGCCGGGCGCATCGCAGCGTGATGTGCCCACCGACAGTTTTTGAGACCGCCATTTTTCGTTGCGTCAAATCCAACTTATTTCCAACGCATTGACGTTCGAAGGAAAGCAGATGCCCCTGAACAAGGTTTCGCCAACGGCCCAGATCGGCAGGAATGTGACCATTGGCGACTTCACGATCATTCATGACAACGTGGTCATTGGCGACGGTTCGACCATCGACAGTCATTGCGTGGTCGGGTACCCCTCACGGCTCGCCCTGAAGAAGACCGTGGTCATCGGGCCGAACAGCACCGTTCGCAGCCACAGCGTCATATATGAGGGGTGCACGTTTGGCGAGCGCCTGACCACCGGTCACGCCGTGCATATCCGGGAAAACACTCAGGCCGGCCGGTACGTGCAAGTGGGAACAAATTCCGATATCCAGGGCGACTGCGTACTCGGCAACTTCGTCAAGCTGCATTCAGAAGTGCACATTTCGAAGGCGTCGCGCGTGGGCGATTTTGTGTGGATCTACCCCCGCACACAGTTCACGAATGACCCGTTTCCACCGTCACATATCGTCGAGTCAATCCTTGTCGACGACCTGGCGGTCATCGCCACGAACACCCTGGTTCTGCCGGGAATTCGCATTGGGCTGGCGTCGTTCGTGGCAGCCGGCAGCGTGCTGCGGGCACATGTGCCCGACTTGCATTGCGTCGGCGGCGTGCCCGCGAAAACGTTCGCGACGATCGACCGGTTTTACAACATGAAATACAACCTCGGCGCCCCCTGGCCGAGCCACTACCGCGACGCTTACCCCCCCGAAAGCCAGCCGCTGCTCGATGTCATTCTCACCCGCGTGAATGCCGCGATCGAACTCCGCCGCATCGAGCGCGAAAACGCCGCCTGAAGACTACCGCCCCCTGAGAGATTGGGCGTCTGGCCTGCCACCCGCGACCGTGGCGCAGGGCGTACGGCCGCGCCCTCGCCACAGCCGCACGACGGCGATCGCTCCTGTTTGGAACATCAACGGCGCGGGAACGAACGGGCTAAATGCCCGGGACTGGAAAACTCTTACAGAATTCGCGAATTTCGCCGCGCACGCGGTCAGCCAGCGCTGCGTCTTCAGGCGCGCGCAGGATCCGCAAGATCCAACCGCCCACCTGTTTCATTTCAAGTTCCTTCATGCCGCGCGTTGTCAGGGCCGGCGTGCCCAGGCGAATTCCGCTGGGGTCAAGCGCCTTGCGCTGATCGTAGGGAATCATATTCTTGTTGACGGTGATTCCGGCGCGGTCGAGGGCTTTTTCGGCAATGGAACCGGTCAGGCCAATCGCGGTAACATCGGCAAGCATCAGGTGGTTGTCAGTGCCTCCGCTGGCCAGCGTGACGCCCCCGGCGGTCAGCGCGTCGGCGAGGGTTTTGGCATTGGCCACGATCTGCCGGGCGTAGGTTTTGAACTCGGGCTGCAGGGCCTCATGAAAGCAAACGGCCTTGGCGGCAATGATGTGCATCAGCGGGCCGCCCTGCATTCCGGGAAAGACGCTTTTGTCGAGCGTTTTGGCGTGAACCTCCTTCGACAGCACGAAGCCCGAGCGCGGGCCACGCAGCGTCTTATGCGACGTCGAGGTTACGAAATCAGCGCATGGTACAGGGCTGTTGTGAATTCCGGCGGCGACGAGGCCGGCATAGTGGGCCATGTCGACCATCAGTACTGCACCAATTTCGCGCGCGATTTCAGCAAACCGGGCGTGGTCGATTTCCCGCGGGTACGCGCTGGCCCCGGCCAGAATCATTTTGGGCCGATGCTCGCGGGCCAGCCGCGCCACCTGATCAAAGTCAATGCGGTGGTCTGACTCGCGCACGCCGTACGGAATCGCCTGGTAAATCTGGCCGGAAAAGTTGAGGCTCATGCCGTGCGTCAGGTGACCGCCATGCGCCAGATTGAACGCTAGAAAAGATTCGCCCGGCTTGAGCACGCTGAAATAAACGGCCATGTTCGCCTGCGACCCGGCATGCGGCTGTACGTTGGCATGCTCGGCCCCAAACAGTTGCTTGACGCGATCGCGAGCGAGGTTCTCGACGACATCGACGTATTCGCAACCGCCGTAGTACCGTCGCCCCGGGTAGCCCTCGGCGTATTTGTTTGTCAGGACGGTGCCGGCGGCCTGCATCACGGCGGCACTGGTGTAATTCTCAGAGGCAATCAGCTCAAGCCCGTCGTGCTGGCGGGTCATTTCCTGTTGAATGGCGGTCCACAGTGTCGGGTCGTTCTGGGCAAGCAGGTTCATGTCAGCCTCGGCTGTAAATGCTGCGTGGAAAAAAAAGTCAGAATCAGCGGCTGTGGAACCGCCCATCGGCAATTCGGCCCCGGTCGCTGATTTCGCACGGCCACTCCTGACAACCAGCCGATCGAGCACCGCTTCGTTGATGCTCAGGTGTCGGCGGGACAGCCGCGGCCACATGCCGAAAATCGCTTTATAGTAGCTTGGCGAGGCAAACGCTACCCAATCCGGTAGTCGGCAGGTATGCTCAACCTGCGTCACCAGGCTGCGCGCTGGGCGACTGTGGAAATCCAACGCCCGCGATACCGCGGTGGGCGCTGCCAGCCCTGCGAAAGGCGGACTGCGAGCGAGTGCCCTTGCCCGTTTGCGGCAGTCAGTTCCGGTGTCAGAGTACCGCTTGATTATCCCAAGACCACGTTGACTTCGTCATGCAAAATTCGCCCGTGCCCCGTGCCCCGTTGCCGCTTGCAGGCGAGCGTGTGGCGTTTACCGGCACGCTGGCGTCGATGACGCACAACCAGGCACACGCTTTGGTCGAATCGCACGGGGGGACGGCAACAGAACACGTCAGCCGGCAGACGACACTGCTCGTCGTAGGCGAAGAGGGCTGGCCGCTCGAGCCCGATGGCAAACCCGCGCTCAAATGGCAACAGGTCGAACGCTGGCGAGCCGAAGGCCTGGAAATTCGCGTGGCAACCGAATCGGAGTGGCTGGAATTCGTGGGGTTAAGTGAAAGTCGGCAGGAGGTGCACCGGCATTACACGCCGGCCATGCTCAGCCAGGTGCTGAACGTGCCGGTGAACCTCATTCGCGCCTGGGAACGCACCCAACTGATCAAGCCGGTCGCGCGGGTGTTTCGCCTGCCGTACTTTGATTTTCAGGAGGTCGCGAGCGCTCGGCGGCTGGCCGAACTGGTGAGCGCAGGTGTTTCCTGCAAGGAAATCCGATCGAGCCTCGAACGCTTGGGGCAGGTGTTTGGCGGAGTCGAACGGCCCTTGTCGCAATTGGAAGTTTTGGCGCGCGATCGCCGCGTGGTCGTGCGCAACGCGCGGGGCCGGCTGACAACCGCCGCAGGCCAGATGTTGTTTGATTTTGAACCACCCGCGGCAGCGTCAGAATCAGGGCCGGTGCTGCCCATTCCGCTTGACGCTCCGCTCGAATTGTCGGCCGAAGAATGGTTTGCCGAGGGATGCCGCCGCGCCGAACGGGGCGACCTGGCGACTGCGATCGAGGCCTTTCGTATGGCGCTCATGGACGAGCCCGACCGGGCCGATGTACAGTTTCATCTGGCCGAGGCATTGTACCGTGCTGGCAACGTGCGCGGCGCGATCGAGCGGTACCATGCGGCGGTCGAACTGGACCACGATTATCTCGAAGGCTGGACGCAACTGGGGTGCGTCTACGCCGAAGTCGGCGAGCTCGAAGCGGCGGTCGAGGCGTTTGACGTGGCTCTCGACGTGCACTCCGATTACCCCGACGCGCATTTGCACCTGGCAGAAGCGCTACACCAGTTGGGCCGCACGGCCGAAGCCGTTCCCCACTGGAGGCGCTACCTCGACTTCGATCAGCGCGGGCCGTGGGCCGCCGCCGCAAAAGAACGGCTGGAATTGGCAACTCCGCGCGGCTGATTGCCCGGCAGCGACGCCGCTGGCTGATCGCAGGGGGGGGTGCGGGGCGAACAGAGGCTATTCGTCGGCATCGGCTGAGTGGGCAGGCGGCGGCTCGTTGTGCCGGGTCGCAACTGTGACCAGCACGACGGCCCCCATCGCCAGCAGCGAGTACAGGAAAAATCCGGTCAGCATCTTGCCGATCGTGCTCACCGCCTCGGTGTCGTCGGCGCCGAATTGCGAAATCTCACCCCGATCAAACAGCGGGGCAGGCGCGACAGGATCAGCCGCAGTTACAGTCGAATGATCAGACACGTGCTCTCTCTTTCGCTTGAAGCCAATCGAATCGCATCGGCCCGCCGCCGACACGTCGCTATTGTGTGCAAAATCCTGATCGCTGTCGAGGGAAAATGGTGCGAAACTCGCACGGTGGCGACACGCACCACCCTGGTTCGCCCCACGCTTGCCTGGCTAGGGGTGCAGCACCCCGGTGTGCAGCATGGCCTGAACGAATTCGCGAGCGACCGGCCCGGCGGCATGGCCTCCTGAGCCAGCATGCTCCAGAACAACGACAAAGGCAATCTTTGGCCGGTCGGCCGGCACATAGCCGGCAAACCAGGCGTGGTCTTCGCGGCCGCCTCCGGTTTCGGCTGTTCCCGTCTTTCCCGCGATGGCCATCTCACGAATGCGAACTGTCTTATACCCAGTGCCACGCGGGTCCGCCACGACTCGCTTCAATCCGCGGTCAATGGCGCGCAGAGTTGCCGGCGACAGCCCGAAAATGACGTGGGGCTCGGGTGGTGAAAGGTCTTCTGACGCGGCGGCCTGGACAACCCCCGTTTCGACGACGGTGGGACCAAACGACTCGACGAGGTGGGGCGTCACGAGCCGTCCGCCGTTGGCCACCGCTGCCATCATCCGTACGATTTGCAAAGGGGTCGCCGTGAGCCGGGCCTGCCCGATCGCCAGTCCCAGCGCCTCGCCCGATGCCTTGGCCGGGCGGCGGCCCGGCACAGCAGGAACCGGAAAACTGCCAGAGTTTTCGTGAGGCAGGTCAATGCCGGTGGGCTGCCCGAATCCAAATCGCCGCCCCCATTCGTAGATCGGGTCGGGGCCAATCCGCCGGGCAGCGGTAAAGAAATAGACGTTGCATGAGCGGGCCAGGGCGTCGGCCAAGTCGACGTCGCCATGCACGAGGCTGTGATAGCAGCGAAACGCATCGGGGTTGTCGAGAAACCCCTGGCAGTAAACATGCTCTGAGGGGTCGAGCCGGCCGCTTTGCAGAAACGCCGCCGCGCTCAGCACCTTGAATACCGAACCGGGGGGCAGCGCCATTTCAGAAACTCGCGGAAAGAACGGCTTTCGAGGATCGCGCACCAGCCGCTGCCAGGCGGCTTCGTCGTGATTGACCAGCAGGTTCAAATCGAACCGTGGCGCCGCCGCCGCCGCGAGCACGGCGCCGGTTCGCACGTCGACCGCCGCAATACAGCCGCCCCTGGGAACCGGAAGTTCGGCGCCGGTCAGTTCGTCTTGCCGCGGCCCTTGCAGCGTGGCATCAAGCAGTTGCTCGGCCGCGTGCTGCAGGTTGAGATTAAGCGTCAGCACAAGATCCTGACCGAATCGGGGCGGGCGGGTGAGCTCCTTATGGATCAATTCGCCGCGCCGGTTAAAAACCAGCCTTTGCTCGCCGCGCAAGCCGCGCAATTGTTGCTCGTAGTACTGCTCGAGGCCCGCCAGCCCCACCTGATCGCCAGCCCGGTAATCGAGCGGGTCGCCCTTGGGAAACCGCCCCCGCCGGTCGGCCAGAGCCTCGTTCGAGATTGCGGTGCGGTAACCGATGAGGTGCGCCGCGGCGTCATGCCGGGGATACACGCGCCGCACGGCCAGCGCCACGCGCACACCGGGAAAGAAATGTGGCTGCGTTTCGATAACGGCAGCCATATCAGACGAGATTTCCGAAATGATCGGGTGGTATTGCAACTGTTCTTGAATAATCAGCGGCTCGTCGCGTTCGCGCTCGGGGCTGGTTGTCAGCGCCGCGGCCGCGCTGCTCCAAGCCCACCGCCACCACGATTCGCCCGGTGCGGCCATGCGCGGCGGCGCCTCGGCGTTCTGGCGAGTGCGACTTCCCGCAATCTTTTGCAGAACACGTTCAACGCGAGTCTGGATCCCGCGACGACGTTCGGCCAGTGCCTCCGGCGAAACCCCCGCCACCTGCGACAACCGCCGCCACATTTCGGCCCGCTGTGCGAGCAGCCGCTCGACGCCTTCGCGAATGCGCTCGGGGCGGCGCTCGCGGCGGTCAAGCTGCGACAGCACCTGCTGTTTCAGCCATAACGGGTCGGGCGGCTCTTCGAGCCAGCGATAGTGAACCTGCACGCCAAACAGCCCCACATCCTGCGCCAGCACTTCGCCGTCGCTCGACAGAATTCGCCCGGTCGTGCTTGGAATCGATTCGAACCGTTCGGTAGTCATCTGGTACGCGGCAGCGAATGATTCGCCAAGTTGCGATTGAACCTGGGTTAATCGCACCGCCACCACAACCATAAGAATCGCCAGCCCCACAAACAGCAGCGCCAGCCGCAAGCCGGGGCTTTGGTCGATCGCCCCCCCGGGGGCAACGCCGGCTGACGTACGACCGGTCACGAACGGGCTGTGCAGTCGATTGCGCATGCGGGTTTTGTCGTCGAAGGTTTAATCAGCCGGCTGCCCGGCTATTCCGTCAGCATATTCCAGCGATTGACGCGGTTTGCCGAATCAGACGGTCGCGCGGCGATTCCCGCCACCTTTGCCAGAAACACAGCCACGCCGGCGATAAGGGCCGTATACGCCGCCGAACCCAGGCCAGCCAGTATGAGCGCGGCCCAGCCGGCCGCCGTCTCAGGTGGTGCAGCGTGAATCAGCCCAGTCAGGAACTGTGTGCTCCAGACCGTAAGGCCACACAACAGCGTTGCGGCACCAGATCGCCCGCGAAACGGAAGCTGGCGGAGTTGCTGCGTGGCCCAGGCCGCAAGTGAAAAGCTGATCAGGCCTGCGCCGAAGGAGTCGGGCGCCAAGCCATCGGTTACCACTCCGCAGGCCACGGCGACATTGAAACCGGCGCAGCCCGGCAACCGCCAGACTGCGGCCAGCGTTCCCAGCACGATGAAATGCGGCACAGCACCGCGCCAGGCGATTGTGGGCGCCAGCGCCGTTTGCAGCACACACATCGCATAGATCCAAGGTGTCAGTTGGACCAGCATTCGTAACATGACAAGACCTTTACCCCTACCGGGGGGGTGTGCAATTGGGCGCTACGACCAGTCGCAGCCGACAGGGCGGCAGTCATTGGGCTGCCAGACGGAGCGGGTTCAACCGGGTGCGTAAAACCTGAACAGTTTGCAACGACTCGCGATCGAGGGCCGGCGCTACCTCGATCACCCATTCAAGCCTTCCGGGCGGAAGTTCGGCCCGCACGACGGTGCCATAAAACATCGGGTAGGGCAACACGCCGTCGCCACCCCCGGTAAACACCAGGTCGCCCGCACTGACCGGTTCTTCAGCGCGAACGTGCAAGACGCGGCAAATCGGGCCGCCCACACCCTCGATGACGGCTTCTCCGCCAAACACGACGCCATCGGCGGTATTGCGGGCAATGCGGGCCCGCCCGGTGAACCCCGGCGATGTCACGAGTTGCAGCGAACTGCTCCAGCGGCCAACCGCGGCAATTCGACCGACGACGATTCGCCCGGAATACGCCGGCTGATCGGGAGCCAACCCAGCGTCTTGTCCCTGATCGACAAGCGGGTGCGGGCTGCCCAGCACGAGCGAGTTTTCGCGAAGTCCCGCGGTGGCACCGGCGTCGAGCAGTTTGCCGCTTCGCCACAGGTCGGCGGTTTCTTCTCCCAGGACACGCGCCACGACGAAATCGGCTTGCAGCAATTCCGGCGTGGAACGGTCGCCCCCGTCGTTCGGCGGCCGACGGCACAATTCCTGGCGGAGCCGGGCGTTTTCTACCATCAATCGCCGCGTATTCCGCTCAGCGACGGAAAGTTTCGCTCGCAGCAGCCCGTCATAGCCGCGGTCAAGGCTGATCGGCGAAATCGCCGAAACGCTCTGGGCAGCCGCGCTCAGAGAGCGCCATACCGCCTGGCCCGGTCGCAACGCGTCACGCACGGTGTTGCGCAGAGTTTGCAGGAGTTCCGACGGAGCCGCGCGGCAACCCAGCCCGGCCAGGCACGCCACCGTGACCATCCATGCACTTGCCGCCCGGTTGTGCGTTTGCATCATTCGTCCGTTGTGCAAATTGCAGAGTGGTTCAGGGGTCAGGCCTCGCCATCGCCCGTATCGAGGCTGTCGCGCCACTCGCGCAGGTGTTCGAGACAAATCGCAGCACCGCGGGCGACGGTGGTCAGGGGGTCGTCGGCGATCCGCACGGGCACGTTGAGCTGTTCGGCCAGGAGTTGGTCAAGCCCGCGGAGCAACGCACCGCCGCCCGTGAGTACGATCCCGTTGTCGACCAAGTCAGAAACCAATTCCGGGTTGCACTGTTCGATCACCGATTTCAGGCAGACCAGGATCGCTCCGATCGGTTCCCGCAGGGCCTCGCGAATTTCCTCACTGGTCACGATCGCCTTGCGGGGCACGCCGCTAACCGTGTCGCGCCCGCGGACTTCGGCCGTCAATTCCTGATCGAGCGGGTAAGCACTACCGATCTCGAGCTTGATCTGTTCGGCGGTTTGCACGCCAATTCGCAATGAATAATGTTGTTTGAGGTACTCGACAACCGCCTCATCCATTTCATCGCCTGCAATGCGAATCGACCGCCCCGCCACGATTTCCGACAGGCTGAAAATTGCAACGTCGGTCGTGCCGCCACCGATATCGCAGACCATGCTGGCCATCGGTTCGGCAATGGGCAGCCCCGCGCCGATTCCCGCCGCCTTCGATTCGGAAATGAGAAAAACTTGACCAGCGCCGGCACGCTCGGCGCTGTTGAAGACCGCGCGTTTTTCGACGGGGGTGATGCCACCGGGCACGGCAATGACCACGCGTGGCCGAAACCCATGCGACTGGCGCAGCGCTTTGCGGATAAAATACCGCAACATCGCCTCGCATAGTTCAAAATCGGTGATGACACCGTCTTGCAACGGGCGAACCGCCGTGATCGAATCAGGAGTTCTGCCCAGCATCTGACGGGCGAGCTTGCCCACGGCTGTCCCCTTGCCCAACAGCCGCCGCGTGCCCTTTTGCAACGCGACGACCGAGGGTTCATCGACGACAATCCCCTTGCCCTGCAGAGCGACCAACGTATTGGCCGTCCCCAGGTCGATTGCCAGATCAGGGCATAACCAGCGTCGCAGGCGGTTCAGCATCCGTGCCAGCTTTCCGAGAATCATTTCCCGCCGGGAGTCGCGGCGGTCAATGACCGCAACACATTACTCAACTGACAGTTAGGAGCGGCATTTTGTATCCGATTCGGACAATTCCAGCAAGAGGCAGTTTCGAGGGAAATCCGCCCTGCAACCGCAGGACCTGCTGCGTTTTATGCCGAGCCGGCAACGGAATAATCCGACCACGCCACGCAAAACGCCAGCCTCAGGGGTCGAATATCCGATGATAGGAATCGAACGCTTGCGCTCGGCTCCGCCGGTTTGACGCAGCATGGCATGCACGGCACCAATACGTGCGGTGCCGCAAGGTACTGCGGCGGGCAGCGTACGTGCGCCCCGCCTAGTGGGCCAGATCCTGGCGCAATTCGCTGAGCAAAACCGAAAGGCACGCCAGTTTATGATCGTCATTCTCGGAGGAATCGTCGTCCTCGCCGCAGTGCTGACCGGGTTCAGCATGGCGGGGGGGCACGTTCACGCCCTGATTCATCCTTCGGAATTGGTCACGATCGGCGGGGCGTCGCTGGGCGCCCTGATCATGATGTCGACCAAAAAGGTGCTCACCGACCTGGTCCACAGCCTGATCGGGGTCATGAAGAACTCGCCGTACAACGATCAAATGTACCGTGAACTGTTCAAATTGACCTACGACCTGATGCGTGTCCAGCGTCGCGACGGGTTGCTCGCACTCGAAAACCATATCGTCAACCCCTTTGAAAGCCCGATTTTCGGAAAGTACCCGCGGTTTCTGAAGGACCATCACGCGGTCGAATTCCTGTGCAGCAGCCTGGCATCGCTGCTCGACGGCGGGGCGACCCCCGAGCAGGTCAGCGAGTTGCTCGAAGCCGAACTGAAGGTGCTTGACGAAGAACATCACGCCCCGATCAACGTGTTGAGCAAATCGGCCGACGCGCTGCCGGGTTTCGGCATCGTCGCCGCCGTGCTGGGCATCGTGGTGACAATGGGCGCAATTGACGGACCAGTCGAAGAAGTGGGCCACAAGGTCGGTGCGGCGCTCGTGGGAACGTTTTTGGGAATTCTCATGTCATACGGGCTGTTCGCGCCCCTGGCCGCCCGAATGGAACTGCTGGGCGCCACGGAGCTCGCCTTTTTTCGCACGATCGCCACGATCGTGCTGGCCCAGGCGAAAGACTACGCGCCTCGAGTGGCGATCGAACGGGCTCGCCGCGGAGCGCCCACCGAAGTCCGCCCCAAACGGACCGACATGGATCAACTGTTCCGCGAAGCTGAAGCGGCGTAACCGCGCCGAGCCGGCGGCGGCTGTCTGCCGGAAAATGAGGATATGCAATGGCGGGTAAAGGCGGCGGTGCATGGAAGGTGGCGTACGCCGACTTCGCGACTGCCATGATGACGTTTTTTCTCGTGATGTGGATTACGGGCCAAAGCAAGCCGGTCAAACAGGCGGTGGCCAAATATTTCGAGGATCCGCTGGGCGTGGGCAAAGGGTCGCGGTCGACGTCGCTCAAGGGGCTCGACGATTCCATTACCATCGGGCCGTTTGAAAGCGGGCGCGGCCCGGCCCGCGGGCTGGCGATGGCCAACCTGCGCAGCAATGCACCGCTGAACCCACGGGGTGTTTCCGCCACGAAGCCCCCGCGGATGATCCTGTACCGCGATATCGCGCGCACCCGCAGTACGGGCACGATTGTCCAATTCCCCGAGGAATCTGCCGAACTCAATGAGGACGGCCGCAACCGGCTGACTTCCATCGTGCCCCTGATGCTGGGTAAGCCCAATGTCGTCGAAATTCGCAGTCCATTGCCGCGCCGGCCACCGCCCGATGGCACGCCGGTCGAACAGGCCTGGCAATTCTCGCTGGCCCGCTGCGTGGCCACCATGAAGTTTCTGGAAAAAGAAGGCATCGAACCACATCGGTTCCGGCTGACCCAGGCGGCGGAGTTCGAAAAGTACATGTCTGACGGCGAAGGCAACGGCCCACCGCCCGATTCGTTCGTCGAGGTGTTCGTAATTGACCAGTACGTGAACGCCGCGAAGGAATCGCGGTAACCGGCACGCGAGGCATGCCCCCCGGCCCAGCCCACAAACCGGGGAAGGCATCACGAAAGGAGCGCTTCAGCGCTGTTCCGGCAAGAGTTCGCCGGCTTGTACCGCAGCGCGTTCGCCGCGGCGCGAAATTCGGGCAAGCACGAGAAACGCCAGAAAATCGTACAAACTGTGCGTGACCACCTCTGGCAACAAGTTGCCCGTTTCTTGCAGCATCCAGCCCAGAAACAGGCCAACGGCTCCCGCCAACAGGGCATAGGCCGGCGTAACGCAATGGGCCAAGCCGAACAGTATGTTGCTCCACCACAGGCCCAGCCAGGGTTGAAACAACCCACGGAACAACAACTCCTCGCCAATTCCGGCGACGGCCGAAATCAGCAGCAGATCGTACCAGCGGCAATGAATGATCGAGGGGCCAAGCGAGCCGAGCAAAAACGATTTGATCGCGTCGAGCGGCCCGACGGGGTAACGAATCGCAATTAGAAACAGCGCAAACAACAGCAGGGCCCCGGCAGCCCCCCAGGCAAGTGCCTCGGGCTGCCAAAACAGCGCCGCCGCCGGGTTGACCCCAGCCACCCACCCTAAACCGGCGGCAATCGCAATCAGACTCGATTCAAACAGCACGGCCAACCGCAGGAAATCGGCGCGCTGGGCGGGGTCGGTCATCGGGCGCGAGGTCTTTCATTCGGCGACAGCCCGCAAGGCGAGCGTCAGTTTGCAGAGTCTTGGTTGGCGGGCTGGGCGACCCCGCTCGGTTCGCGCTCGAAAATGATGATATGCTGCCGGGGCAGCACGCCAATCGTTTCCTTCCATTTCAACTGAAATTCAGCCTGTTCGATCTCGCGCCGCACCTGCTTTTGCGTCATTTTGTGAACAAGCTTGATCGGAACGGCGGGGTCTTCTTTGCGGTACTCGACAAACACGACCCGGCCGCCCGGCTTCAAGGCGGCCGCAATGCCCTGAATCATTTCGTACGGAAATGCAAACTCGTGATACACGTCGACCATGATTGCCAGATCGACCGTGGCCTTGGCCAAACTCGGTGTTCGCTCTTCGCCCTTGATGAGTTCGACATTGTCGATCTTTTGCAATTTGAGTTTTCCAGCGAGCCGGTCGAGCATTTCCTGCTGGACGTCGACCGCCAGCACCTTGCCGGCGGCGCCCACTTTGCGCGCCATCATCAGCGTCAACACGCCGCTGCCTGCGCCGATGTCGGCCACAATCATGCCCGGTTCGAGTTTGAGCGCATCAACGAGTTGAACGAGCGACTCCTCCTGCTCGCGCTCAGGGCGCTCGAGCCAGTCAATTCCCTGAAATCCCATGACGTGCGCAATTTCACGCCCCATGTAGAATTTGCCGATCCCATCGGGGTCGTGGTCGCGCCGCGTTTTGTAGCGTGACGGTTCCTTGGTTTTTTTTTCACCCGACGGCCTGGCCGGCACATCGGCCTTAGCCGATGGAACAGGGTCGTCGACCGCAACAGCACACGGAGCGTTCAAAGCCAGAGCCAGCAACCCGCACAACAACCCGGTAAGAGTCGGGCCGGTTTTGCCGCCGTGGCAGCCATCGAGCCGTCGGGCCGCGGTGAGGTGCAGCGGGCAACGTTGCAGGATGTGGGTTGACAGCATAGCGGCAGCCCGCCTTTCGACAGAACAATGCATCAGTGACAAGAATTGTCGGGCTCGGCGGGTACCGACAGTTCGACACTCGGGGCAGCATCGCCGATTCGTCCGTGGCGCTGCATGATTTCGCGCCACACCGCGATCGGAAGCTCTTCGGCCTCTTCGATCAGCATGTTCGGAATGCCATCGAGAATGGCATACCGTCGCCGCGAATCGGGGCCGACACACACAAGCGACTCGCCATCGCGGACAAGCCCAGCCCCGCATTGCGGACAGGCCAGCCAGGATTCGAGGATTTGTGGGTCAAAAGACATATGTTTGGTTCAGGCCGCGCGACGTCGCCAACAGGCTGGCACACCAGGCTCGAAGCGAAAAACTCAAAAGCCGCGTGCCCGGCGAATATGATCAAACGTACGCAAGTTGTAACTGATCATCACGAAATCCAGCAATCGGCACAAGGCCCGGCAGGCGACGCCCAGCCCATCGGGGCCACTGAAGCCGCCGAACTGGCCGCCCCCCTTGAGGTGCGGTTCCAGCTCCAGCACCACGCCGGGCAGCCCCAGCTTGTGCAACTTTTTCGTCAGGTCGGGCACGTATTGGCGAAAGTCGCGCAGAATGGCCTCGTAGCCGCTGTCGCCCCGGTCGACGGGCACGAAGTTTTTGAGCCGCTCTTCGTCGACGACTCCCTCCCACTTCAGGGCCGGGTCGATGGCGTAGTCTTTCATGTGCATCCAGCCGGTATATTTACGCATGGCGGCATACTCTTCAAAACATTGCACCGCATTGAAATTCTGCGATGAAATATTGCCGCCGTCAAAAATGCAAAGCAGGTTCGGGTGGTTCACCCGGCGGGCCAGTTCGGCGATCATCCGCCCGCTCTGACCGACAAGGTTGGCCTCGACTTCCAAGCCGTAAACGACGCCCGCCGCCGCGCAGCGTTCGACGATCGCCGCGAGATGCTCGGCCGCCTGGGTGAGGTGCAATGCCGGGTCGGCGCCGCGCGGCGGGTAAAATGAAAACCCGCGAATGGCGCGGGTATCGAGGGCGTGAGCACGGTCGATCGCGGTGGCCACATCGTCTTTGAGGTAACGCGCGAACGGAACGAACCGGTTTTTCGAACCGTCGTCAAAATCGAACAGTTTCACCTTGCCAATGGGCGACCCGATGCTGAACACCCGCATGCCGTAGTCACCGTGAAGTTGAACCAGCGATTTCAACTCCTGTTTGTTGAGCAGCATCACGTTTTTGACTTCCCCCGATACGTTGACGAACCGGGGGCTGTAGTATTCGAGGCCGAGCGCCGCCAGCACCGCCAGTTGCTCGACAATCGCTTTCGAATTGGCCGATTCATCGGCAAATGCACTGAGGATGACACGTGACGTCGCCGCATCAGCCGGGGCCGGTTTACCGCGATCGGCCGGGGAGTTGTGTTTCATGCATCATTCCGTGTGAGTGACCAGTTCTTCGACAAAAACGTCCAGACCGGGTTGCCGTACCGTGATGAATTCAATCACCGATTACTGCGGGTCCGCCACTGAGCAGCCCCTGGCTGAAGTTGGTCCACAAGGCATCGAGCACGCGGCGGTCAGCATCCTGCCAGGTCGTGCCGACGATCGGGGCGGCCACGGGGGGAGGCGACGGCGCCTGGTCGCCGAGCGGCAGCGCCGCGGGCGGGACAGCGGCTGCGGTCACCGTGTTCGCCAGATTCAGGGCGTTTTGCAGCAGGACAGGCGGCAGAACCGAAGCCGCCGACTGTCCGCCGTCGCCCGCCGAAAATTCGGCCGCGGCGCTGGCCGGAGCCGATGCCGACTCCAGCGCCGTTACCGGTGCCGCGACAACGACGGGGGTGGCCGAAGTGAATCCGTACCCGAGCGGCGTATTGGCCTGCCAGATCCCGTTGTCGTTGGCAAGGATGTACGCATTTTCGGCAGCGCTGTCGGTGTACAAGTGCTCGCCATTCAGAGTTTGGTAAAGCTTGTAAATCAGCGTGCTGCCCGTCACTTGCGACGGATAGACAAACGCTTCGTCACCTTCGTATTCCCAGCCGCGAACCATCAGAAAATTGCGCTCACCGGTACTCGTCGTCAAATAGTGCTGGCCGTTGTTCGGGTTGTACATCCGATAATCGGTGACGGCCGAAACGCCTCCAATGGGGGCTGTGGTGTTCGGCACGTAAAACGGCGAACCACCGGTCGTTTCGTCGTGCCAGACATTGGGGTTCAGCGCAACAATCGCGTTGAACTCGGCCTGCGACGTCGTGAAAAAGTGGACCTGGGCCAAAGAATTGTACGCCCGGTACATGACAATTTCGGCCGCAGCGGGCGGGGGCGCAACGTCGAGCTTGCCCGTCGAATACCGGTACGATGTATTTGTGCCGTTGCTGAACTGAATCAAAACGTAATATGAACCGGCCGCCAGCCCTGGCACGCTGCCCGAGTTGAACAGGTAGGAACCGGTATTGGGCACATTCGTGGCAATCGTGATTTCATTGCCGTTGCCCCGCGTACGGTCGGGGTCAAGCATGATCTTGTTGATCGTCACCGCACCGCCGTTGGCGTCGGCCGTGTTCCAGGTAATGTTGAATTGCCCCTGGGCGTTCGTGCTGAAGTTGCGCGTCAGCGTGATCGGGCCGACATACGACACCGTGGGCGTGGGGTATTCGTGCGGGTCGATCCGCAGGTAATCGACATAGGTTTCGTTGCCGGTGCCCCACCGTACCTGGCCGGGGCTGAGCGGGTCGATCGGCACGGTTGTCAGATCAACCGTAATGTATTGCAGCCCGTTTTCAACGATGATGTTGCCGGTCTGGTTGAAATTCGTCAATCCGATTTGCGGCGGGTTGGTGTTGGCCCAGGCAACGCGCATGATCGCTCCGGCCCCAATATCGCGCGGGCGATCCAGCAGAATCGGAATCGTCAGATTCGTGTATTGCGTGGCATTGATTGCCGACGGCCCCAGGTTAAGCAGGAAATTCGTGTCAAAAGGGCTTTTCGTGGCGGTGGTATTGTCGGTGCGCAGCCAGTTTCCCGCGGGAAGATTGCCGCCGATTTGCGTCGCATACGGGTTGGCCACCGTGCTCGTCACGATCGTGGGGACACCATAATCTGAGGGCAGTGTCGTATAGGGCACGGTATAGGTCGATGTCGAACTGAAGTTCCACGGGTCGGGCGACTGGCTCGGTTGTCCCAGGTTCTGGGCTTTGTAGAGCGAAGCGTAATCGGTCGAAAGATCACCCACGGCGTTGGGCGTGAGGATTTGCATGGTCGGCGTGCTGTTGACGACGACCTGTTGCGGTGCTGTTCCTGAAACCACGTTGCCGTTGGAGTCGAGCGCAAACAGGTAATAAGTGCCCGATTCGAGCCCGGTCAGATCGACGCTGGTCAACGAACCCGGCGACGTCGGCCCCACCAGTTGCTCGCGCGAAACCGTAGTCAGGTCGCTGTTGCGAATGACCTGCATGATGTCGGCGGGGTTCGAATCCGGACTGACCCCGACCTGCGCGGTTGCGCTCGCGTCACCCGTCAGGCTCACGCCCACCGACGACTGGGCCGCCCCGCTCAGCGTGACCCAGTCGAGGTGTTCGGTAATTCCTGACTGATTCGACGGGTACAGTCGCAACCCTGTAATCGCCCCCGTCCACGGACCGGAACTGTTCTGAACCAGCGACAGGCTCCGCAGGTCGAAACTGTAAATGTTGGTGCCCGGAAACACGAAAAACGGCTGCGTGGCCGAGTCTTGCGGGTTCACCGGGCCGTTGTACCACTGAATGTTGCCTTGAACCGCAGCGCCTGGGTTCAACGTGGGGTCGGGCACGTTGTCGGCTGTCAGCTTGAACGTCAGAATGTAATACTTCGAGGTGTCAATGGGCGTATACAGGCCCGAGGTCGGTTCGACCATCGTGTTGGTATAACCGGGGTGCAATAAAAAAATCTCGTTCGCCACGTTCGACGTGGTGAAGTTGTATTCGCTGTTCGCAATGCTGACGTTCGACAGCCCGGTGTCGTCAAAACCAGCGTTGACGCGCTGGTCGGTCGTGAAATCGCGGGGGGCGTTTTGCTCGATCGCGAAATAATCCTGGCTGGCGGGGGCCACGCCAGCGTTCAGCGAAAAGGTCGCCAGCAGCCAGCGGCTTTCGAGCACTTCAATCACCCTGCGCTGACACGGCCGACGCCGCGTCGTCTTGGGGCGACCGGTGTTCCATCGCTTCAAAATCTGCAAGAATTTCATGCGACCCCATTCCCTTCGTGTGCGCCGTTGACCGTGCCCATCGCCAACTCTGGCAGTCGCCAGACGGATTCTTCACCACGGAATGGAATGAAGACGCCACACGCCATTATCCCCCCCGCCCGCATGAAGTCAATTCATGGCCGTGCGCGGGCCGGCGGGTTGCCGCCGGGCTGCAAATTGCGACGCTCGTTGAGCTCTGCATCCTGCGGCACTCTACCCGAGAATTCCTGCTGCCGAATTGCCCAAACGGAGGCTGACCTGCGTCCAGAAGGAATCCAGCCCGCTTGTCGAATCGGCACGGGTTGTGGCGGTCAGTGGCGTGCTGCCGTCGGCGACGACATTCGCAGTCCCGCCCGGTGCATCGAGTGACGCGCTGGCGCTGGCGCTGCCAGCCGGCGCCAGGCTATTCGCTCCATTGACAGCCAGACTGCTCGCCGCACCGCCGACAATCGTCGCAGTCGATGAAACCGTTGCGGTCGAAAGATCAGCCGCCTGCTCGGGAGCCGACTGAATTGCGGCAGTTTCCGCTGCGCTCGACGCAGGCAGCGACGTGCCGACGTCGATTGCAAACGCAAACCCCAAGCTGGCATTTTGCACCCAAATGCCGGGGAACTGCGCCAGAATGGCGTCCTTTTGACCGGCGACGGCGGTATACAGGTGCTCGCCGGTGATTGTATTGTACAAGCGGTAAACTTCGGTCGAGCCGTCGGCACTGGCGGCCGGGTCGAGGTAGCCTTCAATCTTTTCAAACGACCACCCCTGGTTGACCAGGGAATCGCGCTCGTTGGCGTCGGTCGTATAGTAATGCAGCCCCGCATTGGGATCGTACAACCGGAACAGCGGCACCGCGCCAGCAACCTGTGTCGAATACACGGCGAAGGAGGGTTGCCCCGTCGTTTCGTCGCGCCAGCCGTTGGCCAAGGCGTTATCAAACTCGGCCAGTGAGGTTGTAAAGAAATGGGTGTTGTTATTCGGGTCGAACGCCCGGTACATGAGCATTTCGCCCGCCGGAACTGTTGTCGTGCTGGGCGGCGACGACGTGATCGGCACCGAAACCGATGGGCTGGAAACAGTCAATGAAACCGGCTTCTGTGTCAGGTCGTCAATCTGAATCACAGGGTTCTGGAACGTTGCTGATTCAACATTCCAGGTGGCACGGTTGTTGGGATCGAAACCGGGGTATTCGTATTGGTTCTCAAGGTACAGTTGCATGCCGCCAGCGGTCCCATTGGCCAGGTTGCCGTATTGGCTGGGCGAGTTGACAAGAAACGGTCGGTTCTGATTGGTCAGGGTCGTCAGCGTGGCCTGATAAGGATTTGGCGGGTTGCTGCTGTTGACGATGATCTGGTCACTTCCTTGACCAACATGCGACAACGGTTGGCCGTTGGGGTTGATCGTGCCGTCGGCATTGTGGGTTCGGTCGGGGTTGGCTGCCGAAAACGAAAAGAACGCAGTGGCAATGTTCGTAAACGCGCTGTTCGGTGCCGCGTTCGTGGCGTTGGGGTAAATTCCAGTTCTGGCAGCCACAGGCAACTGATTTTGCGTCACCGGCGCCCCCGAAAGAACCTGGCTGTCGGTCAGCGCCAACTGGTCTGCCGGCGCAGTTCCGTTGGGAAGGACATTTCCGTTTTCTTTTGCTGGCCCCGTCAGCAGAAACGCGCTGCTCGCGTTGCGGACGAGGTAGAAACCGATCGGCGCGTTCGTTGTCATGGTGCTGAAAGTTGTTGAACCCGCCAGCGGCCCCGGTGCGTTGAACGTGTCCGTCGCCGACGAATTGAACGGCCGCACGATGCCGATATTGGCCGCCGCCAAAGCGGTCGCCGCATACGCGGGGTTTTGTGCCGTCCCCAGGCTGGGGGCGACGCCTTTGACTGCTCCGGTTACCGCGGCACCGGTCGACGTCCCCGTGCCACTGTTCGAAGTTGATGTACCATCGACGTAATAGAACCCGAATTCGTCATTGGTCAAGGAGTGGGAATCGAACGTCGCCGGGCTCGAATCGGGGTAGGCCACCGTCGCCAACCGCCACAACACGCCGCTGATGTCCCAGGAATAATTCAAGACTGGCTGTTCGCCGTAGGGGCCACTGGCGAGGACGTTGCCGCCGCCGTCTTGGAACGTCACGGTCTGGTTGCCTTGCGGGTTCTTGGCGCCCGGAGTGAAAATGTAGCCATAGTTGGCAGCGCCGATCAGGGTCGGGTTGGGGTTGATCGAAGTCGCTCGCGAAAACTCCGACGTGTCACCGTTGACGTCGGTCGCGGTCGCCACGATCATCGTCCCGGGGTTCAAGGTCGTCATGCCGGCCGGCAGCGCGACAGGTACACCGACGTCGACCACGCCCTGCCCCTGGCCGGCCCGCGAGTATAGTGTGTTGCCCAGATACGTTTGCCCCTGGCGGCCTTCGGCATCGGCGAGGAAGAATTCAACATTTACGCCGCCCACGACGCCCACGGGTACGCTGAACTGCACCTGCATTAACGTGGGCGACACCATGTAGGCGTAATTGATTTCGGGCGTGTTGAGCAGTTGATTCGGGCCGGCCTGCGTCGCGGCGGTGCCGATCGCCGACAGGTCGTTGATGCGATTTCCGCTGTTGTATTGCAGTTTCGACGCAAACGGCGCGCTGACCGTCGCGATGACCTGCGAGTTGGCGGCGTCTTCCTTCTGACCGTCGAGTTCAATGCCCACGCCGGTCATGCCACCGTTTCCGTAGATTGAATTCTGGCTGATCATCTCGCCGACGTTGTTTGACGAATCCTCGACGAGCACGCCTGGGCCGACATTGTTGTCAATGATGTTGCTCGTACCGGAGCTGCCGCCGATGCGGGCGTTTTTAACCGCCCCCAGTACCACGCCACCGTTGACGGCCGCAACGCCGGCCGTCGTGGAATTAACTCCCTGATTGTTTTCAATTGTGGAGCTTTGCAAGTAAAACAGCGAATGCACAACCGCCTGACCGGCGACGCCCACCCGTACGCCCGCCTGGGCGTTGCCGTGAATCCAGTCGCTGGTCAGCACGACGTTGTCGCGCTCGGCCGTATTGTCGAACGCCACGCCATCGCCCGCCGTACCCAGGCCGCCGGTGATTTGCAGGTTCGTGACCGCCACAAAAGACGAAGCGATCGTGACGACTGGCGAAGTGACCGTGGGGTTGGCGGTATTCTTGTATTCCAGCAGTGTTTTCGTGTTGCCCGCGTTCCCGCTGACCGTCATGCCGCTTTCGATGCGCACGTCACCCTGCAATTGCACGGTGATCGGCGTTGCCACACCAAACGTCGTGTTGCCGGCAACCAGCGTGATGGCATCCTGCGCGGCGCCGGCGAGGCTCGCGGCGCCGGTTCCAACCGACACGTTTCCAAAGAACTGCGTACTGGGGGCGCTGCCGGTCGTTCCCCCCGACGATGTGGCGAGGTTGGAGGCACCTGTAACGGCTTGCTTGAACGCCAGAATGCCCCCGCCGTTGAAATACGTGTTTTGCAGCAACCGTACGTTGTCGTTGTACGTCTGGCCGCCCACGGTGGCGACAGTGACTGTGGCCGGCGTTACGCCGACAAAGTTGAATTCCGCCGCCCCGGCCGGCACCCCCGCAATCAGCGCGGCGGGGTCGTCAGTCGTCAGGCTGAGCAGGGCCGTGGTCGTGCCCACCGGGCCGTTAAAGATTTCATTGCCCGTCGAATTGACGGTCAGGGCAAAACCACCATTGATTGACCTGCCAAATGTGATATTGGCGCCGCCGGCCGAAGTGCTCGACAACACGGTGTTTTGCAGAAGTTGCACGTCGTCGTTGTACGTCTGGGCCCCGGACGTCGTGACCGTGAAAGTCGTGGCGCTGGCCCCCAACACACCGAATTGCACAAACGCTCCGGGAACCCCGGCGATCGCCGACGCCGGGTCGTCGGTCGTCAGGCTGGCAAGCGCCGCCGCATTGCCGATGCGACCCTGGAACAGCTCATTTCCCGCCGAATTGACCGTCAGGGCAAATGCCCCGTTAATCGTTTTGAGAAACGACACCGTCCCGGCGGCCGTGCTCGACAAGACCGCATTCTGCAAGAGCAGTACGTCGTCATTGTATGTTTGGGCCCCGGTTGTGGTCACAGTAAACGTCGTGGCGTTCGCCCCGGCGACGTTGAACTGCACCTGCCCCCCGGTTATGCCGGCGGCGAGGTCGTCGGTGGTGAGCGCCGTCAAAGCGGCCATGTTGCCAACCGGCCCGTTGAACCGCTCATTGCCCGCCGAATCGATCGTCAGGTGAAACGCCCCGTTGACGGTGCTTTCAAAGGTGATCGTTCCGGCGGCCGTGCTGGCGAGCACCGTGTCCTGGAACAGGGCTACGGCGTCGTTGTATGTCTGATTCCCCGTCGACGTCACGGTGTAGGTTGTCGAATTGGCCCCGGGCACGTTGAACTGGGTCTGCCCGCCGGGCACGCCGGCGATCAGTGACGCCGGGTCGTCGGTGGTCAGGCTGGCCAGGGCAGCGGTATTGCCCACGCGGCCGTTGAAAACTTCATTGCCTGCCGAATTGACGGTGAAATTGAAGTCCCCATTTACTGTCGATTCGAACGTGATGGTTCCGGCCGTCGTGCTCGACAAGACCGTGTCTTGCAGTAATGCCACCGCGTCGTTGTAGGTTTGCGCACCGGTCGTGGCGACCGTAAACGTCGTGGCGTTGGCTCCAGCGACGTTAAACTCGGTTTGACCACCGGGAACGCCGGCAATTCCTGACGCGGGGTTGTCGGTCATGAGTTGCGACAGAGCCACGGCGTTGCCCACGCGCCCATTGAAGACGTCATTGCCCGCCGAGTTGACGGTGAAATTGAAGTCCCCATTTACTGTCGATTCGAACGTGATTGTGCCGGCCGCAGTGCTCGACAGCACAGTGTTGTTTAACAGCGCCACAGCGTCATTGTACGTTTGCGCTCCGGTCGTGGTCACAGTGAACACCGTGGGCGCCGCCCCCCCGACATTGAATTGCACTTGCCCGCCGGGCACGCCCGCCATGGCCGAGGCCGGGTCGTCAGTCGTCAAACTGGCCAGTGCCGCCGCATTACCGACCTGGCCGTTCAACACTTCATTTCCCGCCGTATTCAGGGTCAGTCCGAACGCGCCGTTGATCGTCTTTCCAAAAGTGATCGTGCCGGCCGCGGTACTCGACAGCACGGTGTTGTTGAGCAATTGTACGTCGTCGTTATACGTCTGGCTGCCGGTCGTGGTCACAGTAAATGCCGCCGGAGTGACGCCGCCAACGTTAAACTGGGTCAAGCCGGCCGGGACACCTGTGAGCAGCGATGCGGGATTGTCAGTGGCCAGGTTGGCCAGCGCGGCGAGATTGCCCACCCGCCCATTGAAAACCTCATTTCCCGTGGAATTCGCAGTGAGGTTGAATCCCCCGTTGATCGTGTTTTCGAACGTGATCGTTCCGCCCGCCGTACTCGACAGCACCGTGTTCTGTTGCAGGAGCACGGCATCATTATACGTTTGCGCGCCGGTCGTCGTCACGGTGAACACCGCGGGCGCCGCGCCGACGACGTTGAACTGCACCTGGCCACCGGGCACGCCGGTAATCAGCGAAGCCGGGTCGTCAGTGACCAGGCTCGCGAGTGCCGCGAGGTTTCCGACACGCCCGTCGAAGACTTCGTTGCCCGGCGAATTGACCACCAGTGAGAACCCGCCATTCACGGTGTTGCCAAACGTCACCGTACCGGGCGCCGTAAGAGCTGAAAGCGTGGTGTTGGCGCTTAAAGTCACCGCGCCGGTATAGGTCTGGGCCCCGCCCGTCGTGACCTGCGCCCCGTTCAGGTCGACTGTACCGGCCGCGCTCACGCTCGCCGCGCTGACTGCCGCCTTGAACACAACGTCAATCGTTGCATTGCCGGTGCCAGTGACCGACAACGCACCAATCGCGCCATTGGCGCCCCCGCCTACGGCCCCGGTAAACGTCGTCCCGCCAGTTCCCGCGGCGACAGTTAACGAATACGCCGTCGTGGTCGAATTGTCGATTGTCGAACCGAACAGCACTGCACTGTTGGTCGTTGTCAGGACCGTATTCGCACTCAGCACCACAGCCCCGGTGTAGGTTTGCGTGCCGGTCGTCGTCACTGTGCTGCCATTCAGGTCTGTCGTGCCCGCAACATTGAGACTGGCCGCATTGACGGCTGCCTTGAACACGGCATCGTCGACCGCATTGCCTGTACCGGTGATCGACAGCGCGGCGATCGCCCCATCGGCGCCCCCGCCCACGACACCGGTAAAGGTCGCCCCCCCCGTGCCGGCCGCGACTTTTAGCGATTCCGCAGTCGCCGTGGCGTTATCGACCGTGGAGCCGAACAGCACGGCGCTGTTCGTCGTCGTCAGCGTCGTATTGGTGCTCAGAATCACGGCGCCGGTGTAGGTTTGTGTGCCGCTGGTCGTCACCGTCGCACCGTTGAGGTCCGATTTGCCCGTCACCGAAACACTGGCCGCGCTGACCGCTGCCTTGAAAACGGCATCATCAGCCGCATTGCCCGTGCCCGTCATTGACAACGCGCCGATTGCGCCATTCGCGCCGCCGCCTAGCGCACCGGTAAACGTCGTGCCGCCGGTTCCTGCGGCGACTGTCAGCGATTCGGCAGTTGCCGCGGCATTATCGACTGTCGAACCGAACAGCACTGCACTGTTGGTCGTTGTCAGGACCGTATTCGCACTCAGCACCACCGCCCCGGTGTAGGTTTGCGTGCCGGTCGTCGTTACCGTGCCGCCGTTCAAGTCGGTCGTGCCCGCCACGTTCAGGCTGGCTGCCTTGACGGCCGCCTTGAACACGGCATCGTCCAACGCGTTGCCCGTACCGGTGATCGACAGCGCGGCGATCGCTCCATTGGCACCGCCGCCCACCGCGCCGGTAAACGTCGTGCCGCCGGTTCCTGCCACGACTGCCAGCGATTCGGCGGTCGCCGTGGCATTATCGACTGTCGAGCCGAACAGCACCGCGCTGTTGGTGGTCGTCAGCGTCGTCGGCGCGCTCAGCGTGACCGCCCCGGTATAGGTTTGGGTGCCAGTCGTCAGAACCGACCCGCCGTTAATGTCGGTGGTGCCTGAAACGGCCAGCGCGATCAAGCTCGCGTTGGACCCGACCGGGCCGTCAAAGACGGCATTGCCGGTGATTGTCACACTGCTCGCAACCGCCCCCGAATCGACTGTGCTCGCAAACGTGAGGGTACTGCCGGAAAGCGTCGTATTTTCTTCAAAAGTGACAATGCCCGAGTAGTTCTGCACGCCGGTGGTGATTACGGTTCCGGTAACGAAATCGGTCGAGCCTGTCGACAGGAGGCTGCCGGCGGAGATCAGACCGGAAATCGTCGTTTCGGCAGCGAGGAGTGAAACCGCGCCTGTTCCGCCGGCAGTCACGGCGGCCCCGATCGACATCGTCGACGAGGTCAGAGTAATGTTGCCATTGGGCGTGCTGGTGACGGCGCCGGTCGTATCGATCTCTTTCCCCGCGTCAGTGACAGAAACGCTGCCACCGCCTGATTCGCTGATTCTGGTGATCGTCGTGACCAGTGCAGTGTTCGTCAAAGTGACATTCCCGCTGGTCGCGTTCGTGGCATTGAACGTCGCGACGCTATTACTGCCATTCAGCACTGTGCCCGTGGCCGAATCGGTCGTCAACGTAAAGGCGGTATTGATCGTGCCGGTCGTCTCAGTGATTGCGCCCGAAGCATTCAGACTGACACCCGCATCATCGTGAACCGTGCCGGCCACTTCAATGTCGCCATTCGTGTTGGTAAACGAAACCAGCCCGCCAGAGTTTTCGGTCACGTTTGCCAAAATCAGCGGCGCTGCAGTCGTGGGCGAGTTCTCGAGTGTAATTCCGGCACCTGAACCATCGGAACCGGTATAGGTCGCCACGCTGTTGGCGCCGCCCAGGGTTGTCCCCAGGCCCGAAGCAGACGACAGCGTGCCAGTCGTGATCAGCCTGCCTGCCGCGACGTTTTCAGAAATGATGCTGCCCACGGTCAACGTGATGCCGCCGTTCGCCGTGGCCGCCGCATCGATGGCGATGTTGCTGCCCGTCAGGCTCAGGCTGTTCGCGCCCAGCCCCAGCGCCCCGGCGACCGTAACGTCCGTGAAACTCTCATTGCCGTTGATCGTGAGCGCCGACGTCAGGTTGGCCGTGTTGACGCTGATCGTATCGGTGACGACACCCGAACCACTCGTGCCATTGGCGTTGATCGTCAGCGAACCGGTGGGGTCGGCGAACGTTGTCATTTCAAATGCCCCGTTGCCGCTGACCAGTTCGACGTTGCCGCCGTTGTCTTGAAGGGTGGCCTGGTCATTTCCCGCTGGCAGGTTCAGCACAACATTGGCCGCCGTGCCGGTGTTGGTGATCGGCGCCAGGCCGGTGTAGGTGATCGTGTCGGTCAATGTGCCGGCCGAATTGGTCAGCTTGACGTCGCCGTTATGGCCGTTTGTGTAGTCGTACGTTTCGGTCTTGAATGTGCCGCCGGTGAAGTTCAGCGTGCCCAGATTGTTGAATCCGTTGAACGTCAGGCCGCCCGAGGGAAGCGGGTCGCCATTTGTATAATCGACCGTCAAGCTGTTGGCCGTTGCCGTGCCGTTGACCACCAGCCCTGTAACGGCGCTTGGCGAAAAGCTGGCAATCAGCGCGTTTGTGCTGTCGCGGTATTCATCCAAACCGGTGACACTGTTGTATGACAATGTGGCAGCGCCGGCCACGCTCGGCGCGGGCAGCGTATACGAGGGGTTGACGGCCACTTGAAACGCGGGCGTCGATGTTGCCTTTGTCAACAGGCCGCTGGTGGCGTCGAGCGTATAGCCGGTGCCAGTCCGATTGATATTCACCCCGCTGAACGTCGCCACACCATTGGAATCATTGGTCGCCCCGCCACCCGACAGCGTGGCGCCGGTCGTTCCCGTACCGGCCGTGATGCTCAACGTGACCGGGGTGGCACTGTCGTTCGTTAAAACATTGCCGAACTGGTCTTCGACATTCACCGCTACGGCGGGGCTGATCGATGTGCCGACGGTCGTATTGGAGGGCTCGGTGGCGAATGCGAGTTTCGCCGCGGCACCCGGTACTTCGGTAAGTGTGCCCAGATTCGCCGAAATGGACACACCGTTGATTATGCCAGAAGAGTTGACGATGTTGCCGCTCGTCAGAGGCGCGCCAGCGGTCGGCTCGACCTGAATATTTTCGAACAGCAGCGTGTCGGGAGTCACCGTCGACGGGAAGTTAATCTGGAAGGCAATTTGACTGGCCGACACAGCAAAGGCGTTGAAGCTCGACCCCACGGCAAGCTGATTGATATTGTTTGCCGCAGTCGCGTCGCCGGCTGTGATTTTGATATCGGGGGTCGAAGACGTGTTGAATCGGAAACCTGAGGGCGCTTCGAGAATTAAAGTACCGGCCGGACCCACATCGGAAGGTGCTCCTTCCGTGATCGTGGGGCCGGTGAGCGTCGTATACGCGGCCCCGGGCGCGCCAACCGCCGTATCAGCGGAAATCGAAGTGCCACCCGTGGCGGGGATGACCGTTGCTGAAAGCAGCGCCCGCTCCTCGAGTCGTTCACAGCGGCGGCCAACGATCACTGAACCGCCCAGCGGGTGCCGCAGTCGGCGGCCCCGTTCGTCACGCCGCCCCCGGCGGGTTGAAAGTGCACGAAGAACGCTGTTCGGCAAAGCGGCGAGCCAAGAGGTGATCAACATCGGTGTGAGTCCTTGGTGGTATTCAATCCGTTTGCGTGGTTGAGTTCATCGCAAAATCGTGACTTCGTTTCGATGCGTCTGGATTCGAGCTGCCGTTCGGGGAAGGCTCGACTTTGGTTCGCGCCGTGAGTGGTGCATTGGGTTTGGTGCGGGCCCATCGAGATCGCCCCCGGTGTTCATCTTCCAAACCTGTGCCCGTCCGTGGAAGACATTCTAAGCACACCCGATGCCCAAACGGCATACGATTGTGCACCCGCCAACGCTCCGTCGATAACCCCTCGCGGCAGTGGCGAAATCTGATTCGCTATCAATGCTCTACGACTGTAGCTGAGCCAAGACCAACCAGCGATCGCCCTGTTGGTCCCCGTTGAGCACACCGAATCGCTACAACCATCACGTCTTACCGAATCTGATGCAAATTACGCAGATTCATGGATTCATTTAACCCGGTACGCAGTCGCGATTCAAGATAAAACCTGCTCAAACCAGAAATTTGTCGGATTCCGTAACTTGACCAGGATTTGACGAACTGCATGCGTGACGCTGCCGGCCTCAGTATCATCTCACGTTACAAGTCGATGCGAATGTCGCAACATGTCACCAGCCCTTTTGGCAGATGAACCCAAACTCGATCCTGACGCCCCTGTAGACGACGCCTCACTATTTCACAAGCGACTCCCGACGTGGCGACGCGAAACCGATCTCAACCGCGTTTGCTCGTTGCCATGCGGAACACACCCGGTCCCTGGCAAGGACCAACCTGACGGCGACTTGGCCGAACATTGCATCGTCAGCCACAACATAACCATTTGCCGTATTGATGGTTAGACCATGACGATCGTCCGCCGGTGCGCGTCGGCCGAAGCGCCTCGCACGAACTCTGCGAATTCACCGACGGTGACCTGGTCGCCCTGACGATGATTGCCGCAATCGCGGGCGGCTCGCTGGCGATGGGGGCCAGACCACTGATTTCGTACGCGGCTCAACATGTCGATCACCGCGCATCGTCAGCCGTTTACAATGAATTCACGATCAGGCCGCATTCCGCCGCCTGACGCCGCGTCGCATGATTTACGACTGTGTGCGAAACACCTAGTATATTTTTTATACAGCTATTATATAGGTACTTATTGAAAGTGACAGGCTGCCCGTGGCCAAAACTGGCTTACGCCGTTTTTTTCGGCGTTGCGGCAGTGTTTCCCGACATGGTTGCGTCTGGAACCGCGCATCCTTTGTCTCGCCTTCCGGCAACAAATCGGGCATTTTTTCTATCATCGGAGCGATGCGGCCGTTAGAATCAAAAAACTGGCGGTTGTTGAATCTTGGGCAGGACTCGGTCGAAGTTTTGCAGGTCGCCAGGTGGTTCTGAATCTGACGATTACGTGCGTGTTGATTTGCCGGGCCGACGATTTCCACCGCTCGGCTGGTCATCGGGTGGGGAGACGACTCGGGTATGCTGGTTCGTGGTCAGATTCTCGACGGTCGCTGGGAGGTCGATTGCAAAATCGCCGAAGGGGGGCATGGTGCGATTTACCGCGGCATTGACCGGCGCGGCCTCGAAGACGAAGGGGTCGCGATCAAAGTCATGAAGGCGGAAGGCGCCGTCGAACTGGCCGCTTTCAAAAGCGAGGCGCTGCTGGCGCAGAAATTTCGCCATACCAACGTCGTGCGCGTGCTCGATTACGGGCCGAATGCGGCGGATGCGAATGTTCCGCCGTTCCTGGTCATGGAATGGCTCGAAGGAAAAACTCTCAGCAGACTGATCGGCCGGCTGGAGGGCGACAGCATTTGCCGGCTGGTCGAGCAGGTGGCGTCGGCGTTGCAGCAGGCACACCGCAACAACCTCGTGCACCGCGATTTGAAACCGCTAAACATTATGCTGGTCCATGCGGGAGCCGAAGATGAGCGATTCGTGCTGCTCGATTTCGGAATTGCCACGAAGACCGATGCGTCGAAGACGCTCCGCAACGAGGCAGGCAAGGGGCTGGGCACGCTGGTTTACATGGCGCCCGAGCAATTCCGGGAGCGCTGCGATCCTCGTAGCGACATTTATTCCTTCGGTGTGATCCTGTTTGAAGTGCTGACCGGCGTTGTGCCATTTCCTTTCACCGGCCGGACGATCACGGCCATTCCCAACTTCCTGCGCACGCTGGAAGAAACCCCCCCGCCACGGTTACGCGATTTGGCCCCCGGGTTGGACGTTGCCCCGGAAATCGAAGCGCTGTTGCACCGCTGTCTGGCAAAACGCCCCGACGAGCGGCCCCAGTCGATGAAGGATGTCGCCGACGCATTCCTGCGGGATTTTCAGCCAGAACGCTACGTGCCGCAACCGCCTCCCCCACCGCCTTCGACGGCGGAAATGTCGGTCTATGGCAGCCACGAACGGCCGGCCTCTGACGCTGATCTGACCGTGGCCGCATCCGATCAGGTCTTGGCCGATTCCGATGACGTGTTGGCGGCGAATCGGCGAAACGCGACGGCGGGTTCGGATCTTGCAGACCCGTTTCCGCGAGTCAGCGATGACCCGGCCATGAACACCGCAATCCATGCCGATCGCTCGGGATCGGGTTTGAAACTCGATTCACCGGAGCCGATTTCTCGACTGTCGCTGCCGGACACGGGCGCCTTGAATCATGAGCGTGATGGCACCCAAAGGGACGCGCTACCCCGGCCCGAAGTCGCACAGCGCGCCGAGCAACGGTTGGCGAATGCCGCGGCGACGCTGACCCCCAACACCGAGCTTCCCACGCCAACGTCCCGCGCCGGAACGGGTCTGCAACACATGCCGGACCACGCGCCCGACGCCGCCGAGCAATCGCTCGCCGCATTCAGCGAATTCGACGATCAATTTGTATTCCGCGACAAACACAGCGGGAGACGGCGCCGCGCCGCAGGTGCGGCGCTGGGGCTTGCGGCGTTACTGATTGCGGCCGTTCCGTTGGCGCAGGCCGTGATCATTCCCACCCGAGTGGAGTCGCTGCTGGCTGCAGGCGATCACCCCGCGGCACTCGCCTGCCTTGAATCCCAGAATCGGATGTCGATGCTGCTGATTGACCCCGCCCCGCTGCGAAGGAGGATTCGCGAGGCGTGGTTTGTACGCGGCTGCGACCTGTTTGAAAAAGATGCAAAATACGCCGACGCCCTGCAAGGCTTTACGGCGCTTGTCGAAGCATATCCCAAGGAGGCCGAGGCGGCGGCCATTCGTGAACTGGCCCAGAAATTTGCCGCCGACCATTTCGAGATCGTCGCCGCCGAAGTGCACAAGCTGCAGGCTGCGGGCAACCATGCGGCCGCGTGGGACCGGCTGCGCGCCCCCGACGTGTCGGCGGCGCAGCAGGTGATTCAGGACATTGCACACGGGCCGGCTGAAACGGCCAGTTTGGCTGATTTGCAGCGCCATGTGCGGCAATTGTGGCTGAGACACGCGGCAACGCTGCCTGAATGCGAGCAGGTGCGCGAGTACGAGGGCCTGCGCGAGCGGGCCTCCGCTGATGAACGCCCCCGGCTTGAGTTCCGCCTGCATCGGGCGCGGGCGGTCTGCCTGCTGGGGCAGAACGACGCGCCCCGGGCGATCGACGAATTCACGCAGGCACTGAATGCCGACCACCAGGTCGACGACGCGCTGCGGCGCGACATTGCCCTGCAACTGGCTGCGGCCCGACTCAAGGCCGCCCCGATGGCGACCGACGGCGAGACGGCACTCGACATGTTCCAGGCCGCCGTCGCCGGCCTGCGGCAGTTGCTTCACGAAACGCCAGACCTTCAGGCGGCGCGCGAAAAACTGGCGACGGCGCAGCTCGCCTGGGCACGACAGTTATACAAGAACGTTCCCGGAAACTGGTCGGTTGCGGCGGCACGGTCGTCAGCAGATGCGGTGTGCCTGTTGCAGGCTGCACAAGCGATACCGGCATTGCCAGCCGGTGAACGCCGGGAAATCGAACAACTTCTGAGCGAAATTCACGAAACGGCGTGCGCCCAGGGAAACCTGCACGGGCTGCAGGGGGACCGCGAAGCCGAAAATGCCGTCCTGAAGAATGGTGCGATTGACGACGATGCGAATGCCGCGGCAGACAAGGAATATGCAATTTCCAATTGGGCGTTTGGCGTGGCCATTCTCGCGCGGCCCGATCAATCGCCGGTCATTTTTCTGGAACGCAGCCACGTACGATACTCGGGCTCCAGGCCCGACTACGAAGGCACGATCCAGGATCTGAAGAAATACCTCGACCGGACAAACATACCAGACGGCGCCGGCGGGGCCGACAAACTGCTGCGGGCCAAAGTTCTCGCGCGAATCGCTCTGATCTATTCGACCGCCCCGCCCCGGTTTCAAAACCCGCAACAGGCTCTGATACTGGCCAAACAAGCGTTTGAAATCGCCCCCAAAAGTGCCGATGTCTTGTTCTCGCTGGCCACCACCCACGCGGCGATGCATCAGTTTTCCGCGGCGCTCGATTACCTGATCGATGCCGAGCAATTCGATAAGGACAAGACGCTGGCAGGCAAGATCAACGATTATCGCGCCCGCTATGAAAACGAGGAACTTCGGATCGACCCCCGTGACAACTCGGAAACCGCCGAACCGGCGCCGTGCCCGCCCGAACATCCCTGAATACCCGCGCTGCCAGTGCCTTGAACCCCACCAGGCTGCTTTTGCAGCCACGTGCGCCCCGAGAGACCAGGCGAGCGCCGCCCACCCACTCAAACCGGCAGATTATCGCTGCCGTCCGGCAATGACAGGTTTCCGTTTCGCCGACATTGGGCCAAGGAGTGCGTCTGGATCCCAAAAGGGGCGTCAATCGACGCCGCGTCAGTTGAACAGCCGCACCGTGTTTCGGATGTCCTGTGCGGTTTTCGTGCGGTCACTAGTGGGCGCAATCAAGCGGGCCGGGCGGTCCCACTGGGCGGCCGAACGCAGGCTGTCGGTCAACCGCTGCGGCCGATCGCGGCGGGCCGAGGCCAGGCTCGGTTTCGTGCGTGGCCGCCGCTCGGGCGGCAGATCAAGGAACTGCTCATAGTATTTCGCTTCGGGCGAATCGGGCCAGTTCAGCATGATCGTCAGGATTTCTTTCGTCGCCGCGTCGACATTTTCGACGGTTGGTTTTGCTTGCGCCGCGCCGAAATCACCCAAGTGCAACCCGGCGAGCATCCACAGCGCGCGCAGCGCACGCTGCGTATAACCCAACTGTTGCTTTTGGGCCAGTTGCTCGTAAATTGCCACGGCGGCGGCAGGATCCTTGTCGATGAACAGGGCGTAATCGGCTTCGATTTCCAGGCGCATGGCGTCTTCGGTGACTTTCGCACGGAACGTATGGGCTTTGGCGAGTGCCTGCCGAGCGTTTTCGTTGCTGAACCCGCCCGCCTCGGTGTTGAAAACGTGGTTCGCCACCAGGTACCAAGCCCAGGGGTTTTCAGGATCGGTGCGCAACACTTCGTCAATTTCCCGCCGGGCCTCGAGCAAGGACTTGCGGCCCTGGTCGTCATTGCGTTTGAAGGCCAGCGCCGCTTCAAGGTGAAATTCGCCCCAGAACAGATGATCGTCGGCAGCGGCCGGGGGGCGCTGGTTCGCAATCACCAGACCGGTTCGGGCTAAGGGCCCCGACGCCTGCGACAATGCAACCAGCGCGTGTTGCAACAGGTCGTTTCGCGATGGGCCGGCCACCTCGAGGGTCGCCGGTTTGCCGCCGTTGGCGTCAAAAATGTAAAGCCGGCAACCGGCGCTGGCATCATTGGCGCTGGCATAGTCGCCCCAGACCACGAACCGGGCGTTCAACTCGTCGGCCAGCGCTTTGAGCACGTCGTCATCCGGGGCCTGTGCGGCGGCCTTGGCTTTGGCACCTTTTTTCCAGGCTTCTTCGACCTGCCAGATCAACGCCACGTCGAAACCCGGAACCTTCATCAGCTGCGCACACAACTTCGACGCGAAGGCGGTCGGCGGCTGGCTCGGCGCAAAGTCGATCTGGCGCAGCGGCATCGGCGGCAGAACCACGACCCGCACGCGGTTCTCGTTTTCGAATTTCTCCAAGTCGGATTTGTCGAACGGTTTGAGTTCCTGATAACTGGTAGCCGCCGCTGGCTGCCGGCCGAGCGCGTCGAGCATCCCGGCGTCGTTCAGGTCGAAGACCGAACCGCGGGTCTGATCAGCCAGGGTTCGGGCAAAATCGTTCCATCGAGCCCGCAATCCAGCCGCGGTGGCAGCCAGAACTTCATTGTCGCGTACATCGGCGCCGCGCCCGAAATCCGACTGGCACAGCACGGCATGCACGGTAATGCCCTTTTGAGCGGCGAGTGCCGCGAGATCCTGGGTTTTGTGCGCCCGGAGCGGCTGACGAATGCCGCGGGTGCGCTCATTCCGGGCATTCAGGGCAGGGTCCATCCACACGGCTTCGTCGAAGGGCGGCGCGTCGCCCGCGAGAATGACAAGCCGGGTCACGCCGCCCCGCCGCCCCGGTTCGTCGACCGGGGTCCAATCGAGCTCTGTGAGGGCCGCGTACAACCCGCGATCGACCTGCTCTTCAAAATACGGCTCGCCCGCCATGAGCGGAATGGAATTTAACCGGGCGATGATTTCGTCCATACCAGGCTTGTTGTGCGCAACATCGATAAACCGCCGCGTCAGCACTTCGACAGCCGCGGCTCCGCCCGGCGCTGAAAGCAAGTCGCGGTAGACGACGACCGCCACCCCCAGTTCTTCGACCGAATTATTCTCGTTCTGTTTGAGCGCGCGGTCCAGCGATTCGACCCATTTCGGCAGGTCGTCCTTCAATGACAGGATGTCGCGGCCCATGCTGTCGGTGCCGTCGATGACAAATGCAATTTCGATGCGTTTTTTGAAATCCTGCAGTCCGAATGCCGTGCGCTGATAAAACCCGCGGCTGCGGTCGTAGGGCTTGATGATGCCTTGCGGCTGAATCGCAAACCCAATCGCCCGCCCCAGCGTTCCAGCAGCCGCCGGGGAGCCGCCCAATGAACCGACCGCGACAGCCGCCGATTGGGCCTGGCACTCGGCGGCAACAGCAAGCATCGCGATGAACCCGCTCGACGCCAGACAACAATTGACCACGATACATTTCCGGCGAAACATGATTCACGCTCCTCCCCCAAAGACGGTGCGTTTCCCAAACTGAGATTAACTTCGCGCCCGGGCCGATGCCAGAGCAATTATCGATTTCCAGGCGCCATCGCGCACTCACCGGCGACCGCGCAGCAGTTGTCCCTCCGGCGGAAAAGTGACCGACCGCCTCACTTGTGGCCGCTGTGACTTTTTGTCGCCCGGGCGCAGCATTTTGCCGTCACGGCGTTCGCCGCCGCGAAATGCGCCGAGCATTTCCGGCACGCGGCGTTCGACGTAGGCGCCGAGTTCCTCGATCGACGACGCCGCGGCGCCCCGCCGGCCTTCGAGCGCCTCGATGACTGCGGCTGTGAACAGGCCGTGGCCGGTTTTTTGCCCCGCGTGCATGAGCACATCGTCAAATTCGAACGAGATCTCGCCCGCGTCGCAGGCGAGCAGCACCTGGGGGCCGAATTGCAGACTGCCGGAGTTGAGCAGGCGGGTTTGATCCATTTCTGCAGAACCGGAATGGCAGGCGTCGATAAGCAACAGGGCCGGGCAGGCGAGTCGATTCAGGCGCTCGTAGAGGTCCCGCCCCCTGATTGCCGTCGATTCGAGATTGTCGCCAGCGTCTTCGACGAGGTAGTAAAACTCCGGCTGCGCTTCGACGGCGCCGGGCGCCGCGCGAAACTGGTTTTGGCCGTGCCCGGCGAATAGCACGCAAACGAAGTCATCGGGTTCGACTTCGGCCTCAAGGTCGTCGAGAGCTTTCAAAATATTGTCGCGTGTGGGCGCGGGCACGCCGCTGGGGGCCCCCGCGCCGTTGGCCAGCACGGCGGCGACGACCTGGTCGAATACCGGGCGGTCGCCCCCCCCCTCGGTCGCCGCGAGCTGTTTCAGCGCCTGGCCGAGAAACCAGGCGTCGTTGGCTGCACTCCTCAGCGGCTGCAGGTCGTGGCGGGGGGTGCGAAACGAATTGACGCCGACGCCGAGGTAATGCAACCGCCGCCGCGCGGGCGCGGCCTCGACCTGAAACAACCGCACTTCCGGCAGGGCAAACGCCCCCTGCCCCGGTTCGCCGACCTCGACCGTGACCACAATCTTGTTCAAACCGCCGCGCAGCACGCTGGCGGGCACGGGCACGCGCACGTCGGCCTGGCTCGATTTGAGCGGGTGCGCCGCCAACCGCCGACCGTTGCACCAGACATGCAGCGTCAACTCGCCGCGGGCATCGCCACGGACGGCGTGCAGAGTCAGGTCGAAATCGGACTTGTCGCGCAGGTCATGCACGCCCTCGACCTGAATCGCAGGCAGAATCTGGTCATCGGCCAACCCCTTGTTTCGCACGTAATCCTGAATGATCGACCGGTCGTGGCGTTCGATGACTTCCAGGATTTTGCGGCGATAATCGAATTTGGTCCAATATTGTTCGGGCACAGTGTTCTTCACGTTTTCGATGCGAAACACATTCTGATCGCGTTTGCTGAACAGCATGTTGAGCGGGGGGTTGATATGCCAGTACATCTGCGCATCAATCAGCGCAATCGACGAATCGTAAACGCCCTGCGGCGTCCACACGACCCAGTTTGAGGCGTCTTGCAATGGCAGCAGGGTCCACAAGGCGTCGTGCGTCACGTTCGTGGCAACGGTGTACTCTGACTGGCTGCTGCGAACCGTGACCATCAGCTCGCGACCAGGAATTGGCTGCCCGAGTTCCAGCGGCCAGTCAGCCACCGGAACGTCGTGGCCCGCCGACTTGACGCCGAAGATCTCGGCCCCTTTTTCAAACCCCGCCGCCCAACCGGGGCTGCCGGATGCGACTTCGTCGACGAACAGTTTGCGGCCGTTCGAACGAAATCGTACCCCCAGTTCCAGGCGGTGTTCGGACGACAGGCCGAGGTCTTGCAGGCCCCAGGCGCTGATCGTGCCGTCGTCTGATCCTGACACCAGCCACGAGCCATCCTGGGCGGTCGCCAGGCAGGTCACACGGCCTTCATGCCCCAGAAAACTTCGCAGCAGCGCCCGTCGCAACTCGCGGGGGTTCTGTTCGAGCCCCTTTTGCAGGGCCGCTTCGTCCCACACGAGGATTCCCGCAACGTAACCGATGGCGGCGAACTTTCGCGCCCCATGTCGAAACCGGGTATAGCACAGGGGAAGGTTGCCGTTAAGGAGCGGAATCGGACCAACTCGCCCCGATTCCAGGTAAAAATCGCCTCCACGCGGCGCGATGATAATGTCGCGCGTGCCGAACAACCTAGGCGGCGGCGACTTGCCACTCAGCGGCACCGCTTGCAACCGCCCGCGAATGCTCCGCCCGTCGAGCGTGAATTGCGTGGTTGGGGGCGGGGGCGGCAAGAGTTCTTCAAAGGCCCCTGTCGCGAATTGAATCGACAATTCACCGGGTCGCGCCCCCTGCACCAGCGCCACGTTGTTTATCGGGCTGCCGCCGTCGCCCGCGCCGGCCTCGGGCGGGTATTGGCACAGCAAATGGCCGTCGGCGATCGACCAGACGCGAAGCTGATAGCGGGCCGGGGCGCCAGACGTGCGCGGCCGGTCGATGCCGGCGGCGGCCAGATACCGCCCATCGGCCGAACAGGCCAGTGCCATGACGCGCGATTCAAAGTCCCCACGTTCAAATGCGATGCCGGCACGGCCAAGCTGCTCGACCCCGGCCACGACGCCGGGCCGCGGCAGCCATTCCTTGAAGAACCCGGCCACCAGCCGGTCAGACTGCCCCACGCGAACCAGCTTGTCGATGCCGGTATGTAACGTCTGCCGCACCAGCAGTTTGTCGTCCAAGCGATGCAGCGTGACATGAGCCCCGGCGGGAATCGGCCCGACGGTTTCAATTTTTGCGCCCGAGGAATTGTCGATGACCCATAGATTCAGAACGCCTTCGACCGCAAGATTTCGTGTGGCCGCAGAATCAAGCGGCAACAGATCACTCCACTTTGCAGCGAGGATTTCGGCCGGTTGCAGGGGTTGCGCCGACACCGCGAATTTATACGACAGCCGGTGGCCCGTCGAGTTGGTCCAATACGTTCCGCGCGGCGCTCGGTCAGCCTGAATGAGTTTGCCGTCGCGATGAAGCGCCAGGCGATCGTCCTCAGCCAGAGCCGCGGCCCAAGCGGCCTCGCCAGTCCAGGCAAACGCCGTCGCCGTGCGATTCAACCGGGCTGAGAGGGCCGCATCTTCGACTTCGCGGGCGACATTCCACACGCGAACCTGTCCCTCAGCGGTTCCTGAAACAGCCGCGAGCCTGTCGCCCGCAGTGTTGAATGCCAACTGCCGAACGGCATCGACCTCGGCAGACAGGATCGTCTGCAACTCGGTGCGATCTCCGGCGGTGCGCCACAGCGCGACCCGGGCGTCTTTCAAACCGGCGGCCCCGTTGTGCGCGACGGCTAGAATGTCGCCTTGCGGGCGGAACGCCACCGCAGTGACGAAATGCTGGCGGGCGCTGACTTCGGCCGGCAGCAAGACCTGAACCAGCGCCGGTCGAGCCAGATCAAGGAGCTCGACCAGCGGCTCTTTAATGCCCATGCCACCAAACGCCAGGCGGCGGCAATTGCCGCTGGCGTCGGGTTGCACATCGAGTGCGAAAATTGTGCCGCGCTGATCGGCCGCAACCGGCCAGCGGATGACGTCTGCCGGGTGCAATTCCATTTGTCCGCCGGCAGCTCGCCGTACCTGCCATTTTCTGACGACCTTGTCGTCGCCGGTTGAAAACAGGCAATCGCCACCTTCGTCTCTCGAAAACATCAATTGCCGCACAACGCCCGATGGAGACTGCGAATTGGGCCGGAGTATAGGCCGGCCCATCACGTCACGCCGCATCTGCCCCACCGACGTTTCAAACGTCGAAAGCAAAACCACGATACCCCCCAAGATCGTCGTCAGACTCCGCGACATTTGACCCTCGGTCCGATGGATTTCGACGAACGTTGAATTCGTCACGCGTGCAAGGACAGGTTGGCAGTAGAAAAAGCGTGGCGACGCTGGAAGCGAGTCGCCATGTTTGCGATCGACCCAGGGGGCTGCACCGTGGGAGACATCTGACGCCCTCCTGGCAGGCCCCTTTATCCTGAAGCGTCGACCGCACCCGCCAACTCATGGATTCTAGCCGGATTGGGATTTATGTT
>JAJXXL010000115.1 GCA_021781115.1 Planctomycetota bacterium
AATTGGCTGCGTTTCACGGAATTTGCCGCGGAACCCGGCCGGCGAAATCGCGTGCCGCGGGGCGTGTGGAGGGAACTGCCTCATTTTTGAGGGAAACGCCTCCCCGAAGCGCCGTGATCTGGCCCCGATATTTGCGGGTTGCCCCGAACGTACACCCGATTTTCCGCCCTCGCTTGCCCGTTGGCGAATCAGGCGAATCTCGGCCCGATGGGCCTGGCGCGTCATGTTTTCTGGGGGTGCCCCGCGGCGCCTCCGTGAGCACCGTAATTGGGCCCCTTTGCGACGGCTTGCCGTTGGGGGGAACCCTGACTGCGACGGCGAACTTTGCCCCCGAGTGCGGACACTTCGCAGTCGCTTTGGGGCATGGCGCAATTCGGACAGGCCTGTCACCGTGATGGCGTTGCACTCCGTTTTCGACTGCGGTATTGTCACGTGCGATGGGCGCCGTGCAATGCATTTCAAATGGCGCCCATCGTTGGTGTGTTGCCGCGTTGCGGTTGCCATTTCCTGAGTTCACGGTCGGTGCGCGGCCCCGGCTTGAACAACCCGTGTCGGCTGTGCGCATCGGGCACACATGAAAAACCCTCTTCCTGACGTGCGCGTGGCGATTCCTCCGGCGCTGCGGCCGCTGTGCGGCAATCGCGGCGAACTCTGGATTGCGGCACACGACGTGCGCGGGGTATTGGCGGAAATCGCCCGGATTCACCCGGAAGTTCACGTGCGAATTTGCGACGAACAAGGCGAACCGAGGCCGCATATCAACGTTTTTGTCAACCATGACCATGTTCGTCTGCGCGACGGGCTGACGACCGTATTGACGGTGGGCGATCTGGTCACCATTCTGCCGGCTGTTTCCGGGGGGTAAAGCATGGCCAGTCGCGTCGTCGTTGCGGTCGGTACCAAAAAAGGGTTGTTCATATTCGAGGGCGGCCCTACGGCGCGGCGCCTTGACTTGCGCGGGCCGTTCTTTGCGGGTTTCGGCGTCAGTGCCGCGCTCATTGACCGTCGGCAGAGCACGCCCCGCGTCGTGGCTGCCCCCAATTCGACTTGGTTTGGCACGACAATTCAGGTCAGCAAGGATCTCGGGCGCAAGTTCAAGCCGACAAAATCGGCACCGGCTTTTACAGCCGAAGATGGTCGCAAGCTGGCCAACGTCTGGTCGCTGGCGGCAGCGGGCGATCGTTCGGCCTATTATTGCGGCGTTGAACCAGCGGCGCTGTTTCACAGCCCCGATGGCGGAGACGCCTGGGAAAAGGTGCCCGGCATAACCGATCATGCCCATGCCCGGCAATGGATGCCTGGCAACGGGGGCCTGTGCCTGCATACGATTCTCGAGCATGGCGGCGCGCTGCACCTGGGCATTTCGACCGGGGGGCATTACGCCAGTCGCGACGGTCGGCAGACATTTGCCCCAGAAAATACAGGGGTTGGCGTGCTTTTCATGCCCAACCGCTTTCCGGAATTCGGCCAGTGCGTACACAAAATCGCCGCGCACCCTGATTGCCCCGAGCGGTTGTACATGCAGAATCACGGCGGGGCCGAAGACGACTCGACGCTGGGTGTGTTGCGTAGCGACGATGGCGGAAGGTCGTGGCGCAGCATCGCACGTGGGCTGCCCAGCGATTTCGGGTTTCCGATCGCCGTGCATCCGCACCAGCCCGACGTGGTATACGTCGTGCCGCTCGAAACGGCCACCCGCACTTGTCCCGCCGGCCGCCCCTCCGTATGGCGCAGCGAAAATGCGGGCGATAGCTGGCGGCGGCTAAGTGCCGGGTTGCCGAAGAAGGATGCGTGGTTTACGGTGCTGCGCGATGCGCTCGACCTGGACGACGGCAGCCGCCCGTCGTTGTGGTTCGGTACGACCACGGGTCAGCTCTGGCGCGGCCGCGACGGGGGCGAAGATTTTGAATGCGTCGCGAACTCCCTGCCCCCGATCCATTGCGTAAAAGCGGCGGTGGTTTGAGTCGTTTGGCGCACGCGATGAGGCGTGTACGAGATGAGCCGAATCGAAGTTCAACGCCAGCCAGCCGGGCTGTCCAAACATCGACGCCCTGCCCTCGGCACCGTGCGCCCGCCCGCTGTCTTTGAGCGTGACTCTTCGGCGAACGCGGCCGGCCGTTGACCTTGTTGCGCCCGTTGCTGGCCTGCTACGATCATCGGGCAGCACCGTGTTTGCTGGTTGGCGGCCTTTGGGCCGGGTTATTGCGGGAGGATTGTGTGGCGCTGAGCGTGTTTCACCCGGTTGTGGCACGGTGGTTTGAACGCCGCTTCACGGGGCCGACGCCCCCGCAACGTGAAGGCTGGCCACCGATTATTGCCGGCGAACACACGCTCATTGCTGCCCCGACTGGAAGCGGTAAGACGCTGACGGCGTTCTTGGCCGCGATCGACCGGTTGCTGCGGTTGGCGCTCGCGGGCGAACTGCCCGGCGAAACGCGCGTGCTGTATATTTCGCCCTTGCGGGCATTGTCAAACGATATGCACCGCAATCTCGAACTTCCGCTCGCCGCCATCGCCGCCGAAGCGGCCAATCAGGGGCTGACCGCGGCGCCCATTCGAGTTGGCTTGCGGACGGGCGATACATCGGCTGCTGAACGGGCGGCGCTCGTGCGGCGGCCGCCGCACATTCTGGTGACGACGCCCGAATCGCTGTATTTGCTGCTGACGAGCGTCAAGGGGCGGCAGGCGCTGCGCAGCGTCGAAACAGTCATTGTCGATGAAATTCACGCGTTGGTGCGCGACAAGCGCGGGTCGCATCTGGCGTTGTCGCTTGAACGCTTGGCCGCCCTGACCGCGCGGCCGTTGCAACGGATCGGGTTATCGGCGACGCAGCGACCGATCGACGAAATCGGGCGGTTTCTGGTGGGCGCTGCCGACGCGGGGGGGGCGCCGCCCCAGTGCCGGATCATTGATGTGGGGCATCAACGCGACCTCGACCTGGCAATCGAAATACCGCCCAGTGATCTGGGGGCGGTGTGCATGCACGAGCAATGGTCCGAGGTCAACGCGAGAATCTGCGAGCTGATCAACTCGCATCGCAGCACGCTGATCTTCGTGAATACGCGGCGGATGGCCGAGCGCGTGACCCATCAGCTCTGCGAAATTCTGGGAGAAGGCGTCGTGAGCAGCCACCACGGTTCGCTGGCGGCAGACCACCGGCATGACGCCGAGCAGCGGTTAAAGTCAGGCCACCTTAAGGCTGTGGTGGCGACTGCGTCGCTCGAGTTGGGCCTCGACATTGGCTATATCGACCTGGTGATTCAATTGGGGTCTTGCCGGTCGATCGCCACTTTTTTACAGCGCGTGGGCCGGTCGGGGCACGCCCTGGGGCTGACTCCCAAAGGCCGGCTGTTTGCACTGACCCGCGATGAATTGCTCGAATGCATGGCGCTGATTCGCGCCGTCCAAGGCGGCCGGCTCGATGCTGTGGCGATTCCCGTGGGGCCGCTCGATATACTGGCCCAGCAAATCGTAGCCGAAGTCGCGTGCGAGGAGTGGGGCGCCGACGACCTGTATCGCCTGGTTCGGCGGGCTTGGCCCTATCGCAATCTTTCGCGGTCTGATTTTGACGCGGTGGTGCTGATGCAAAGTGAAGGCCTTACGCATTCGTCGGGCCGGGGGCGGGTTTATTTGCATCACGATCAGGTGGCCCGCCGGTTGCGGGCCCGGCCCGGCGCACGGATGACTGCTGCCACATGCGGGGGCGCCATTCCTGAAATCGCGGCGTACCGCGTGGTCGCCGAACCTGAACGCACGCTGGTGGGCACGGTCGACGAGGAGTTTGCCAGCGAAAGCCAGGCGGGCGAAGTATTTCTGCTGGGAAACACTTCGTGGCGCATCCAATACGTTCGCGGCGGCGAGGTCACGGTGCTCGACGCGGGCGGTGCGCCGCCGTCGATTCCCTTCTGGCGCGGCGAGGCCCCCGGCCGCACGCTGGAACTTTCAGAAGAAGTCTCGCGGCTGCGTGAAGAGTTGGAAGGACGCCTTGGAGAATCAGACGTCACGGCTTGGCTGCAGCGAGAAACCTGCGTTTCAGAGTCGGGCTCGCGGCAGGTGGTAGAGTACGCCGCAGCGCAAAAGGCGGCGATTGGGCTATTGCCCACGCAGCGTCGCGTGGTGTTCGAGCGGTTTTTCGATGAAAGCGGGGGCATGCAATTGGTGATTCACGCCCCGTTCGGATCGCGGATCACCAAGGCTTGGGGGTTGGCGCTGCGCAAGCGGTTCTGCCGTTCGTTCGATTTTGAATTGCAAGCCAGCGCCGACGACGATGGCATCGTGCTGTCGCTGGGGCCGCAGCACAGCTTTCCGCTGGAAAGCATGTTCGGCATGCTGACCCCCGGCAATGTTCGACCGCTGCTTGAACAAGCATTGCTGGCCGTGCCCACATTTCAAACGCGCTGGCGGTGGAACGTCACCCGGGCCCTGCTGGTGCAGCGGTTTCGCAACGGCAAGAAAGTCCCTCCGCCATTGCAGCGCTTTCGGGCCGACGACCTGCTCACCGCCGTGTTTCCCAAACTGACCGGTTGCCAGGAAAACATCACGGGCGACCATGAAATACCCGACCAGCCGCTGGTGCAGCAGTCGATGCATGATGCCTTGCATGAGGCGCATGATTTCGACGGTTTGTATCGCGTGTTGTCGGCGATCCTTCAGGGAGAAATCACGCTGTTGGCCCGTGACACCCGCGAACCTTCGCCGTTCAGCTACGAACTGCTGAACGCCAACCCGTACGCGTTCCTCGACGGTGGTGAGGTTGTCGAGCGGCGGGCCCGGGCAGTTGCCGCGCGGCGGACGCTTTCGGTCGAAAGCGCGAGTGACCTGGGCCGCCTTGACCCCGCCGCGATTGAACTCGTGCGCAATGAAGCACAACCCCGCGTGCGTTCGCCCGACGAATTGCACGATCTGTTGTTGAGCCGCATGGCTTTGCCCGTCGATGAAGTCCCGCGGTCCGATTCTGCCGAGGGCAGGGGGTGGTTCGGCTGGTTTGACGATCTGGTGAAACACCGGCGGGCAGGCATGTTCACGCGGCCCGATGGCGCAGGCATCTGGGTTGCGGCCGAGCGGTTGCCGGCGGTGCGTGCCGCGTACCCCGGTGCAGTCGGGGCTGCATCGCTGGCGGTGCCTGAAGGTGTTCGCATCGACTGGACGGCCGAAGATGCCCGCGTGGCGCTGATGCGCGGGCTGCTGGAGGTCTGCGGGCCGATTACCAGCACTGCCGCCGCGGCGCGATTGGGGCTGACCGCTTCGGCGGCGTTCGCCACACTCGAAGCACTCGAGGGCGAAGGTGTGGTATTACGCGGGCGGTTCAGCCCCGGCCCGCGGGAATGTCCAGGCGAAGACGCTGTCGTGGCAGGCGGCGAGGCTGCGATCGAATGGTGCCATCGGCGGCTGCTCGCGCGGATTCACCGGTTGACGATGGAAGGCTTGCGGCGGCAGATTGAACCGGTTGGCGTCGAGGTGTTTCTGCGGTTTCTGGGGCGGCATCAGGGAGCGTTGCCGGGCTTCAGGCGATCGGGGCCGAGCGGCGTGGCCGAGGTGATCGGGCAATTGCAGGGGCTTGACCTGCCTGCCATTGCCTGGGAGCGCGACATTTTCGCCTGCCGCCTTGAGCGGTACAGGCCCGAATGGCTCGACGAATTGTGCCTCGCGGGTGAAGTCGGCTGGGGGCGGTTGTTTCTCGCGCGGCGGGCAGTTGAACGCAGCCGGCCGATCTCCGGGTTGACGAAAGTTGTGCCCATTGCATTATTCCAGCGGTCGGCGATCGGCTGGCTGCAAGCGGGCAGCCCGCCCAGCGACCCCGATTTGCTGTCAAGCCGGGCCCGCGAAGTCTTCGACCTGTTGCAGTCGCAGGGGGCCTTGTTTGCTGCCGATTTAATAGCGGCGACGCGGCTGTTGCCCGCCCAGTTGAACGAGGCTCTGGGTGAACTGGCGACGCAGGGCTTGCTGACGGCCGATGGCTTCGCCGGGTTGCGGGCGCTGGCGGCGTCGCGTTCGGCCCAAGTGTCGCGGCCGGGTTTTCGCAACGCGGCCCGACGCCGGACACCGTTGATGGGCGCGGGGCGGTGGTCGCTATGGCGACAGCCGATGTCGGCCGAGGGCTTTGGATCGTCCGTGCGGAATTCGACCGACGTCGAGCACTGGGCGTGGCTGCTGCTACGCCGCTGGGGAGTGCTGTTTCGCGATCTGCTCGTCCGCGAACCCGGCGCGCCGCGCTGGTTTGAATTGCTGCAACTTCTGCGGAAACTTGAAGCACGCGGCGACGTTCGCGGCGGACGATTCATCGCGGGCGTGGCGGGCGAACAGTTCGCCCTGGGCAACACAGTGCAGACATTGCGCAACCTGCGCGACGCCGGGCCCTGCCAGGAACTGATGATGGTTTCGGCCGTAGACCCGTTGAACCTCGTGGGGGTTTTGTCCAATCATGAACGGGTGCCGCGCAACGCGGCCAATCGCGTTGCGTATGTCGACGGAATCCCCGTTGCGGCACTTGTCGGCGGCGCGGTGAAATTTCTGGGCGAAAGCTCTGAATTGGTGCGAAAGCTTTTAGACGGGGGCGCAGCGTTCCGCAGGCCGTTGCCGGTCGTCGGCGAAAACAGCATCCCGCCGCCGATCGCGCCTGCGGCTTCCCCACAGCCGAAAACCGGTCGCACGCCCTCGCCGCGCGCTGTTCAACGAGGTCTATTTCGCGATCGCATTCCGCGGCCGTACCTGTGAAATCGCGCCCCGCGAATGACACCCCGATTCGCCAGCGCTTCGGCCAACAACTTCTACAACCCACAATGTCGTTACAGGCGGCATGCCTCATACGGCGACAACAAAAAATCATCGCATCGATTGTTGCAACACGCTGGGTGGCGCGATCATGATAAACGTCTCTCTCAGCAAAAGTCGCCAACAGTTTCCGAGGAGTTGCGGACGTGGCATTGGTGGGAGAGCACTGCGCGGAAACATTGCCAGCCGCCGGCATTGTGCAATCGCCTGGCGCGGAGCCGTCATGGTGGCGCCGGGGGATGAATGTCGCTACACCTGGCCCGGTGGCAGGGGGCATGTTCCTTTGCGGTTTTCTGGTCGAGACGGGTTTGCATGCCTCGTTTGGGGGCGTGCGCCCAGGGTGGAGCTGGCTCGCCGCCGCCCTGTCTTGGACCTGGCTGACCGCGATGTGGTGCGTCTGGGGTTTGTCGCGTGCTACCGATGCTGCCGGAAATCGCCGTCCCCTGCGCTGGCTGGGCCTGGTTGTCGTCGTCGCCATAACGGAATTGTTTCTGTTTGTGCAGGTTTGCAGTTGGGTCATTTACCGGCGCACGGGGCAGTTTGGCGGCGTCGATGCGCTCGATTTCGCGTGGCATAACGTAGCTGAGCCTGAATTCTGGGGTTACATGGCCTCGTCGGAGCTTCCGACGTTGTGGCGATTTGCAGCGGTCGCTGCACTCATCATGCTCGCCTTGCCACGTTTGTTGCGAATCCTGAGCCAGTCGTCGTGGCGGATTACAGCAGGCCGGCGGACCTGGCAGATGCGGATTGCGGTCTGGCTTGTTGCGGGCATGGGTTGCCTGCTCCTTGGACTTTCGACAGGACGCGAATTGAGCCGACCCCGGCGCGAATTGGCGCTGAGCTTGCTGCGATATCGGACGAACCCGGTCGTGACTTGCCTCTCGGGAATTCAGGAATTCTGGGAGCTCAAACCGATTTCGCCGTGCCTTGTTGACGCGAACCTGGTTCCGCTGACCGAAAAGCCAACTGATCCACCCGCATTGAAGGCCACGCCCTCGGTCGTGATGATCGCCATTGAATCTTTGCGGCACGATGTGATTCATCAGGTGCACCAGGGGCGGGAGGTCACTCCGCAGATCAATGCGATTTTCAAAGATGGCCGACATTTCACGCAGGCCTACGCCCAAAGTACGCACTCCGATTATTCGGACGTGGCCGTGCTGTGCTCGCTGTACCCGTTGCGGGCCCGGCGGCACCATTTCTACAGTCGGCGGGATCCCTGGCCGGTCGTTCGGATCTACGACGCGCTGAAACCGGCCGGGTACGCCACGGCGCACATCTCGTCGCAAAACGAAAGCTGGGGGGGCATGGATCAGCTCCTTGCCAGCCCGAACCTTGACCTTCTATACGACGCCGATCACAGCCATGCCGCCAAATTGCTTTCCCGCCGCGACACCGGCCTGGCGTATGCAATTGCTGCTGGCCAGATTCGCAATGGCAAGCTCGACGATGCACACACGGTCGATGTGGCCATCGACTGGGTTCGCAAGCAGGCATCAGCGGGGAAGCCGTTTTATCTCAGCATGAATCTGCAATACTCACATTTTCCGTACGAATTGCCAGCCACGGTGGCACATCCATTTCAGCCATGCGAGATCGACTTCGAGGCGTCATTCATTCGTTACCCCGAAGAGAAGACCGAGGTGGTCCGCAATGCGTACTTCAATGCGCTGCACGCCGCCGACGAGGAGGTCGGGCGGCTGGTGCGCGTGCTCCGCGAGCTGAACCGGCTGGATGACACGCTTCTGGTGATTTATGGTGACAACGGCGAAAGCTTTCATGAGCATGGCGCCGTGACGCACGCACGCGAACCGTATGAGCCCGCAATTCATATCGCATGCGGGATGCGCGCTCCCGGGTGGGTCTCGCCGGGAACCGACGATTATCCGTGTGAACTCATCGACCTGCCGCCTACCATTCTGGGGCTGCTGGGGCTGAGCCGGCAGCCGAACTTTCAGGGAATCGACCTGTTTGCGCACGATCGCCCGGCGGTTGATCGGCGGCAAATCTTCCTGCACGTCGAATCGGCCCTGGCGCAGGCCGACGCTGTGGTGCGTGCCGGACGCTGGAAGTTCATGCACGATCGCCGCACCGGGCGCGAGTACCTGTTCGATTTAAAAACCGATCCGCGTGAAGTGCGCAATGTCGCGAGCCAGGAACTGGAATGGGCCGCTCAATTGCGCGAAACTCTGGCCGAATGGCGCAACCGCCAACTGGCGTATTACTACTACCCGTTTTATTATCGAAAATACTATCCCCCTGCGCCGCCAGGTTGCAGCGCACAGCCCGCCGCGCCGACCACGCTCGTACAGCGTGCAGAATCGCGCGACGGCCGGTAGTGCCGCTTCAGCAGCCCGAGGTGATCCGCGGCGGCGTATTTGGCCAGGTTTATCGTTGGCCAGGACGTCGTTCGTCAAAAGTGCGGCTCGTTGAGTCGTGCGGTGGCGTT
>JAJXXL010000125.1 GCA_021781115.1 Planctomycetota bacterium
ACGGCGACCAAGTGCTGCACGACCTGTCGCAGGCGGTCGAAGAGGGGCTGAAGGCGCTGAGGCATCGCGAGGTGGTGCGGCTCGAAATTGCTGCTGGAACCGACGAAAAGCTGATGGAATCGATCCGTCGCCCGCTGGGCCTGGCCCCGCAGGAGATCTACGAAATCGACGGGCCGCTCGATCTGATTTCATTCATGGACTGGCACGGCCTCGAGCGTTACACGCCGCTGCGCGACGAACCGTTCACCCCCCGGCGGCCCCCCGGCCTCGAAGAGGAAACCGACCTGTTCCACACGATTCGCAAACGCGATGTGCTGGTGCACCACCCGTATGAATCGTTTCAATGCGTCGTCGATTTTTTGCGGCAGGCGGCCGACGACCCTGACGTGCTGGCCATCAAGCAAACGCTGTATCGCGCCGGCAGCGAAAGCCCGGTCATTCGAGCGCTGATTGCCGCTGCGGAAAAAGGCAAGAACGTGACCGCGGTCGTCGAGCTCCTGGCCCGGTTCGACGAACAGTCGAATGTCAATTGGGCGCGGCAGCTCGAACGGGCGGGAGTGCACGTCGTGTACGGGTTCGTCGACCTGAAAACGCATTGCAAGGTCACGCTGGTCGTTCGCCGCGAGGGCGACAAGCTGCGGCGGTACGTGCACCTGGGCACGGGCAATTACAACGCGGCGACCGCACGGTTGTACACCGACTTCGGGTTGTTCACCTGCCGCCGCCGATTCGGCGAAGACGCCACGGCGTTGTTCAATTTTCTCACCGGGTATTCCCGCGGCCACGAGTGGCAGTGCTTTACCATATCGCCCCACGACCTGCATTCGCGGATCCTCGAACTGATCGGGCGTGAAACTCAAAAGGCCCGCCAGGGGGGCCAGGGGCGCATCGTTGCCAAGCTCAACGCGCTGGTCGACCCGGACGTCATCAAGGCGCTGTACCGGGCGTCGCAGGCGGGCGTGCCGATTTCGCTGCTTGTCCGCGGCAGTTGCTGCCTGCGGCCTGGCATTCCGGGTATTTCCGACAATATCCGCGTGACGAGCATTCTCGATCGGTTTCTCGAGCACAGCCGCGTGTGCGTGTTTGGCGCGGGCGACGATGCCGATGTGTTCGTGTCGAGCGCCGACTGGATGCCCCGCAACTTTCGCCGCCGCGTGGAAGTGATGTTTCCGGTAATCGAGCCTTCGCTTAAGCGGCGGTTTCTGAACCGGATCCTGCCGACGCTGCTGGAAGACAACGTCAAGGCCCGCGAACTTCAGGCCGACGGCAAATATTGCCGCGTGCCGCGCGATGCCGCCGCGCCGCCCCTGCGGGCCCAGCTCAAATTCCTGTCGGAAGTGCAAACCGGCGACACAGCCAACGAAATCGCCGATTAGCGGGGGTCGAGGTGGGGAAGGGCATACGGCGCGGCGATTTTTCGCCGTTGGCCGCGGCGCACACCGTGGAAGGGCGACGGTTGTGTGGGGTGTACCGCATGCGCCGCCTGGTCGGCCGCATAATAGGCAGGATCGCTTCTAATCTGGCTGCTGCGCCCCACCCGGGGGGCTTCACCAGACGGTACGGGCACACTTCATTCAACCCCTGCGGCGAAAAAACGACGCGGCGGCGACCGGTACGGCACCGGGGGCTCAAAACTCGTGCTAGATTTGCTTCGTAATCGACGGCCAGAAGCCGCCGCGCGGTTCATCGAGCGACTCGGAATGCGGGCCGCATGTTCGAGTGTCTGTAGTAAAATGTCGGCGTTGCGGCCAACGCGCGGCAGCCCGACGGGCTTGCAAGCCCTTGTTCGACGCGAGGAAAGTGTGCCATGGGTTTTCTCAAGCGGTTTTTCAAAAACGTCTTTCGCGACGGGCACACGCATTCCGGAGTGAGCAGCTTTGAAAACCTGTCAGAGTCACAACTCGAAGCCCACCTGAAGGTGTCGCGGTATGGCGAGTTTCGGCTCACCGAAGCAATTCGCCCGTCGTTCGACCTGCAGGTCGTTCCCGTTGCCGGGTATCGCCACGACGTGTACCGCGATAAGGATACTGGCTGTGACATTCCGGTGATCATGGCTTCGGCGTCGCGCGAGGAAGTCCTCGACCTGTTTTTCGAATTGCTGGATCCGCTGGGCGATGAGGTCGATGTCGTGTTGGAAACCAGCCACGACCGCAACGCCAGGGGCCATGCCGACCTGTACCGCGAACATATCGACCTGCCGGTTCTCAAAAGCACGTTGTACGACTTTGAAGACGTATTGCTCGACGACGGCTGCACCGGGGTTGCCGTGCTCAACCCGCACATTCCGCTGGAAGTGCAATTCGACGAGCACAAGCTGATCATCGTGTATGGGCAGGCGTTGGAGGATTTTGAAGCGATCCTGAAGCAGAACGGACTGCCGTCGCAGGAAGACCTGCGATTCATTACTGAAGCCGAGCACGTGCATTCTTCAAGCGAGGAGTTGCACCGCCGGTTCGAACAACTGAAATTCCGATTGGGCCTGGACGACTGACGACGGGGGCGCTGCGCCTGCGGCGACCTGCCGGGGCTGGTCCAGGACCGGCTCAGCGCCGCCCGGGCTCTGTGGCCCAGGCCTGTTGCGGGGGGAATCATGCGAACTGCTTGCCTTTGCCTGTTCAGTGCGGCGCTGTTGTTGCCGGGGTGCGCTTCAGGGTTTCGCCAGGGATCGAGCGGCGGCGCGAACGCGGGCGTCGGGTCGCGGCTGTCGGCGCCGTCGCCGCGATTGGGAACATCAGACAAGCCGGCAACCGAACCGGGGTCGTCATTTTTCAGCAAGCCGTTCACCAGCGACAAGCCCGCCGCTGCCGACAAGCCGTCCATCAGCGGTCCAACGCTTGGTTTGCCCGAGGCTCGCCAGCCCGCCGACCCGTTTCGCACGGCCCAGGCGCCTGCCGAAGGCACCCCGAAGCCGGCCGGCCGATTTTCGTTTTTCACCGACCGCATTTCGGCAACCGGGCGGCCCGCGCTGCTTGATGCCCCCGTCTGGAACAGGTACTACACCAGCACCGATCGCCGCCCGGTCGAAACGCTGGCACTCGGCAACGGGCCGTATCACATCCTGCTGTTGGCCAGCATGCACGGCGACGAACCGCAAAGCGTGGCTCTCGTCGATGAATTGGCCCGGTATTTGCGCGGCCGCCCCGAGCAACTTCAGGAATCGACGCTGTTGCTCGTGCGCAGCCCGAACCCCGACGGTTACTATGCGCGCACGCCCGAGAACATCAACGGCGTCGACCTGAACCGCAACTTTCCCGCAGAAAACTGGCAGCAACTGGCGGCGAATCGCGCCGGTGAACGCCCGGCGAGCGAAGTCGAAACCCGCGTTGTCCAGCGGCTGATCGGCGATTTCCGCCCGGCATTGATCATTCATTTGAAGGACGGCCGCAGCGGCGGCGTCGTCAATTACGAAGGGGCAATTCGCGAGCGTGCCGAAACCGTCGCCCGTCGCAATTCCTACCGCGTCGCGAACGACCTCGGGCAGGCGACTTCAGGATCGCTTGAGAATTACGCGGCGACGCGTCTGAAGCGTCCCTGCCTGACGCTGCTGTTGCCGATCGAGGCCAGCGACCACGCCGCCTGGGAAAGGAATCGCGAGGCATTGCTGGCTGCCGTGTCAGTGACTGTTCCACGGCGGTCAAATGGCCAGGCGTCGCCGGGCGACGATCAATCGTCGCCGCGCGCCAAAACCGCACCCCAGCGCCGCGCGTTGCCCAAGGCGGGGGCCGCACCCGTTCGCGGGATCTCGGCAGAATTCCCGGCGTCGGTGCCGGCCCGCGGCTACCTGGAACTGCCGCCCTCGTCATCGGACTGAGCGCGAGCTCGACTCGCGGGTCAGGCTTTCGAGCGCCGCGTTTCGGCCCAATTCCGGGCAATAAACTTTGCGCAGTTTACGCCCGTAGAACCGCAATGACGCGGCTGCCGGTACATTCCACAAGCCGGCATCAATTCATTTGCCCGGTACGGTCGATGTTCTGGGAATCATTGTCGTCGTCCGACTGGTTGACCCTGCCACCCCCGGCCCCGTAGAATACGGTGCGAGCGGCAGGGGCCGCCGCGAATTCCCTGGGAACCTGCGCATGGCTACTGATCTCCGCCGCAAGGAAGAACTGCCCGAACTCACGGCGCGCATCATCGCCACCTATCAGAAGTTCGGAAAAATCAACCACCTTGGCCATTGCCCGCTGCCCAATGGCGCCACGGTCCTTGAGATCATTGAAGACCTCAAGGAGGTGCTGTTTCCTGGCTACCGCCGCCGGCAAAACCTGCACATGGGCAATGTCGCCTACCATATTGGCGACCTGATTGACGGCCTGCATGACAAGCTGACGCAGCAGATCGCGCGGGCGTTGCGGCATGAACACGATCTGCGGCAAAACCTCAAATGCAATGCGGGCGGCGAGGTCGATTTCGAGGCGCTCGGTCAGGCCGCCGCGCTCGATTTCCTCAATCAGGTGCCTCGCGTGCGTGAAATGCTGGCGCTCGACGTGCAGGCGGCGTACGATGGCGACCCCGCCGCAACCGGCCTCGACGAAATCATCTTCTGCTACCCGGGGCTCGAAGCCATTACCATTCAGCGGCTGGCACATGAAATGTGGCGGCTGGGCGTGCCCACGATTCCGCGGATGATGACCGAAGCGGCACATGGAGCGACGGGAATTGACATTCACCCCGGGGCGAATATCGGGCCGTCGTTTTTCATCGACCACGGCACCGGCGTCGTCATCGGCGAAACGTGCGATATTGCCGCCAATGTCAAACTGTATCAGGGTGTGACGCTGGGGGCCTTGAGTTTTCCCAAAGACGCCCAGGGGAACATCATTCGCGGCAAGAAGCGGCACCCCACAATTGAAGACGGCGTGGTGATTTACGCCAACGCCACGATTCTCGGCGGCGACACGGTGATTGGCGCCGGCTCGGTGATCGGGGCGAGCGTATCGCTGAGCAAAAGCGTGCCCCCCAATACGGTTGTCACGGTCGACCAGCCGTCACTGCGATTTCGCGATGCCACGCTCAAACAAACCAGTTGAAGCCGACTGGCGCCGGCGGCCGCGCATCGCCGGGCCGAATCGCTCGTCGGTACCGCGTGAAATCGGCGTTTGCTCCATTGATATCGAGCGCATACCGTTCAGACCGGGGCCCACCACGCCGGGTTGCGTTTTTCGGCGAACGCCTGCAACCCTTCGCGAGCCTCGGCCGAGTTGCGCGCCTGGCCCGAAATGGCCACCGCCTCAGCCATTTGGAGCGGCAGGTCGGCAACCGTGTACGAGGCCAGCAACCGTTTGGTGGTTTCGAGCGCAGCCGGTCCTCCTTCGAGCAAGGTGCTCAGCAGGCAACTCGCTTCGGCATCGAGCGCATCGGAAGAGGGCAATGCTCCCTGGCAGATTCCTGCCCGCAAGGCGTCGCGTGCGTTCATCGGTCGCCCTGAAAGCAACAGGTAACGCGCCGGCCCGATGCCCAGTCGGTGCACAAGCAGAGGTGCGACAATCGCCGCCACGAGACCGCGCTTGGGTTCGGGCAGTGAGAAAACCGCCGTATCCGCCGCCTGAACCATGTCGCACGCCAAGGCCAACCCGAACCCGCCCGCCAAGGCTCGCCCCTGAACGACCGCCATGGTGGGAATTCGGCATTGGACGAGTCGCGTCAGCACATCGCAATAGGTTTGCGCATCGGCGAGAAACCGGGCAGGGGCGCCGGGCAGCGCCGCCGCCTCCTGCATCTGTTTTAAGTCCATGCCCGAACAGAAATCGTCGCCGCGGGCCGCGAGCACCAGCACGCGCAACCCGGGCGACTGTTCGAGGCGAATCATGGCCGCCAATAATTCAGCGAGCATTTCGCGCGTCAGCGCGTTTCGCTTTTCTGGGCGATCAAGCGTGATTCGCGCGACGCCATTCTGGACCTCGACGACAACACCTGAACCCGGCATGATCTGCTCTTCCTCAACACGTAGAGTGGCGAGGTGGTTTGGCCCGCGCGGGCTGGCGATTGCGGCCGTTCGTTTGCGTCGCCGCCCAAGACGTGCACCGTTGTCAGGCATTGTCGCGTGCCAGACAGATTCCGGCAAGTCGGCCGCGAAACCGGGTTCGTTGTTCGGTGCGCGGCCCGCAAATGGGCTTCACTGGGGTTCCGACAGTTCGACGCGGTGAAATTGCTGTTCCAGCCGCACCAAGGCGTCGGCGGGGTTCATATTGAACAGGGCCCGGCCCCCCGTGCCCCACCGCCCGTGCTGATAATGGAAGACGGCGGCCGCATCGCGAATGTTGCCCACGGCGGCAACGTCTTCCATGTCGCCTCCGGCGATGGCTTCGAATCGGATATTCACGGCAACGAATGCGGTCAGAAGCCCTGTACGACGATCGCGCGCAAAGCTGACGGCGTCTTGCCAATCGCAATCAAGCCATCGCAAACCGCGGGGCTTGCCCAACCCCGACGCGATGTCGAAAAACCGGGCTTCAAGCAGCTCGCGCCGTCGCCGGAACTCCTCAAGCGCGCGCCGTGATTCGCGTTGGCGGAGCCACGCTCGCAAGGGCTTCCAGGCATGCCACACCGCCAGCAGGCCCACGCCAACCGCCATCGCACCCAGGACGGAATAGAAATTCACGCTCATCAAAGTTTCCTTGGCATCGGCCCGCGCACGTCCCTTGCCTTGCCGACAATCGGGGCCGCTCTCCACGACAGGTGCTCATCTGAACCAGTCCCAGGCAGCACGTTGTTCGCCGCCTATTTTACGCCCCCGCCCTCCCGATCCGCAATAAGCAGTCTAAGACACCCATATTTTGTCGTCAGGAATTGGGTTGCATGTGAATTGTGCGCAGATGGGGATGGCAGCGGGCTTCGCGGGGGGCGGGCCCCAGTTTGTCAACAAAGCGCTAATTCAGCGCGTGATTTCGCCCGTCCTGCCGGAATGTCTCGGGGCGATGAGGTCAATTACCCGCACCCGGTTGCCGCGGCATCGGCATTGCTGCCGCCAAACCAGAAACTGCGGGCGCGGTAGTCATGGGACGGGTGGGGCTTGTCGGCGCGGCGGGTTTTCTGGTAGAAACCCGCCCATTACGCGGTTGGCATTTGGAGGCGTGGGGGGGAACTGACTCACATGGTAGCTCAAGGATCATGGTAAGATCGAAGACTTCCAGCGGTCGATTAGCGGTTGCGGTTGGCGTCGTGCCGTTTCTTGTGGCCGCCGTGGCCCATGCGATCGGGGCTGCGCCCCGATCCATCGCGCCCGGCAAACCCCACTCGGCGCTGGCATTCGAACAGTATATGGTCGACTTGGGCAAAATCTCGCCCCGCAACGAAGTGTTTGCCCGGTTCGGGTTCGTCAACATTGGCGCCGCGCCGGTGACCATTCGCGAATTTCGGCCGAGTTGCGGTTGCCTGAACCCCCGGCTCGATAAAAAGGAGTATGCGCCAGGCGAATCGGGTGAATTCCTGCTGCGCGTGCGTACGGCGGGCGAAACGCCGGGGCCGAAGGAATTTCGCCTCGATGTGAAGTACGACGACCCCGCGCCCCGCGAAGTGGCGTTGGTGTTTCGGGTGGACCTGCCGGAATACCAGGTCCAGGTTCGCCCGCGGGCCCTGATTTTCTACCAGTTGGGCCAGTCGCCCATCACCCAGGAGTTAACTATTATCGATCAGCGGACAAAGCCACTCGAACTCGAAGGGGCCACCAGTTCGACCTCACTGGCCCGCGTCGAACGTGGCGACAGCGACTTCGACGAAGACGGCACGCTGCGACAACGGGTGCGCGTCACGATTCCAGATGCTGTTCCGCCAGGGCGGCACCAGGCGTTGATTTCCATCTCTACCAACGACCCGGTCTTTCCCATGCTTAAGGTACCCCTGATCATTGAAGGGCCGCCACGCGCGGCCCCGGCTCGGCCCGCGTCTCCCTGAACCGGCACGCGTTGGTCACGGTGCCGCGGCAGTCGCAAATGGCAAATCAGTTGAGCGACGGGTTGAAGGCGGCCAGGAGGGCGCGGCGCTGGACATCGGCCAGCGCCAGGCGGGCGCTCATGGCGGGGCGCGTCGCGCCTGCCAGTTCGAGTCGTCGCACGGCGCGGTTCAGGCATCGTAACGCCGGGCGCCACCGTCCCAGTTCGGCCCAGATCTGCCCCAAATGCAGCCAGTCGCAACCGCTGCCCCGCTCGTCGCCTGCGGCATCGTGAAGCCTGAGCGCCCGGCGAAAACGCCCAAACGCCGCGAACCAGTCGCCGCGCAGGGCAGCGACGATTCCCAACCCGGCCCAATCGGTGCCCGCGCCGCCGGGTGTGCCAAACGACGTTTCCCAGGCGAGCGAGCACTGCAGCAACTGTTCGGCCAGTTCGTAGTCGCCCGCGAGAATCGCGTCGTTTCCCCGGTTTCCCAGGTCGCAGCCCAATTCGCCAGAGGCTGCCGCAGGCTGTGCTGCCGCGGTTTTCCACGAGCGTTGCTGCCACGCGGCGGCCGAAACCCGATCGCCCGATTCACGAAAAGCGACGGCCAGGTTGTTGCAGGCTACTGACCGCAGTGCGGCCGAGGCCCGCTGATCGGCTAGCGCCAGCAACCGCTGAAATTGCACGACGGCTTCATTCGTATAGCCGGTGTGCCACAAAAAGCAGCCATATTCATTGAGCGCCGCACCTGTCGAATCGAGTTCAACGGCGCGGGTAAACGCCACGCGGGCTTTTTCGATTTGCCCTTGAGCAACCCAATCGCGTGCTTCACCAATCAGACGGGCGCACGAAGAATCAGGCTGTAAAATGCAGTTTGCGTCAGGATACGTCAACACGGGCCTCTCTCTCTAATGAGTCTCGCGATTCGGAAACGGATTCGGAGAGAAGAGAGCGTGTGCGCAGCCTGAGAACCAAAAGACACGTTGAATATACCTATCCTACCAATTATTCCTGTTTTGTCAATTGTGCTACCCATTTTTACAAAAATGGGTTCAATTCGCTTGCGTTGGCTTGGCGAATTGCAGGCAGAAGTCGGGCCGGAGTGAGCTCGACAACCACAGTGACTATCCACGTGTTCACATACGGGTCAGGTACGTGCCAAGGGCATGTCCGCAGCTCAGGAGATGAAATTCAAAAAGGGGTGCCTCAGCCGCATGCCGCCAGGTACAACGCCTTGATGTACGGAATCGGCTGAGTGCCCAACGCCTTGAGAATTGTCCCCCCGGCGGTGAAGCAGTGCGTTACCCACGAGTCATC
>JAJXXL010000048.1 GCA_021781115.1 Planctomycetota bacterium
GGCGGCGCCGTGACGGGCCGCGTGACCGCGATTGCCACCGACCCCGGCAACGCCAATTTCATCTGGATCGGCACCGCCGGGGGCGGCGTGTGGCGCAGTGAAAACGGCGGCCAAAGCTGGCAACCCATGACCGACTTCCCCAACACCGGCGCGGTCGACGCCAACGGCAACCCGATTCCGCTGCTCACCGATTACACGGGCGTGGCGGTCACCACGCTCAATGACATCAATGTCGATGGCGCGATTGCCGTCGCCCGCAACCCCGCTGCCCCCACCGACCCGACGCAAGACATCGTGTACGTCGGCACGGGCGAAGCGAACCTGGCCCCCGATGCCTACTATGGCCGGGGCATTTTGAAATCGACCGACGGCGGCAACACCTGGCACCTGATGGCCACCGCCAACAACGCCAAAAACCCGTTTTATGGCGCGGCGATTTCCAAAATCGCCATCGACCCCACGAACGTCAATACGGTTTACGCCACGACCACAATTCTTCCGACAACCGATGCGCCCGCCTGGGGCGACGTCAGCCAGTACCAGTTCCAATATATTAACCAGGCGCTGTCGAACAATGGCGGCGTTTGGAAAACTACTGACGGCGGCAACGACTGGACGAACATTACCAACCAGCGATCGGCCACCGTTACGGGCGCATTGCCGGTGAGCGCCGATTACACCGACATCGTCATCGATCCGTATGACCACGAAACGTTGTACATGGGGCTGGCCGACGACCGTACCAACCTGTCGGCGCCGCAGTTGTCGAATTCGAATGGCATCTGGAAAAGCCGCGACGGCGGAGCGAGCTGGTTCCGGGCCACGAACATCGCCGTCGATCAGCATGTCGGGCGGATTCAGTTGGCGATCAACTCCAATGCGGCCTCGCCCGCCAACGCTGACGCGGTCACGGTGTACGCCTCGATTGCCGACAGCGCCACGGCGGGCAATACGCTGTACCTGATGCTGAAAACAACCGACAACGGCAATACCTGGAATACGCTGCCGAACACGCCCGATTACATGCAGAATTTCTCAGCGAATGGAAACGGTGGGGCATACGCCTCGACCCTGGCAGTCGACCCACTCAATGTAAACAACATCTTCGCCGGCGGGTTCTTTTCGCAGGGGGCGGGCAGCTACGGGCTGATCGAAAGCAACGACGGTGGCAACACCTGGTTCGAGCTTGCCACGCCTACCACGGCCAATACTCCCACCGCCAATCAGCACGCCTTTGCGTTCGACGCCAACGACAAACTGCTCACCGGCAACGACGGCGGCATCTGGAAATTGAGCGACCCCACGGTGACGGCCCCGGTCTGGGTCGATCTCAATGGCGCCGCCGGGCTGGGTCCGGCTGTCACAGGAACTCCCGGCGCCTTGCAGATTTCCCAGGTCAATTCCGTGGCGGTCACGCCCGGCAACCAGAACCAGGCATTTGCCGCCGTGCAAACCAGCGGCATTGCCGAGTTCAACGGCTCGTCTTCAGCAAACTGGAGCCAGGTGCTGGGGGCCAGCCAGGCGACCGGCCAGGGAGGCGGCTCGACGGTCGTGGTCGACCCGTCGAACACATCGAATATCTACGCGACAATGCAGGGCGGCACCCTGCAGAAATCGTTCAACGGCGGAGCGTCGTTCAGCGACATTACCCCGCAGGTCAATCTGCTGAACCCGGCGCTCACGAACATCGTCGATACAGCGCCCTCGGCGCTGACGTTTTCATCGATGAACACTCCGCTCGTCCTCGATCCGTCCAATTCGAGCCACGTGCTGTATGGCGGCGACGCGTACTGGACCGATGGCGATGAAACGACCGCACCCGACCTGGGCGGCGGGGGGCTCGAATCGGACACGGGGGGCACAATTTACGCATCGCCCGACGGCGGCCAGACCTGGGTGGCGATCAATCGCCCGGCAGATGCCGACAAAACAACGACGCCACCACCGCAGACGAGTCCTCCGGTTCGCAACGGCTGGTCGAGCGACGGCGTTATCACGGCCATCGGGGCATCGACCAACTTTAGCGCCGTGTATGCCGCGACGACGCCCGCCTCGCGATTTGCGCCTGCGATTCCCGCCAACCTCGACCCCAATGCATTTCGCCTGTACGTCTCGTTCGGTACGACCGCGCTGGGAGGCAACGGCGGCATCTTTTCCAACCCCGGCAACGATTACGTCGACATCCAATGGACCGACGTGACCGCCGCGCTGGTCGCGGCCGGCGCGCACTTGAATGACGTGACCAATTTTACCAGCGGCACCAGTACGCCGCAGCAAAGCGGCGTCAACCCGATTCAACAGATCGTGGTCGATTCGCAAAACCCGAACGTTGCCTGGGTCGTTATCGACACCTTTAATTACGACGCCGTGACCGGGGCGCCGACCTTTGCCGGCGCGCAGGTCTTTCAAACGACCACCGCTGGCCAAAGCTGGACCAATATCAGCGGCAACCTGCCGAACATTCCCGTCTGGACGGCGGCGTTTGACCCGCGGCAGTTCGGGGCCCAAGACGGCACACTGTTTATCGGCACCGACGCCGGCGTGTACTATACGCACGATTTCAACACCCAGGCCACAAACTGGCAGGTCGAAGGCATCGGCCTGCCCCAGGTTCAGGTCCACTCGATTGTCATCGACAAAACCGACAACATCCTGGCGGCCGGAACCTACGGCCGCGGCATCTGGGAAATTCCTGAAAACGCGACGCCCACGCTGACGTTGCAGCCCAACCCCGCGGTGTTGGGTCCAATGGTGGGAAACATCGTTCAGGCCCCCACTGCCAATTCGATAACGATCACCTACCAGCAACTCGAACAGATTGCCGTCCCCAATGACCTCGATGGCGACCAGGTCGCATTTCTGCTGAATACGATCGATACGACGAAAGGCACGCTGACCAAGGCGGGTGGGGCCACCGTTGCCGGCTCGACCTGGATGCTGCCCGGCGAAATCTGGACGTGGACCCCCGCCGTCGGCGTGACCGGGGCGGCGGTCAACGCCTTCACGATCGCGGCGACTGACCTCGAACGCAATTCGAAGCAACAGGCGCCGCCCGAAGTGGCGCAGGTGCAAATCGACGTCACGCCGCCCCCCCAGCCGCCGGTGATCACGACGATCAGCCCGATTACGGTCACGAAAAACGTGCCGCTGGCGATTCCCTTGGCCGATTTTTTGCCGCCCAACTCGAACCTGGTCGACCCCAACGGCAACCCGCTGGCGGCAATCGAGTTTCGCATCGACGCGATACCGGGCACAGGGCAGGGCACGCTGTCGCTCAAAGACAGCGCGGGCAATGCGATTGCCATCGTACCCGGCACGACGCTCGTCACCAGCACCGAAACCCTGACCTACACCCCGGTGAACAACTTCACCGGCGCCGTGGCCAGCGCCTTTTCAGTCGATGCCTTCGACCCCGCCGAGCCGGTGGGCTTTCAGTATTCGGGCACCCCTGTGCCGGTCACGCTCAATGTCAGCGACCCCGGCCCCACGATTGCGGCCGGTACCGTGCTGGGGGCGTACAAGAACCTGCCCTTCACGATCGCGTATAACCGGCTCGTGGCCGCGACCACGGCCAATGACCTCGACGGCGACCCGATCAGCTTCCGGATGGATTCGGTTACCAGCGGGTCGCTCGTGCTGAATGGCACGGTCTACCCCGCCGGGCCAATTGCGCCACCGGTCTTCTTCCACTCCTATGATTCGCTGGTGTGGAACCCGCCCGCTAACCAGACGGGCAATCTGGCGGCATTTACCGCCGACGCCTACGACGGCTTCGGCAATTATTCGGCAGCGGCGGTTCAGGTCAGCATTGGCGTGGTTCCGGCGCCTCCGCCGACAATCAATTCGCCCATTCAATTGAAAACGGCGCTGCCCGGCACGGCGTTCAACATTCCGTTCGGTACGCTGCTGACGGCCTCGGGCGCCACCGACCCTGCGGGGCTGCCGCTGGCGTTTCACATCCAACTCATCGCGGCCAGTGGCACACTGACGCTGAACGGGGTGCCGGTCACTCCCGGAACATTGTTCAATTCGCCCAGCCAGAACCTGTCGTGGACGCCCAACGCCGGCGATTCCGGCGTGGTGCCCGCGTTCGCGGTGAGCTCATTCGACGGCGTGAACGATTCGACTTCGGCCGCCACGGTAAACATCATTACCGGCAGCCCGCCCACGATTGCCAACACCAGCGCCACGCTGGCAGGTGCGGGGGTCAGCCAGCCATTGTCGATCACCTACGCCCAACTGCTGGTCGCGACCGGCGCCGCCGATGTCGATGACGTGCTCGTTGCGGGCGTGCCCACCGATGCGGCGACCGGCATTCCGCTGCAATTCCAGATTCAGGCCCTGTCGGGCGGTACGCTGCAGCTTTCGGGCGGCGGTGCGGTTTCGCCGATTCCAGGGTTCGACATGCAGCCCGGCCAAACGCTGCAATGGACGCCGGCGCCCGGCGTGCTGGGCGTGCTGCCGGCATTCACGGTCAAGGCCTACGACGGCGTCTATACCTCGGCAGGCACGAGCCAGATCAACGTGAACGTGGTCGATATTCCGCCCACACTCAACGCGACTTCAACCCCGCTGACGGGCGGCCTCGAAAACACCCCGTTCAATGTGACCTACGCCGCGCTTGTCGCCGCGACCGGGGCTCACAATGCGAACGGCAGTGTGCTCAAGTTTCGCATTGACGCCATCGCGCCCGGCGCTGCGGTGACGGTCGATGGCAACCCGGCGATCGCGGGCACGACGACGTTCGGCCCGGCCGATACGCTTGTCTGGACGCCCCCGTTGAACACGTACGGCAACGCGACGTCGGCGTTTTCGGTCGAGGCTTACGACGGCGTGTTTTACAGCGGCACGCCGGCGTTGCCGGTGACAATCAACGTGGCCCACGTGAACCAGGCCCCCACGCTGACGACGATCACGCCGTTTACCGGCAGTGTCGCCAGCACCCCGTTCACCCTGACCTATTCGCAACTGCTAGCCAGTTCGAATCTGAACGATGTCGACAACCCCGCCTTCAACGAGACGTTGAGTTTCATGGTGACGTCGGTGCAAAACGGGGGAACGCTGACGAAGAATGGCACAGCCGTATTGCCCGGCACGCTGATTGGCCCCGGCGATACGGTCGTCTGGACACCGGGCGCCAGCATCGTGGGGGCCACGACGGCCTTTACTGTGACCGCGTACGACGGCAGCCTGCAATCGTCGCCGCCGGTGGGCGTTGTGATTTCGGTTTCGGCCCTGACGACCGAGCGATTCCTGCGGGCCTATAACCCCGGCAACCAGGAACACTTTTTCACGACCTCGACCGTCGAGTTCAACAACGCGGTGGCCCACGGCTTCGTCGATGAAACCACGGGCCGCGCCGGGTTCGCGGTCAGCGGCAGCCAGGTGGCCGGCTCGACGCCGATTTACCGCCTGTTCAACCCGAACAGTGGCACCCATTACTACACGACGAACCCGAATGAGTTGAACGGTCTGGTGAACCTCGGCTGGCATTACGAGGAAATCGAAGGCTACATTTTCACCTCGCCTGTGCCCGGCTCGACGCAAATCTTCAAACTCTACAACGTCAACAACGGCGACCACCTGTACACGGAAAACGCCGGTACCGCGTCGGCAATTTTGGCGCAGTTCCCCAACATCTGGGAAATCAACACGCCGCTCGGTTACGCCTTCGCTGAACCAGCCACGCAAGTCGTGCCAGGCATTTCCAGCAGCGCATCGAGCGCCGCCGTCAGCGCCAAGGAAATCAGCGCCGCCGCCACACTGCCGCCAGCGACTTCGACTTCGAACACCGCGGCGGCTACGACCGGCGGCCTGACGCAAAACGTGACGATCGGCGGGGCAACGAACCCGCCGACGGCTGCCGAACCCGGCTCGACCGCAACCCCGCCGCAAACGACAACGACAACGGCGCCGGCTGCGTCTGCCCCCGCCACAACTGAAATCGACACTTTCTGGAGTTCTGTGGGCCAGGCGCTGGGTTCAGGCCAGGCGGTCGCCGGGCTCACGTTGTAAGGCTCCTTAACCACATCGCGGAGCGATTTCACCGCGAAGACGCAAAGAACGCGAAGAGATGAAGAAATGGATACCATTGATGGAGGCAATTCACGCGTGCCGGCGAAGCACCCCGCCCTGAACGGGCGAAACACGCTCGCCTGGGACAACGCCCCAGGCCACACCGTCACGCGAATGCCAAACAACCGTCCATTGGCCAAAAACCCACGTCCAACGCGAACACCGACAACCGACGACTAAACCGCCCTGACAGAGCGGCCGCGCCAAACTGAACACTGAAAACTGCCTCTCACCTTAATCATCGACCTGCCTTGTGCCTCAACGCAGTTGGAGTTTTTCCCATGTTGGAACTCGAGAGTCGTCCGCGACGCGTCAACCCGTGGGTCAGCCTGTGGAATCGGCTGGCCGGCCGCTTGACGATTGCCGCGCCGCCGCGCCGCCGCTCGTCCCGCCGCGCCGCCGGGCGGTTTGAACACCTTGAGCCGCGCACGCTTTTGGCAGGCGCCCCGGTTTCGACTCCACCGGGCCTGAACATCACGACGACGCCCCAGATCGCGCTCAGCCCCACGACCTGGACGCCGATCGGCCCGGCGCCGATTACCGGTGAGACCTATGGCACCACTAGTTTCGGCCCCACCTCGGGCCGCGTGACCGCCCTCGCCGCCGACCCGACGAACGCGAACATCATGTACCTCGGCTCAGACGGAGGAGGCGTCTGGAAGACGACCAACGGCGGCGCGAGCTGGACGCCGCTGACGGACTACCTGACTGGAATTAAAGACGCGCAGGGCAACGTCGTCAGTGATTTCAACAAAACCATGTTTATTGGGGCGATCACCGTAGCCCCGAGCAATCCGAACATAATTTACGTCGGAACGGGCGAGTCGATCTCGATTCCTATTGCCGATTTCAACAGCGTAACTAGCGCTGCCGATACGTATTTGGGCAAGGGAATCCTCAAATCGACTGATGCCGGCGCCACCTGGACGTTCGAGCCACTCACTGACCCGGCGAGCGATCCATTTTATGGCCGGGCGTTTTCACGAATCGTGGTCGACCCGGGCAACACCAACATTGTCTATGCGGCAACGACCCAGAACGCGGTCAACGGCCAGGCCGGGAACGGCGGCGTCTGGAAGACGCTGAACGGCGGCGTGACCTGGACGAACATGACCGACCAGTTGATCTCGACGTCAGGCGGGCCGATTTCGGATCATGCCGACTTCACCGACCTGATCATGAAGCCGGGCGACCCGCAGACGCTGTACGTGGGCGTCACGAACGACCAGACCGACGCCGCGAGCAGCTTTCTGGGGAACGGCGTGTACGAAACCACCGATGCCGGCTCGACCTGGTTCCGTTCGTCGAGTTTTCCGACCGGGCCGCTCGTGGGAGAGATTGCACTGGGGGTATCGGCCGCCAACCCCTCGCGGATTTACGCAACCATATCCAATGGCGACACTACATCTGCGAATTTCGGCAGTTTGTATCTCGAAATGCGCACGGACAACGGCGGACTGAACTGGTTCAACCTGCCGAATACGCCCAATTTCCTAGGCCAGCAAGGATTTTTTGACAACGTTTTGGCCGTCAGCCCGACGGATTCGAATACCGTCTTTGCCGCCGGTATGTACGCCTACACACCTGGCGTGGCGCCCAACCCCGCAGGCATTATTGAAAGCACCGACGGCGGAATCACCTGGACTGAAATCGGCAATACGGGTTCAGCCGTCACCCCGCACCCCGACAACCACGCGCTAACATTTGACGCGAACGGAACGCTGTGGGATGGCAACGACGGCGGCGTTTACAAGCTCACCGCGAGCAGCGTTGCCTTGCCACAATGGACTGACGTGAACAGCAACTTGCAGATTACGACGTTCAATTCCGTTGCCCTCGACCCCTTCAATCCGAACATTGCATACGCGGGTGCGCAAGACAACGGTACGTCGATGTACAACGGCCAAACCGCATGGAGTTCGGTGCTGGGCGGCGACGGCAGCTTCACCAAGATCGACTTCAGCAACCCTCTTACTGTGTACGCCGAGGCCGATGGAACCCTTTTTCGATCCGATGACGGCGGCAAAACATTTCCCAACGTGATCAGTGTCGGGCTAACTGGCGGATCGGGATTTATGCTGCCGTACACTCTCGACCCGACAAATTCGCTACGCGTGCTCGCCGGAACAACCGTCGTGAATGAATCGCTTAATCAGGGAAAAACGTGGGTTGACGTGTCCGGTGCCGGATGGGACGCCAACGGCGTCGTGACGGCGATTGCCGCGTCGACAGACGTGAGCATCGTCTACGCTGCCAAAAGTGACGGCCATCTCCTCGTATCGACGTCCGGTGGCAATGGCGTGGCGATGAACTGGAACGACATCACGAATAACGTGTTGGCCGCAGGCGGCGACCCCACGCAGTCCATCCGCTCGATCTACGTCGACCCGCAAGATCCCAAAACCGTATTCGTCACCTACGCCGGGTTCAATTCCACTGGCGGTGGCACGATCTTCGAAAGCACCGACGGCGGCAATACGTTTTATGATTTGAGTGGCCTGGGGGCCGCGACAAACGGCACCAGCCCCGGCTCGTTGCCCAACGTGCCGATCTGGTCGGTCGTCATGGACCCGCGCCAGGCCGGCACTGCCGACGACCTGATTTTCGTCGGCACCGACGTCGGCGTGTACGTCACCCAGAACAGCGACCCCAGCGCGAACCGCACGCGCACGTGGGTACGATTTGGCGCGCAGCTTCCCAATGTCGCTGTGCACGATCTTCAGTTCGACCCGGCGAACAACATCCTGGCGGCAGCGACCTACGGCCGCGGCGTGTGGGAAATTCAAGAAAGCGCCGCCCCTACGATTACCGCTGCCTCGCCAGCGCCATCTCTGGGGCCGGTCACCGAAAACTTCGCGAACACCAACCCGCAGAACTCGCTGGCCATTCATTTCGCCGACCTGCAATCGGTGGCCACGATTTCCGACATTACCAGCACCTCGACCGCCTACCTGCTCGAATCGGTCAATACCACGCTGGGCACGCTGACAGATC
>JAJXXL010000267.1 GCA_021781115.1 Planctomycetota bacterium
TGCACCAGCCGGGTTTTCCCCGCGCCCAGGTTGCCGACAAGCGCCAGGACGTCGCCGGGTCGCAGTACATCGGCCAAAACTCGCCCCAACCGGTCGGTCGTGTCTTCACTTGACGACAGAAAGGTCCAGCAGGCGGGCAGCGCCGATTGAGGTTCGTTCGACGACATGGCACGCATCGGCCCGCTTGAGGGTCAGAAATCATGACGCCGCCGCGACGTCGTTCAAACATTTCGGAAATTCGTACCCGGCGAATTCCTCACGAAAATGTATGTCGCCAGCCGGTGGGCGGCAAGGGGGTGAAATTGCCCAGGGCATCGCGCAGGCGGCATTCGCGGCCGGAGACGATTTCACCAATCCGTGAAATTGCGATGCCACAGGGCGACGAGGCCAGCAGCTTTTCGCCGTCGGCCGGCGAAACGGAAAAGACCAGCTCAAAGTCTTCGCCGTCGCCCAGCGCGTGTTCGAGGGGCGTGCGGCCGTCGTTGGCGCATGCGGCTGCCGGGCTGATCGGAATGCGGTGCGCATCGAGCACCGCCCCCACCCGGCTTTCGTCGAGAAGATGCCACAGGTCGGCGGCCAAACCGTCGCTGACATCGATCATGGCATGCAGGTGGGCCGCCGCATGCAGGGTCAGGGCTTCGCGAACGCGGGGGCTGAAGTCGAGGTGCTTGCCGGTCAGGCTGCCGCCAAAGTCGCCGGTTGTCATGACCCAGTCGCCGGGCTGCGCCCCGCTGCGGGGTACCGGGCCGCGGCCCACGGCTTCGCCCAGGACCGTCACACTGATCACGAGCGGGCCGTCCCACGAATTCGTGTCGCCGCCCGCCAGGCTCACGTCGAATTCCTTGGCGAGAGGCTGCAGCCCGGCGTACAGGCCGCGGGCCAGTTCATCGCCTCCGCGGCGGGGCAGCGCCAGGCTGACGAAGGCGGCGACAGGCCGGCCCGCCATGGCGGCGATATCGCTGAGGCTCACGGCCAGCGCCTTGCGGCCGACCCGCGGGGGTGACGCCTGCGGCATGACAAAATCGACGCCCTCCATGAGCATGTCGACCGTCACGAGGCACGCCGTCGGCGCTGGAAAATCGACCACGGCCGCATCATCGCCAATACCCAGTGGCACGCGGAGGTGCGGGGCGGCCTGGCGGCGGATCCAGTCGATGAGCGCAAATTCCTGGTGCGGGTCGGTCAACGTGCAGGTCTCGCGGGCCGCGAACAGATCAAGCCGGCCAGCCAGTCATGCCGCGTGCAGCGGCTCGCCGGGCAAATGAACAGGAGCGCCAACGTGCGCCGCCCGGTTCAGTTTACTTCCGTTCACGGGCCAGCGGCAAGCTGCCGAACAGCGTTTCGGGCCCGCGAATCACATAGAACTTGAGCGGGTCGAACGAGACGAGCTTGGGGTTATTGACGACATACGACACATCTTCGGCCTTGGTGGTTTCCCAGATGTGCAGGCCGACGAGAATATCGCCAGGCTGAATGCCATTTTGCGCCGCAGGGCTGTCGCCGCGCACATCGACGACTTTCATCCCGCCGCGATACCGGGTGCGAAACGTATCCAGTTGGGCGGTGCTGATTTTCGCCAGTCGCAGGCCGAGCACGCGCCACACCTGGTCATCGAAGTTTTCCTTGGGCTGCCGCACGACAACCTGCGATGAGGCATGATTGACGTTGGGGTCGGCATTGCGGGCCAATTGCACCTTGAGCGTAACCGCGGCCTGATCGCGGAGCACGGTCACTTCGACTTCTTCGCCGGGGGCATGTCCTAGAAAGGCCCGCTCGAGGTCGGCCTGATCGGCAACTGCCACACTGCCGGCGTGCATGACGACGTCGCCCGGTTTGAAACCCGCCGCAGAGGCCGGGCTGTTCGGCTCGGCGCTATCTACGACGAGTTTCAAATTTTGGGGCGATTTGACGTCTCGGGTGACGAGGCCGTGGTAGGTGTCGTTCAGGCGGCCGGTATTGAGCAGGCGGGCCAGGAATTTGCGGGCGTCGTCAATCGGAATCGCGAAGCCGATGCGCTGGGCGCCGGCGCGAATCGCCACGTTGATTCCCACGACTTCGCCGTCAAGGTTCAGCAGCGGGCCGCCGCTGTTGCCGGGGTTAATGCTGGCGTCAGTTTGCAGCAGGTTCGAATACGACTGGGTCTCGTTGACTTCGACGTCGCGCGACAGCGAACTGATAATGCCGGCGGTAATCGTGTGTTCGTAACCGAAGGCATTGCCCACGGCGATCACGCTTTCGCCCAGCATCAGGTCTGACGAGGTGCCCAGCGGAATCACGGGCAGCGAGCGGCTGGGGTCGATCTTGATTACGGCCAGGTCATGCTTGCGGTCATAGGAAATCACGCGGGCGGTATAGGTGCTGCCGTCGAACAACGTTACACGCAGGGCGTCGACGTCGGCGATGACGTGCTGATTGGTGACGATATAGCCGCGTTCATCGACGATGATTCCCGTGCCCATGCCGTTCACCTTGCGAGGCGGGCCGTCGCGAAATGCGGGGTCTTTGTCGAGGGCTGTTTTTTCACTATGAATGTTGGCGACCGCGCCGCGGGCCCGTTCGACCGCGCGAACCGTCGCTGTTTTGCGCGCATCCGACGCCAAGCCGTCGCTGCACGACAGCAGGCAGAGATAAACCGCAGACAGCCACAGGCTGAAAATCGCTGTTCGCATTGGCACTGTCTTTTCGAGGGCGGATCGAGGTTGCCGCGCGGCAGCCGGACGTCGCCGGTTCACGATTCAGTCGGGTTCTTGTCGCCGGTATTGCGGAACCGGCGGCTGGTTCCTTCCCGGACAACTGACGCCTCAGTTGCAGACCGCGCCGGAGAGCCGTCGGGTTCGCTTTATGCGTACTTTTATTTCTCCCCGCAAACATGCAAATCGTCACCGTCAAAGGGTGTGCTTGAAGCACTGATTTCGAGTCGCGCACAAGTTGCCCAAGTGGAATTGAGGTCTGGATATAACGCTTGTACCACCGCCCCGCGTGGCGGCTCGCGGGCCCGTCGCGATTTTGCTAGAATTCGTGAACAAGAAAACCCCGCGCCGCGTCGGGCTGCGGGGCTGCCGTCATCTTGCCTCGATACGTCCCGCACGACCGTTGCCACTGGAACCGTTTACGCCGCAAAATCGGAAAGGTCTGCCCCCATGTCACGCCGCGAAAAACTGGAAGCCCTGTTACAGGCCGAACCCGACGACACGTTCCTGCAATACGCCCTGGCGATGCAGTTTGTTTCCGACGGCGACGACCCCGGCGCCGCGCTCAGGCTCGATCGCCTGCTTGATCAGGATCCGCATTACATTCCCGCGTATTTTCAACTCGGGCAATTGCTGGCGCGCGGCGGCGACGCCGAACGCAGCCGGCAGATCCTCGCACGCGGAATTGAACTCGCGCAAATTGCCGGCGACGACCACGCCGCGGGCGAAATGCAGGGGTTGCTCGCCCAGCTTGTCTCCTGAGCGGTTTGGGACCGATGCCCCATACAATCGGCACGGCCGTTAAAGTTTGGCGCCAAGTTGCGGTTCAGTTGCCGGGCCGGCAAGCCTCCCCGGCCGGCAAGCCGTTCGCCTGAGTGGGGAATGCCGTGACAAGTCGCCGGCCGATTCGGCGGGCCGAGGCGCGGTCAGCGTCAGGCGTGCACGAACTGGTGGCCATCAGGATGTACGCTGAGCACCGGGCACGGCGCCTTACGGACCACCTTTTCGGCCACGCTGCCCAGGAGCATGTTCACCACCGAACCGCGGCCATGCGTGGCCATGATGATCAGGTCGATGTTACAATCGCGAGCGTATTCGACGATCTTGGTGAACGGCCAGCCGTGCACCCAAGTCAGTTCGATTTTGCAGCCTTCAAAATCTTCGGCGGGAATCCAGTTTTCGAGCCGGTCTTGGGCGTAGGTTTCAAACTGCTCGCGCGTCGGAACCGGGTAGCTTTCGAACATCGGCAGATAAATGACCGGGTCTTCAATGACGTGCAACAGATGCAACGTGGCCCCGAATCGCGACGCGATTGCGAGTGCGTACTCGGTCGCCTTGAGGCAGGGTTCACTGAAATCGATCGGCAACAGCAGATTCTTGAGGTCAATCATGGCAGCATTGCTTCACATGGCCCAGCAAACGCGCAACCCCGTCCCCGTGACTTCGGGCTTGCAGGGGCCAACATATCAATAAACGATTCGTTATGAAACCCTGACGGCCCGACGATTCGGGCGTTTCGCAGTCAGACCATTCCCCAAGGAGCGATTTCATGGAATCCTGGCCAATCGGCGTGTTCACTTCTGTCGATGCGGGGCTGGGCGTGCGTCTCGACGTGGCCCACGAGCTGAAAATCCCCACGGTTCAGATTCACGCCCCCCACAAGGAAACCCGCACGCCCGCCGCCGCCAGAGACTTTCGCGCCCGTTGTGTCACCGCGTCGATTACGGTGACGGCCGTCTTTGGCGGGTTCGATGGCGAAAGCTACGCTGACATTCCCACAACGGCCCGCACGGTGGGGCTCGTCCCGCGGGAAACACGGGCGGCCCGGCTTGCAGAAATGACCGAAATCTCTGATTTTGCAAAGTTGCTCGCGTGCAACGTGGTCGCCCTGCATATCGGGTTCGTGCCCGACCGTGGCAGCAGCGACTACCGCGAGCTGATCAGTTCCACGCGCGACCTGCTCGACCATGTTGCCGGCAACGGTCAGAACCTGCATCTGGAAACCGGGCAGGAATCGGCCGCGCACCTGCTGGAATTCATCCACGATGTCGACCGCGACAACCTGTTTATCAACTTCGACCCGGCGAACATGATTCTGTACGGCTCGGGCGAGCCGATCGCCGCCCTGAAACAGGTGGGCCACCTGGTACGCAGCGTGCATTGCAAAGACGCCCGCTGGGCCGCACCCGAAAAACGAGGCCGGGAATGGGGAACTGAGGTGGCCCTGGGGACGGGCGATGTGGGGATGGAAACCTACCTGCGCACCCTGCTGGAACTCGGCTACGACGGCCCGCTCACCATCGAGCGCGAAATTCCCCATGACCGCGAGCGGCAAAAAACCGACATCAGTCAAGCGGTGAACCTCTTGACCGACCTGCGCAGCAAGATTCGGGGAAAGTAGCGCGTACGCGTTGCCCGGGTTCGTCGACCGCAAGCAGCCGTTTTTACGAGCGACCGGCGGAAAGCCCGTTGACGCCCTGTGGTCGGGCCGCGACGCCGTGAAACGAACCGGTGCTGGCCAAAACCCGCATCGCAGCAGTCAATTCCCGATTGCGCGTTGTTCGTGCTTGACGGGCTACGCGGCAGCCGTTATCGTCCCGGGCATAGGAATGTTCGTTTGAGACTGTTTTAACCCAACCGGGATGGGTTAGAACGTGTTCGAGACGTGCTCGTACTTCGGTCCGTGGCTTTAGCATTCTGAATCTCACGGCTCATTTTCGCAGGTCGTTATTCAATGACCATTCGCTCTTCGATCGCACTGGTGCTTTGTGCGGCCGTGGTGGTTTGGATCGCGGGGGGGGCGTTGTCAACGGATCTATTTCCGTTTATGACGCAAACGTCGGCGATCCCTGCGCCGGATAATTCAATTTCCGTTCGCGAGCCGCACGTTGGCGATCCAAGCGCCAGGGAATTCGATTTCGGCGAAGTGTCGGCGGGCGAGACTTTGACGCACGTTTTCGATTGGAAAAGCCCGCGAAACGTTCCACTCGAAGTTGACTTCGGGCCGAAAATCCGAAAAAGCTGCGGTTGTGTTCGGGCCGACGCGTCGTTAGTGGCCAACGGCATTCAACTGGATGTGTCGATACCAACTGGGGCAATGCGCGGTGACGTGGCCGAGCGCGTTGAGGTTGACTTGCGGTATCGGGACGGGGCAACGCTCGCTGTTCCCTTTGTAATTACCGCATGCGTCGTCCCCCAACTGAAGCTGGAGCCGGAAGCCGTTTTTCTGGACGATACAATCCCTGATCGCGCGTTATCGGTCGAGGTTGTCGCGAAGGTGAGCCGAGACGCCGATTGGGGGCGTTCCGCCTGGCGCGGCGTTCCAGCCGCGTGTCGCGTTCGACTCAAACACTCGTCGGCGCGGGAAGCGTGCTTCACCATCTAAGGTAATGCCGTTGATTTTGCAAGCGTTCGCGAGATGCGTTTAGTCGTCGTGGCGCTTCCGAGCGAGTCTGAGACGCTTCAGGCAGCAGTGGCCGTTCTGCATAATGCGCGACCGGCAATGGCGCTATCGTCAAGTCGCGTTCTCCTTCGATCAGTCGACAACATGATGGCAGGTTCAGTGTTTTTAATCGACCCGCCCCAAGATACACCGCCGGATACTCTGACTGTTCGCGTAGCCGATATTCCGGCGTCGGCGATCACCTTCGAGACGGAAGTCGTCTCCCGCAAGGTGTGGAAGCTGTTGATCAATATTGCGGTGGCAAGCGTTCCCGATTTTACCGGTAGTTCTCCGTGTGTCCTGACGTCGCCGAGCGGCGATCTGGCCAAATTCAGCTTGCAGGTGGGACCGGCCGGGCCCATGAGTGAAAGGAGCAGCGTACCATGACAGCAAGAACTTGTTTTTTTCGATTCGCCGCAGGGCTTTACATCGTACTCGGAATTACCTGGTGCTTTGACCTGTGTGCCACTTCGCGGCAGCAAATTGTTGAGTCACCTGGACTCGGCGAACGGCGTGTGGGTGGGACGCAATGCTGTCAGCCGGGGCGCCGCTGGGGTTGCGACCCCGCGTTTTACTGCCTTTCGGACGAGGTACTCGGCGGGTTTTTGCCCACTTGTTCACCGGGCACTTTCGACGCTGCATGCACGCCAGCGGCATGCATGGCGGGCGGGGATGGGACCGACTGTGGTGTCACGCCAGCTCAGGCAGGCGTCAATACCTGCATGACAACCGGCGATGTGGTGGCCTGCGTCGACAGCCAGGATAACCCCGGTTGGGCCTGCAATAGCATGATTCAGACTCGCTGGAACGACCCGAACGCCAACCAGGTTTGGACGACTTTGTGTCTCGCAGACTGCGTATTCAGCGTCACGTATTCGATATGCAATTGAGTCTGACCCATGGCCGCTCGGCTTCAGCATGTTTTCGCGGCTGCAGTATCGTTATCCTGCATCGTGCTCCTCGTGGGCAAAAGTCACGCCCAGGAAAAGGACTCCGCGCCGCAGCTGCCCACGGTGTTGGCAGCATTGCTTGACCGTGAGCGGATGATAGCAACCGGACTTTTCCGATTCCGGACTTCGTCGTATATACTGCTGCCGAATGGCAGTCAAAATGGGCTGAGTTCGTCGGAGTTTACGGTTGCAGTGGATGGCTCCGACTGGATTCAGCGCTATGTGGGCAGCTCCAATTTGACGATGAGCCGCGGCAGCTATGCTGCGACGTACTATCAAACAGGAAAAGACACTCAATCGGAGAACAAGAGCTTGACCTTGGGAGGAGCCGACGGTCCATTAACCAGGGGGGCCGAAAAAATTGTCTGGAGAACATGCGCCCTGGTGGGTCAGATCGTCGTTCCTTCGGTGCGCGACTACGTGGCGCGGCATTGGCACGAAGCATTGGCGTCTGACGCGGTTGTAAACGACCTGCCGTGTCGCGTTTTTGATTTTCCGATTGAACGGCGAGATTTTTTTAAAGCGCTTACAGCCGTGGATCCGTCGATGGTTCGCGCCGAGCGCGCGACAATTCGGCTTTGCGTGGCCGAGCAATTTGGCGGTGGCCTGGTGCGGTACGAGGTCATCGGCTCCAGCCGTTCCTGTGACGTCACGGAAGCGCGCGAGTTTGCCAACGTGGGCGAGGGCGTTTATCTTCCCAGGCACTGGAAACGGGTTCGCGGGCAACCTGAGACGGGGCAGTCGGTCATTGAAATTGAACTTCTGAACTCACAGTTCGTTAATCAAAAACTTCCTGCGAACGTCTTCGAATTCAAGGTGCCCGCTGGAACTCGCATTACAGACAATCGACCAGGGGGCGGCACGCGGGTATTTACCATTGCCGAGGAGCATGATGTCGTCAGCGTCGAGGATGCCGTTCGATTGCCGCTGTCGCCGAAGCCGACTTTCCCGCCGCGCGCGCCAGGGCGAGCGCGACTTTTGATCATCCTGAACGCGCTTGTCTTAACGGCGTTGTTGGGGTTCGCTTGGCGCCGGCGGCTTCAGAAACGAACAGGAAAATGAAAACTGAATTGTGGTTCCTGCAGATTCTGGTCTTGACGTCAATGGTTGCCGCTTCGACTTGGGCCAGTGAAAGTGGCTTGGTGGACGGCGGTGGGGCCATCTCGATCGATCGTGTCGTGGCTGAGGCGAACACGTGCCGAGCGCGCGGCGCATTGTGCGGCCCGCTCAGCGCGCTGCGTTTGATTTGCAAGGTCGACGCTGGCGTCCGATTGAGCCAATTGACAGAACGATTTCCGGACCTGGCGGATGACGGAGTGCGTGTTGGCAGCGTTGTCGAAGCACTTCGGCCGACGTTCCCCAAGGCGAGAGTTATGCATTTCAGCCGAAAGAATGACGTGTTTCATTGGGGCGGCCCGTTGATTCTATTGGTTCGCGATGGGCGCCATTGCGTAGTTTTGGAAGGCGTTGACCAGAATACAAACGCCGCCTGTGTCTGGGATCCGTCCACGGTGAAAGTGCTTCGTGTTGCCCGGGAGACTGTCATTGCCGGTTGGGGCGGTGAAGCGATCGTAACCGGCGATGCGCCGGCGCCGAGTTCGATGGATAACGCGATTGCCCTTCTTGGCCTGGCTGGCAATGCCATCTTGGCCTGGGGCTATTCCGTCCGCACATCGAAACTTCAGTTGCCCCCAAGGCAGGACAATTCTCGTGACGCGCCGCCGCGGCCGTGTTGATTATTGGGGCGACAACTCAATGCTGACGGCTGCCGATGGCCGTGAGCAACGCCAAATGTTCATTTTCGATCCGCGCCCGTTATGTCAAATGGCCGTTTTGCGGGTCGCCCTCGCGCATACGTCGCAACGCAGGCAGTCGCGACACAAAACGAGTGACCTCGCCGGTAAAGCAAAGTCGTTACGGCAAGACTTACGGGACGGCATGTGGTGGAACACTCGATGGAG
>JAJXXL010000563.1 GCA_021781115.1 Planctomycetota bacterium
CGGAAAACTGATCAGCTTCGCTGCGACGCCGGCCGCGGCGAACCGCGCGCACAACATTTGCGCCTGGGTTCCTTTGCCGGATCCGTCAATGCCTTCTATGTCGATCAGCAGTGCCACGATAACCTGATGTACGGCCCGAAATTGGTTCCCGTCGAAATACCCGCCGCAGGTCGCACGCAACCGGTCGCCGCACCGCCGAATCGATGCGGGGTGCGGGCATTCGCGCGGCAGCAACCGTCGGCGCGTTAAAACGGCACATGGGCTGCGTGCCGGTCAGCCGGCGTGCAGCAGCCGCAGCGCCGTTTCGCGATCGGGCGCCAGTTTGAGGTAGGTGTCGAGCTTGCTGGCCCGCAATATTTCATCGACGGTTTCGTTGAGATCAAAAAACACCACTTCACCCTGCAGCCGATGCATTTTCCGGTGCAGCGTGATCATTTTGCCCAGGCCCGAACTGGTCAGGTAAATCACGTCGCGCAAACTTACCACCAGCTTGCGGCAGCCGTATTGTTCGACCAGCGCGAACAATTCGTGCCCCAGTTGCTCGAGGTTCACGTCTTCGCTGAGCCGCGGCACCGTGAAACCGACAATCAGCGCGTCGGGGTGCTCTTCGAGCGTCAGATAGATGGGTTCAAATTCACGTACGCTCACACGCCACGCTCCCGCGGATCGCACTGATGTAACTGTCTTGCGGCTCTTGCGCCGTCACGTCGATGAGCTGGCCAACGTCGCCGCCGGTTCCGGGAAATTCAACGGGCGCGTATCGGCAGGACGTTCCGGTGACGTGACCCGCTTGCGCCGCCGGGCGGGCCTCGACCAGCACCGTCAGGGCCGTGCCCGCCAACTCCGTATAATACCGCCGTGAAAGCCGGCGCTCCAGTTCTAAAATCATCGCGCAGCGTGCTTTTTTGGTTTCCGCCGAAATCTGGTCGGCAAACGTTGCCGCAGGCGTACCGCGCCGCGCGCTGTAACTGAAATGGTGAATTTTCATAAACCCGGCCGCTTCGCACGCGGCAAGCGTCTGGGCGAAATCATCGTCGGTTTCACCAGGAAACCCCACAATGACGTCGGTCGAAAACGCCGGGTTGTCGAACCGTTTACGAATCGAGGCCAGCTTTTCGAGAAACCGCCCGATCCGATACCGGCGTTTCATGCGGGCCAGCACCGCGTCAGAACCGCTTTGCAGGCAGAGGTGAAAATGCGGGCACAGCCGCTCGCAATCGGCGGCCGCGGCAATGAAATCGGGGCCGACTTCAGCCGCCTCGAGGCTCGACAGCCGCAGCCGCCAGTCGCCGCGAATCGCGTTCAGCCGCCGGATCAGATGCCACAACCGGAACGGTTCGCGGCCCGACCGCCCGCGTGTCGTCTCGACGCCAAAGTGCCCCAGGTGAATTCCCGTCAGCACTATTTCGCGATATCCATTGTCGACCAGCCGCCGGACTTCGTCGGCAATCGCATCGGGCGTGCGGCTGCGCAGCCCAGGCCGTACCGTAGGGATGATGCAATAGGTGCAGTTCAGAATGCAGCCGTCTTGCACCTTGACGAACGCCCGGCGGTGGCCGTCGAACCGGCTGATGCCCTCGGGCAGGCCCGTCACGCCAAACCGCTGCAGCACATCCGGCAATTCGCGGTTGTCAGAAACGACCGCAAACACACCGGGCAGTTGTTCGAGCGCCGCAGGTTCGCGGGTGGCGTAGCAGCCAAAGACCACCGTTTTCGTCCCCGGGTTGTGCCGGGCCAATTGGCGAATGACCTGCCGGGCTTTCGAATCAGCTTCGCCCGTTACCGTGCAGGTATTAACGATGCACAGCTCTGCCGGTTCGGCCGCGCCCGCTTCGCGGTAGCCGTCGCGCAGGAGCGCCTCTTTGACAAGCTGTGTTTCATACTGGTTCACCTTGCACCCCAGCGTCACAAGGCGGCACGTGCGTTCAGACATGGCGTAACGATGCACAAAGTCATGTTGGCGCCGGAAGCCACAGTGGCACATTTCCTTGGGCGGCGCAGCAATTCAGAATGCAGTATAGAGCCGTCCCCTGAATCCTGCGAGCAACCGACGAGGGGCAACGCGCAATCGGATGGCGTTCGAGAATTTATGGTGCCAATGCCAGGTCGCCGTCGTCACCCGCGGCCGATGTGGCGGCGCCCTCCCAAATTTCCAGCGCCTGACCCACGATGATAACGCGACCCACTTCGATCAAGCGACAACGGGATTCGAGGTTCGCCGGCAAACGCCAGATGAGTAAACCGCGGGAATCATCGCGCCCACCCCCAAAAAACACACTGTCTGATCTTTTGTCCAGTATCAATACTCGCTAGCATGTTCGTATGTCTGGTGTTTCGATGTCGCACAACGGCGAGTCATTTGAATGGCCAAACCGCTCGACGAACACGACGAAATCGGCCCTTGGACCGAGGCAAAGCTCGATATCTTGCGGGATTATGCCACCGCGTACATGACCGTGCTGGCGAAACAAAACGTAATTCAGCGCGTCGTATACATTGACGCCTTTGCCGGCGCAGGGTGGCATATTTCAAGAACGACGGGCGAATTCGTTCCCGGCAGCCCTGAAAATGCCCTGAACATTGAGCCGCCGTTTACCGAATTTCATTTCATCGATCTGGACCGTTCGAGGGCCGACCGGATTGAAGAACTGGCACACGGTCGAGGCAACGTGCACGTCTACAACGGCGACTGCAACGACGTTTTGCTAGATGAGGTGTTCCCGCGCTGCCGATACGAGGATTTCGCCCGAGGGCTCTGCCTGCTCGATCCGTACAAGCTCGCAGTCGAATGGAAGGTTCTCGCGGCGGCCGGCGCAATGCGTTCGATCGAGGTGTTCTATAACTTCATGATCATGGACGCCAACATGAACATGTTTCTCAGAAACTCGGTCGCCGTCAAACCCGTGGAAGTCGAGCGCATGAACATGGTCTGGGGCGATGATTCGTGGCGGCAGGCCGCTTACAGACAGCAGCGGGGGCTGTTTGGCGACGTTGACGAGAAACGCACCAATGAAGCCGTGGCCGAGGCTTTCCGAAAACGCCTTGAGGATGTCGCCGGATTCAAGTATGTTCCGCCCCCTGTGCCGATGCGCAATAAAACGGGCGCCGTCGTCTACTATCTGTATTTTGCCTCGCCCAATCAGACGGGTGCAAATATCGTCGGCGACATATTCCGCAAATACCGGAAGGAACCGTGATGTCGGAAAACTCGACGATTGAATGGACCGACGCAACCTGGAACCCGGTGCGCGGTTGCACGAAGATCAGCCCCGGCTGCAAACATTGCTATGCCGAAACCTTCGCTGAACGCTTTCGGGGAGTTCCCGGCCACCCCTACGAGCGAGGTTTCGACCTGCGGCTGGTCCCCGAAAAACTCGCCGAGCCGCTCAAGTGGGCGGCGCCCAAAATTGTCTTTGTCAATTCAATGAGCGATCTGTTCCACGAAGCGGTTCCCGATGCGTATATCGAGCGCGTCGTGCGCGTCATGCAAATGGCCGACTGGCACACGTACCAGATCCTGACAAAACGCTCAGGCCGCCTGCGGGACATGCTTTGCGGCCGGCTCACGTTCGCATCAGACCTCGACCACGTCTGGTGGGGCGTCAGCGTCGAGAATCGCAAACAGGGGCTCCCGAGAATCGACGAATTACGCAATGCGCCGGCAGCGGTCCGCTTTCTTTCCATTGAGCCTTTGCTGGAGCATCTGGGAAACATCGACCTCGCCGGCATCGACTGGGTGATCGTCGGGGGAGAGAGTGGGTGGGGCGCCCGCCCGATGGACGCCGCATGGGTCATCGACCTCCGCGATCAGTGCCAGGCGGCTGGCGTGCCCTTCTTTTTCAAACAGTGGGGCGGGGCGCAGAAATCAAAACACGGACGGCGACTGGATGACCGTACGTATGATGACATGCCACAGCAGAGCGTTCGAACGCCACCGCCCCGATTGCATCGTCTGGCGCTGATCGACGACCTGACGGCGGGGGCGACCGCGTAGCCGCCCGATGAAGTTTCCCGATTCGGGCGGCTGGCCGGCTGTGGTGCGCGAAATTATATGCGATCTAAGGTGAGCGCGACGCCACCGCCCCAAAACCGGCAAGCCAGGTTCGCGGCCACGATTCGCATCGGATTTTGAAACCGAACGGCGTCAATCGGTAAAACCGCCTTGGCTGCCGGGTTTGAGCTTCGCCCCGGCGCGAAAAAAACCGCGACCCCACTACGGGCCGCGGCGAGTCGAATGGACAGGGCCGGGATTGAACCGGCGACACCAGGATTTTCAGTCCTGTGCTCTACCAACTGAGCTACCTGTCCGCGTCGATGAAAGCGAGAAACGCTGCCGGGTTTTCCGGGTGAGCGAATATGCTGGCTCGAATCGCTTTATAATGGCTTTTTTGCCGCCCGGCAACCGGGAATGCGTCGAAAAATGATTTGCGTGCCCTAGTCGTCCGCCAAAACCGTCGTCTCGCGGTCGTCGGCCCCCAAAAATAGCATCAGCATATCGAGCCGCGAATGGCCCTCTAGGTCGGGATAGGGGCCAAGCGGGTTGCCGATCTCCTCGGCCTCGACGAGTTGATCGCGCTCGAACCGCACCCGAAAGGCAGCGGATCCATTGCGAAAAATCGTGCCTTTGCCGTCGGGGATAAACCGCCCCGATTCCGCCTGATAGCAATCGATCGTTCCGACCAGTTCGCCGCGAGAATTAGTGGTCGTGATTGTGCCCGTTCGGCGCGGGACGCGGGGCCGCGGCCCTGCGGGGATTCCCGGCGCTTGTCTCGCCGAATGCTGCAAACCGATCTCAAAACCGAACCAGGTGCCGGTCGCGACTGCAATCAGCACGCCGCACGCGATTTTCATTCTGCGGCTGTCGATCGACCAATCGCGAGAAGGTTGCATAATGATTTGATTTCGCTTTCCGCCAACAAAGCATATCCCCCCCGGTGGCAGGGTAGAAAGCAGCGACATGAGAGCTACGAAGGCAAAACGACGCAGCGTCTAAGCGCCCCAGCGTACTACCAAGATTCGCCTTGCAGCTTGTGCCGAATGCGCCAGCCTGAGGCTGGATTCCCCAAATTTGTAATTCTTGTGTTAAGGCGCTCCGACGAGGTTTTCTTTTACCCTGCCGCGAAGTTTTTCGCAACCGGTCACACGCGACACTGCGAAAAAAAACGATTCCATCAAACCGGCATGAACCGGCGATACCAGGATTTTCAGTCCTGTGCTCTACCAACTGACCTACCTGTCTGTAGGTTTGACTGTGTGGGCCGTTCAGGGCGAACAGAACTTGCCGTGGGATAGGGGGAGTGGGTCAATCCCAAATGTTATAGCGAATTGGGGGTGGGTATCCGAGCGGGCTCAACCTGCCCGTAGGCAAGTCGCCCGTCACAAAAAAAACCATTGGGTGTCGCCGTCGTGCTCCCATCCTGACTGACCGAAACATAGCGTCAATTCGGCCATGTCATGCCGTCGGTCACGATTTCGCATCGCGGGCATTCTTCGATGAACCGTTCACGCTCGGCCCGCGAAACGTGCGCTTCTGTCAGGTTCAGCATGGCCAGGTTGGGCAGGCCCTGCAAATGCATCAGACCCCGATCATCGATTTGCGTAAACCCCAGCCCCAGCGAATTCAAATTCGCCAACCCGGCCAGGTGCACCAGCCCCGCGTCGGTGATTTTCGTCTCATTCAGGTTGAGGATGCGCAGGTTTTTCAATTTCGCAAGGTGAGGCATGCCGGGGTCGCCAATTTGGGTGCCTGCCAGGCTCAGCGTTTCGAGGTCCACCAGCCCGGCGAGCTGCGCCAGGCCGGCGTCGGTCACCTGCGTACGATTCAAGTTCAGGTTCTTGAGGCTCTTGAGGCTGGCCAGGTGCACCATGCCGTCATCGCGCAACGGGCTGCCCGAAAGGTTGAGCGATTCGAGGTCGGTCAGTTTGTGCAGAAAACGCAGGCCATCGCCCTTCACTTGCGCTCCAATGAGCTGCAAATGCTGGAGTTTGTGCAACCCGCCCAAGTGCATCATGCCTTCATCGCTGATCCGCGAATCGCGCCGGTTGTCGAGCTGCAAAACCGTCAGATTTTGCAGCGATTCGAGGCTGATCAGCCCGTTGTCGTCGATTTGAGAATCGCCCAGCGAAAGCAGCGTCAGTTCCTTCAAATCGCGCAAATGGGCCAGGCCCGCGTTTGTCAAATGGTGAGCGTCGGCGCTCACGGTGCGCACGGTGGGCAACCCCCCGATCACGGCCAGGTCATCGTCTTGTGCGTCGGGCAGGTAAACGCCAACAATCTCGTCGAACACCTGCATGGCCTGATCGCCCAGCACCGACCGCAACCCCTGGGCGCCGCCCGGCAGCGTGTACACCTGACCCCCGCGCTGCGTAATGGCACTGCGGGCCATCGCGGTACGCCACGCCGGCATGCCCAGGTTCAGCCCGATCGCCGCCGCACACAGCACGAGCGCCGCGCCACTGAGGCACGTCGTACGTGACAAGGAACAACACCGGCTGGCCATTTCGCACTCGCGACCGAATCGTTCAGACGCACCCCGAACGCCCGCGGCGCCGAAGTTCAAAACGATGAACCTGTCAAATCCTCTGGAATCCGAACGTGCACACGACTGGAATTTCGGCACGCTGTGCCGCAGGCAGCCCCGCCCGCATGCGGCCCGCACCGAAATCTATGAGTTATTGTCATCAGTGTGGTTCCCAAAAACCACCCCACTTCCAAAAAAACGCCAGACAAGCGTTTCCGGAGCTTTTTTTATGTTCTGGCGTCAACAGGGGCGGCGAAATCCGGCAAAATTGTTCCTGACACAGTTTTCTTGCTCAACGCACGACTCCCAGCGCCCGCGCCGCGCCCGCGAGGGGCGGGCCGACGTATTCAAAGCTCGCGGTCAGCCGATCGCAGGCGGCGGAGCGGCGGAGCTTTTTCAGCCCGCGGCTCGACCTTCGAACCGCAGACAGCGAAACATTGCGCGTTTGCTTCCACAGCGACGAGCGGGCGCGGTGGCGAAGCATGGCCGGGTTGCCAGTCGTGCTGAAATAGGGCTTGCCCGTGCTGCGAAACACGCCCGCCACGAATTCACTCAGCGCGTTCCCAATGCCCACCCCCTGGTAATCGGGCAGGCACACCGTGCGATGCTCGCGCCAACCCGGCCGCCGCGCGTGCGGAAAAGGCAATACGGCGGTGAAGGCGCACGGTACCGCCCGGGCCGCGTCGTCGCCGGGCAGCGCAACGAGCCCCAAAAAACACTTCGCCGCGCGGTTCAAATCGCCGTTCAGATAATGATGCCGGTGGAACAGGTCCCAGGCGTTCGGCGAAACGCGGCGGATTTCCAGGGGCAAATCGGGGCGCTGCCGAAGCAACCTCCATTGAAACTGGTCGTTCGCCGGTTCATAGGTCCAGTCGGGTTGCAGCCAGTCGATCACGTCGTAGTGGCAGCCCACGGCGACAAACCGGCCTTGCCGCCCGCGCACTGCTTTCGCAACCGCCGCACTGCCAAGGCGCGCCACGGTGCGATCGACAACCGATGTGAATTCGTCGATAACCGCCAGGTCCCGGTGTTCGGCCAACGCTCGCGCCAGGGTCGCCCGAAATTGCTCTCCCTGCGAAAGCACATGAAACGGGCAGAGCCAGCCCGGCGGGCTCGAAAACCCCACGCTCGACAGGAGTTGGGTGATTTCCACGATGCTCATGGCCGCCGGAAACGCGTCAATCAGGCTCTGCCGTTCGGGCCAGGCGAAGCCATCGATGACCGCTGGCCCGAACAACTCGCGGGCCAGGGTCGACTTGCCCGACCCCGAAGGGCCGACAATCAGGCCGATGTTCCAGGGGCGGGCTTCGAGGGGCAACATCGCCCGCCACGTGCGTTCGCGGCGCCGTGCGGGAGGAATGTCAAACAGGCCCTCGAGTTGCATGACGCGCGGCGTGCGTTCGACAGCAATCGACCGGTGGACGACAAGCACAGGCATGATTTGACCTTTCCGGTTGCGCCGGTTCGACACGTCTCCAATCAACACACGGGCGGTACGCTGGCGAAAGAATCGGGACGCCGGCGGGCCCTGACGGCGGTCACGAATTCGCGCTCACGAAATCAGCGCCCGGCACGCCACGCCGGCCTCGGTCAGCGATTGCAACAGCGAAAGCTGTTCGGCTTCATTGCGGCAGGTCACGAGAATGCGAAATGCATGCGGCGCGGGCGCTGCGCAATCGCCGGGCTCGACGGCATCCGCAGCGCCCGGTGGCAATTCGCCCAGCCGCAGCAGTTCATCAAGCAGCGATTGCACCGCCGGGTTGTCGGTGTGCAACCCGCTCAACAGGTCTTCGAGCCGGGCCGGGTTGCACCCGGCCATGGCCGACAACGGGTCGAGCACGGCCAGCAGCAGGGCCGCCTCGGCGTCGTTCAGATCGACCACGAGCACGGGCACCAGCATGTCGGGGGTGGTTTCGGCGCGCAAGTGGCCGTCGAGCAGCAGCAGTTTTCCATCGGGCAGTTCCCGCACCAGGAGCGCGTCGGCATAGCCGACTTCGGCCAGTATGCCGCGCAGCGCGTCGTGCTGCCGCGGCGGGTGCATCCGCCAGTTCGCCGGGTTGGGCAGCAAATCGCCCGCCCGCACCCGCCGCAGTTCCCGCACGCGATCGCGAATGTCCATCTGTCGCACTCCCGCAAAAAGATTGAGGCCCACTGGTCGAACCGGCATTTCGCGCCGTCATTTCTGCGGCTGGTCGGCCGCCTTCAAAATCTCTCGAAACCGTTGCGCGCCGGGCCAGCCCGCCCATTGCCGCCAGGCGCCGCGGGCGTCTTGCCAGTGCAACGTCGGAAACCCCTGCACCCAGGTCGGCGGCGTACGCCACTCCAGATCGAGCGGCACCAGCCCGGCCTCAAAATCAGCCTTGAGCCGGCGGCAGGGCGGGCAGTCGGTTTCGCCGGCCGAATACACGAACACCGTTCGCCGCGCCCCGCGACCGGGCATGGCCCGCCCGACGCCCACCACGGTAAAGTCGAGCCCGCCCCCGTCTGTGGCCGCCCGCGGTTCATCGCC
>JAJXXL010000243.1 GCA_021781115.1 Planctomycetota bacterium
CGATGACGTTGGTCAGGCTGCCCTCAATGCGCTCGATGAAAATGCTGCCCGCCCCCTGCACGGCATATCCCCCGGCCTTGCCTTGCGGCTCGCCCGTTGACAGATACCAGTCGAGCCAGGGCTCAAGGTCGCGTACAAAAGTCACCTGCGTCGCCACCAGTCGCTCGAACCGCCGCCCGTCGGGGGCGGCGATGACCAACGCTGAAATTGCGAGATGCGTGCGCCCCGCGTACTCGTCGCGAAACCAACGGCGCACGACTTCGGCCCAATCGTCGCGGGGCGGTTGCCCCAGCGCATGGCATTTTCCAGATGAATCTCGCACCACGACTTCGGTGTCGGCGGCGATCAGCGCGGCCCAGGGCGTCGCCCGGCCGCCCGACGCGCGTTCGGCAGCCTGCGCCACAACATCGTCGGCCTTGGCCCGTGCAATTTCCAACAGGCGATGTTCGATGTCTGGCAGCGCGTGCAGACCCGCAAACCCCGCTTCGGACTCAACGCGCGGTGCGATCACCGCAATCGACTCGGGTGGGCAGATCCGGCCCAGCAGTTCGCGCCGTCGCGGCGAACGCGAGCCAAGAATCACACAGGGGGCGGCGGGGGTGTTCACGAGGGCATCAGGCAACCGAGTGGAAGTGGAAACCGGCCAGCGCGGCCCAGGCTGGCGGCGGCGTCAACCGGCCGCGGCGCGGCGTTTGATGAGCGTCACTTCATTGCCGACAGCGTTATGGTGGACTTCATCCATGAAGGTGCGCATGAGCAACAGGCCCCGGCCGCAGGGACGCTCGAAGTTGTCGGCAATGGTCGGGTCGGGCAACTGGCGGGGGTCATACCCAGGACCATCGTCTCGAACGACGTAGCGCGCTACGGTTGGCGTGAACTCGACATGAAAATGAATTTTGCGGTCGCGGTACGGCGGCTGATCGCACCGCTGCCGCGCCAATTCGTAGTAGGCCTCGTGGTTTACCTCGCGCAAATCAGAGCCGATTTCCAGATTGCCATGATAGTAAGCGTTGACCAGCGCCTCTTCGATTGCCACCGAAACCCGTAGCGACTCCACTTCATCGAACAGCATCAGGGCCCGCAATACGCGTTGCAGGTAGCCGGGCACGGGCAAGATGACATTCAGGTCATTTTCCAGCTCAAAGTCGCACGCGAACTGCGTCAGCCGGCTCGACACCTGGGTCTGGCTGTGCTCATCGCGCGAGGCGCTCACAACACGGCGGACCGTGTCGCACAGTTCGACCGACAGCATGCGCTTCGGAACATAACTGCTGGCCCCGCATTGCAGTGCCTGCACCGCCAGTTCTTCAGTGCCCTGCCCGGTCATGAGCACGACCGGCACCTGCGGGTACTGTTGCCGAATGGCCCGCACCAGTTCCAGCCCGTTCATTTCGGGCATCATCAGGTCGGTCACGACCAGGTCGATCGGGGCACCCGCCAGGTGCACCAGTGCTTCATGGCCGTTCGACGCCGTCAGCACGGTCAAGTCGGGGTTTTTCGCCAGCAAACCCGCAGCCAGCCTGCGCTCGGTTACTGAGTCGTCGACCACCAGAACTGTCGCCATTCTGTCTTCCTGATTCCTTGAATACCAGTTCAGCTCCGCGTCGAAGGGCCCGCGCCGTGCGGGGGGCAACGTGGCCGTTGCAAGACCGCATCGCTGCCGATTGCGCGACCACGATTGATCCTGCGCAGTATATGCAGGCCGGCCCCGCCCGCAAAACCAATTTCGCATTTCCCATGGAGAAAAGTGCCCGACTGAATTTCTCGTCCGGCGGCGCAGAAAATCCACGGGAGTGGCGCCGCCGATCATCCCGTCGAGTCTCGCCGAGAAATTCCAGCATTTTTACCCGCAGGATAGCAGCAACGCCATGTTCATCGATACGCGGTTTGAACGCACGCTGACGCCAACTTTTTCGCCCCAGTCGGCGCAATTTGTACGCCAATCTCGAAGTGCGGCTGAGTGTCGGCGTTTCACCGAGGGCTGTGGTTGCTCCCAACCGCCCTTGTGGAGTGGGCTCGCCGATAGGGGCCAACCCAATTTGATATTTCTCGGAGATTGGCGAGATTTGGAAGAATTAAACGGCTGTGGCGACTTTACGCACAGCCGATCGTATCGCAGTTCTTGCAAATATCGCGTCATCTCGGCGGAAATACGCGACCACATTGATTTGTCGCGTCGAATCAAATACGTTCGGGTGTGTGGGTACTGCTCGAACGGCTGAGTCAGGAGAACAACCGTGGAACCGCAAGCGACCGTGGTTTATGGCCTGTTGGGGGCGGGGCTGTTTTTCCTGACGCTCAACCCCGAAAAGGTGGGCGACCGCGGTTCACTGAAGCTCGCCTGGTATGCCTACCTAGCGGCACTCTTACCGGGCGTACTTGCCGGGGCTGGAATGTTTTTCGTTTGGTTCTGGTATCTCGCGGCGTGGTCGCTCGTGATTGTCAGCGGGTTTTGCCTGAAGAACGCATTGCCAACCGACGACGACCGCCCCGCCGCCCGCCGCCCAACCCCCGCCAAGCCTGCCCGGCCCGCATACCCCGAAATCGTCACTCCCACCGAAGTGCCCCCGGCCACGCCCGCGCCGCCAAACGAAATTGCATCGATGCCACTCGACCCCTGAAAGATCGGTTCCTGACACGATGGTCGCGCGGGTGTGCTTGACAGGCTTCAACGCATCCATCAAAATGGGTGAATGCGACTTTCCGAACGTTGACAACGGCCCCCGCCAGTTTTGTACGACGCGAAATCGACATCCCGCCTCGCCTCCTGCCATGTTCAACCACTCCATTCCGGTAATGTCACTCGTGGTGGCGCTGCATGCCGCGGCGGGGCTGCACGCCGCCGAAGGCATTGCCGTGACGCCGGCAAAAATCCGATTCGACGACGCTTACGCGCGGCGGCAGGTGGTCGTGAGCGTCAACGGCGGCGAGGGTGCGCTCGACATCACGACGAAATCCCGGTATCGCATGGTCGATTCGGCCATTGCCCGCGTCGATGTGCATGGCTACGTGCAACCCGTTGCCGCCGGCGACACCGTGCTGGAAATTACCTGGGAAGGTCAAACTGTAGCGGTGCCGGTTTCCGTCGGGTCGCTGGATCTCGACCGTCCCGTCCACTTCGGGCGTGAAATCGTGCCGTTGCTGACTCGCTACGGATGCAACGCCGGCGGTTGCCATGGCAAGGCCAGCGGGCAAAACGGCTTCAAGCTGTCGTTGTTTGGGTTCGATCAGCAGTTCGATTATCAGGCGCTCGTGCTGGAAGGCCGTGGTCGGCGGCTGTTCGCAGCGACTCCTGAACGAAGCTTGATTCTGGCCAAAGGTTCGGGCAGCGTGCCGCATGGGGGCGGGCGGCGGTTTGACCCCGACAGCGAGGCATTTCGCGTCATTCGCCGCTGGGTTGAACAAGGTGCGCCGCGCGAAGCCGCCGATTCTCCCGAGGTCGTGGCCCTCGAAATCGAACCGGGCGACCGCATTCTGCCGCTGGTCGGTGCGCAGCAATTGGCCGTTCTCGTGCGCTATAGCGACGGCACGACCCGCGACGTCACCCGCGAAGCCCAATACAACAGCAACCACGAGCGCGTCGCCGCGGTCAATTCTGATGGGCTGGTGATCACGTCTGATGAAAGCGGTGAAGCGGCGATCATGGCCCGATATCGTGGCCAGGTCGCCGTGTTTCGGGGCATTGTGCGGCACGGCGCCGTTCAAAGCGAAATTGCCAGCTTTCCGATCGAAACCGAAATTGACCGCCTGGTGGCCGACAAGTGGAAGAAACTCGGCCTCGCGCCGTCGCCATTGGCTGATGACGAAACTTTCCTGCGGCGGGTCACGGTCGACCTGTGCGGGCGGATCCCCACTGCCGACGAAGTGCGAGCGTTTCGGGCCGACACAGGCAGCAGCGACAAGCGGGCCCGGCTGATCGACCGCTTGCTCGCGGCGCCCGATTACGCCACGTTCTTCGCCATGCGCTGGGGAACGATTTTGCGGAACTCGAACCTGGCGGGTTCGACGCAGGCGGCGTATGCGTTTCACAACTGGCTCAAAGACCTGATCGCCCGCAACCGCCCCTATGACGAACTCGTGCGCGGCGTTGTTGCCGCCTCAGGCGAATGGCAGGATGCGCCCGCGATCAACTGGTATTGGCAGATGCGCGACGACCAGTTGCACCAGGTGACGGCCGATACGGCCCAGGTGTTCCTGGGCATCCGCCTGCAATGCGCCCGTTGCCACCACCATCCCTACGAGCGCTGGGGGCAAGACGATTATTATGGGCTGGCCGGGTTCTTCACGCGGCTTGGCCGCAAAAGTTTTGGCGAGCCCCCGCCGTATTTTCCCGCAGCTCGTGTAACCACCGGCGAAAAGAACCCGCTGACCGGGCAAACGCCCGAGCCGAAATACCTGGCCGGGCCGGCGGCGCAGTTCACGTCAGAACAGGATCCAAGGCACGCTCTGGTCGACTGGATGACCCGGCCCGACAACCCGTTCTTTTCGCGCGTGCTCGTGAACCGGTTGTGGGGGCATTTCCTGGGGCGCGGGCTGGTCGATCAAGTCGACGACATGCGGGCCACAAACCCCCCGTCGAACCCCGAATTGCTCGATTACCTCGCCCGCGACTTCACCGAACACAAGTTCGACATGCAGCGCACGATCAGGCAAATTGTGCTCAGCCGAACCTATCAGCTCGATTCAGCCCCGATCGACGCCAACCGCCGCGATCAGCAGAACTACGCCCGTTTTTACGCCCGGCGGCTAATCGCCGAGGTGTTTCATGACGCAGTCGATCAGGCCACCGGCAGTCATACCCGGTTCAGCGGCGTGGCTTCGACGGCGCGGGCAATCGACCTGCCGCATGAAGGGTTCGGTTCGTATTTTCTCGACACGTTCGATCGGCCCCGGCGCGTCACCGGTTGCGAGTGCGAGCGCTCGTCGGGGGCCACGCTGGGGCAGGTGCTGCTGTTGGCGAATTCCGACGAAGTTGAAAACAAGATTGCCGATGGCAACGGCCTCGTGGCGCAACTCCTCAAGCAGACAAGGCCCCTGGCCGAAATGATCGACGAGATTTACCTGAACGCCCTGGGCCGCCCGCCGCGGCCTGACGAACTTTCCAAGACCACGGCCTATGTGGCGGCTCAAGACAAGCCGCAGCCGGCACTCGAAGATGTGTTGTGGACGCTGATCAACTCGAAGGAGTTCATGTTCAACCATTAACTCGCTGAGCGATCATTCATTGAACCGCCAGCGACGCTGAGAATATCGTTTGCAAGAAAGGCGACCCCATGCTCGATCTCCTGGGAAAAATCGTACAGACCTGCGACGGCGCCTCGCGCCGCAATTTTCTCAAGGTCGGCACGCTGGCAGCCGGCGGGGCGACTCTGGCCGACATGCTCCGCCTGCGGGCCATGGCCGCCGAACAAGGGGCCAGCCTGCCCCGGCGGGCCGTCATTCAACTCTGGCTCGGCGGCGGGCCGAGCCACATCGACATGTACGATCTGAAACCGCATGCGCCGGCTGAGTTTCGCGGCGAGTTTCAGGAAATCTCGACCAACGTGGCCGGCATTCGCATCAGCGAACACCTGCCGTTGCAGGCCGCCATCATGGACAAGCTCGCCGTCGTCCGCTCTGGCACGCACACCAACGCCGGGCATGGCATGGGCTCGCAATGGATGCTCACCGGCTACCAGCCCACGATTGAAGTTAACGACAACATTTATCCGGCGTGCGGGGCGGTGGTTTCGAAGGTCCGCGGCCCCAATGCACCCGGGCTGCCGGCCTATGTGAACCTGCCGCGCCGGCTGGGGCTGGGCAACGCCGCCTATCTCGGTGCGTCGTATAACCCGTTTGCTCCCGAAAACGACCCGAATTCCGACGGTTTCAATGTGCGGAACCTCAAACTGCCGGGCCGGGTTTCGGCCGACCGGCTCGGTCGCCGCCGCGGTTTGCTGGGCGACCTCGACACGATCCGCCGCGACATCGACTCGCATGGCGATCTCGTCGGCCTCGACAAGTTCTACCGCGACGCCATGGAAATGATCACCAGCGATCAGGCGGTGCGGGCGTTCGACATTCATCGCGAAGACCCGAAACTCCGCGACCAGTACGGTCGCAACGACCTCGGCCAATGCTGCCTGCTGGCGCGGCGGTTGGTCGAGGCGGGAGTGACCTACGTCACGATTCAGGCAGGCGGCGGGTGGGACACACACGGCGACAATTTTGCCCAGCTCAAGAACAACCTGCTGCCCAAGTACGACCGCGCCGTGGCAGCGCTCGTGAGCGATCTTTCTGCCCGCGGCCTCGATCAGGATGTGCTCGTCATGACCTTGGGCGAGTTCGGGCGCACCCCGCGCATCAACGGCGGGTCAGGCCGCGACCATTGGCCGGGCGCAATGTCGGTGCTGTATGCCGGCGGCGGCCTGAAAATGGGCCAGATGATTGGTACGACCGACGCGCGGGCCGAGTACCCCACGAGCAAGCCGGCTTCGCCCGGTTGCCTGTTGTCGACGATGTACCACACGCTGGGCATCGACTGGCATACGGCATTTTACGATCAGGGGCGGCGGCCGCTGCCGATCCTCAACGAAGGTCGCCCGATCGACGACCTGGTGTAACGCCCCGCGCTGGCCCCCGCAGGGCAAATCGCTCGGCGGGCGGCCAATACGGCGCGCCGTTGGCAGGCCGTCTTTCGGGCGTTGCGCTTCTGTGCTGGATCAGGGCCCGCCCGGTGCGCTGGCGGGCGGGCCATGCCCGCCCGTGCCCGATTCGGGCGCCGTCAGAAACCCCCAGTCCAGCGGTTCATCCTGGCTGTAGTTCTTGCCCAGGGTCAAGGCCGTGAGCGCTTTCGACAATTCATACCCCAGGTAGAAGGCGTGCGCCGGGGTTACGCTCGGCAGTGCGGCGAACAGGGCGAACGGGTCGCGCCCGTGCCAGTGCCCGTCGCGGTTGATCAGGTGCAATTCGCCGCCTGCGGCGAACACCCGGAAATTCGGATCCTTGATCTGCCGCGCCAGTTGCTCAAGTGCCGCGCCGCTCAGTTCGCGCACGCGCGGGGCGCGAAGCATGACCAGCCGCGAATCGACATGCTTTGGCAGCACGCGCCGCGCCTGGGCGTGCCAGGTCAGCCGCCGGGCAATATCGAATTCGCGCACCGCCGTTTTGCACCAGTTGACCACCTGCGTGGTCAGCACGCTGCGAATGCCGGTTTCCTGGCAGAACCCGGCCAGCATCAGGTTCACGCCGGCGCTGTCGACCTCGGTCAACTCGGTCAGGTTGCCCACGCCCATCAGGATTTCGGCGGTTGGCCAGCGGCGGCGGACTTCAAGGTATCGGCCCAGCGACGCGGCGAACCCGAAGCCGATCGGCTCCAGCACCGGGTCGATGCGAAACCGCGCCCCGCATTCCTGCAACCGGGCCACGGTTGGTTCCAGCGACGCCAGGTCTTGTGGGTCGTCGGGAATTGCCACCAGCTCGGCGGGCAGGCTCGCCGCCCAGTGCAGGTTGGTGCGGTTGCAGCTCAGCACCAGTTCGGCGCCCGCCGCCACGGCGGCCTCGACTTCGCGCTGGTCGAAGCTGTCGATCGACACGCGCAGCGCCTCGGCGCGCAGCCGCCGCGTCGCTTCGCCCGCGCGGGGCCACGTTTCGCCAGGAATGCACCCCAGGTCAATCACGTCGGCCCCGTCGTCGGCCAGCGACCGGGCCTGCCGCATGAGTTCGGCGTCATCCAGCCGCGGGGCGTGGTTGATTTCGGCCACGATTTCAATGTCAAATCGCGAAAGGTCGGGCGGGGTCGCCGCCTGGCGGCCAAAATGGTCGGGCAGGTCTTGCAGGTCTTTGGGGCCGAGCGCCACCGGTTTGGCCAAATCGCGGCCGAGCGCCGCAACGTCGCCCTGGCACCAACCCGGCAACATGACCCGGTCGATGCCTGCGGGCACAACGAGCTTGCGCCGAACCCACTCGGCGTGCATCAGCGCCGCCACGCTGATTCCGAGCACGCACACTTCGTATTCAAACCCCGCCTGCGGACCGAGGCGCTCGAGGACCTGCCGCAACGCCGGTTCGGCCAATCGCCCGGTGACGAACAGAATGCGTTCGCGCGGCATGGCAGTTCAATGCACCCAGGTTTTGGGGTAGCCCGACAGCGGCGAATTGTTGGCAGGCTGCCAGAGCGCCACTTCGTCAATTTTGCGGGCCATTGCGAAATCGAGCGCCGTAATGCCATGCACTTTGTGCGTTTGCAATTTGACCGTGACCTGGGCATACCCCAGCGACAAATCGGGGTGGTGATAGGCCGCATCGGCCAGGTAGGCAATCGTGTTGGCCAGCAGCAGCGTATGCGGCCAGCCCGGCGTTTTGTACGTCCTGCGGATCCAGCCCTCGCGCAGCTCCCAGCCGGGCAGCGTCTGGAGTTCACTGGTGATTTTCAAATCGGTGAGGATTTCGTCAGGCATGCTTCGCTCCCTGGGTGTCAGGCCACCGGGGCGGGGGCTTCAACGCACCGCGCCGCCGTTGACGGCAATCACCTGGCCGGTGATGAACGCGGCGGCCGGGCTGGCCAGAAACCGGGCCGTCGCCGCCACGTCTTCGGGTTCGCCCCAGCGGCGCAGCGGGGTTTCACGCAGTACGCGCTGCTGCCAGGATTCGGCAGCCTGGCGGCCCCACGCCGTGCGGATCCATCCGGGGGCGATGCAGTTCACGCGCACTTCGGGGGCCAGGCTCAGGGCGAGCGCACGGCTGAACCCCATGATCGCATTCTTGGCGGCCGCAAACAACTCGCCGCTGTCGCCTTCCATGCCCCGGTCGGCCTGGTCCCAGCCGATATTCAACATGACGCCCCCACCCGCGGCGCGCATCCGCGGGCCCGCCAACCGGCTGAGCAGCATGGTCGCCCGCACGTCGACATCGAGCAGGGTTTGCAGCTTCTTCGCGTATTCGAGGCGCGATTCGGGCCCGGTCAGCAAATCGGCCCCGGCGTTGTTCACCCAGATGTCGACGCGGTTCCAAACCGACCAGACCCGGTCGACGAAC
>JAJXXL010000260.1 GCA_021781115.1 Planctomycetota bacterium
TGTCCATCCGCGAACGGATGCTCAAGGAATTGATGGACGAAGTCTTCGGCCTGGGGCCGCTCGAAAAGCTGATGCAGGATCCTGCGGTCAGCGATATTCTGGTGAACAACGCCCACGAGGTGTATATCGAACGCCATGGGCGGCTCGAAGCGACCGACGTGATCTTTGCCGACGATCAGCACGTACTGCGAATCGTGCAGCGCATCGTGGCCCGCGTGGGCCGGCGCATCGACGAAGTCAGCCCGATGGTCGACGCCCGGCTGCCCGACGGTTCGCGTGTGAATGCCGTGGTGCCGCCTCTGGCGATCGACGGCCCCACACTGTCGATTCGGCGGTTTGGCGCCGAGGCCTTCAAGATCGAAGACCTCGAAGCCATCGGTTCGATTCTGCCGGAAATGATCGAGTTTCTGGCCGGGGCGATCGACGCCCGCGTCAGCTTTTTGATTTCGGGCGGCACCGGCGCCGGCAAGACAACCCTGCTCAATGCGCTGACGGCGTTCATTCCACAGGAGGAACGGCTGGTCACGATTGAAGATTCGGCCGAAATGAAGATTCAGCACCGGCATGTCGTGCGTCTCGAAACCCGCCCCGCCAACACCGAAGACAAGGGCGAGGTCACGCAGCGGGATCTGGTGCGCAACAGCCTGCGGATGCGGCCCGACCGAATTCTCGTCGGCGAAGTCCGCGGGGCCGAAGCGCTTGACATGCTGCAGGCGATGAACACAGGCCACGAAGGCTCGTTGACGACGATTCACGCCAACGACACCCGTGAAGCCCTGGGCCGGTTGGAAATGATGACGGCCATGAGCGGGTTCGACCTGCCCGTGGCGGTTGTCCGCCAGTACATCGCCTCGGGAATCAAGCTCGTCGTGCATCTGTCGCGGCTCAAAGGCGGGGCACGGCGCGTGATGCGAATTTCTGAAATCACCGGCGTTGTCGACGGCCAGTTCGAAATGCACGACATTTTCGGGTTCGAACAGACTGGCATCAGCGAGCAGGGCCAGGCCCAGGGGCATTTTTATGCCACAGGCTATCGCCCCGCCTGCCTGCCCCGGCTGCGGGCTGCGGGCGTGTTGCTGTCGGACAGCCTGTTTGAAGAGCGACGCTTTGCCTCCCCTGCCGATGCGCCGCGCCGCGCCCAAGCGGTTGTCAACGGCCGGCATTAGCCGGCGGCAACGTTCGTGGTCGGTTTGACAATTCGTCTTTAGATCGAGGTCTCCTGCCGTGTCACTGCCTGTCGTTTGCCTGATTGCGTTCGCCGCGATTGCCGTGGTCTGCTTTGCCGTTGTCATGGTGTTTCGCGATCTGTTCGCCACCAGTGGCGGGGGCGGGTCGGTGCTTGGGCCGCTGGGCCTGCGGCGGCCGCTGACGGTCGCCGATGAATCGCCCTCGGCCAGCTTCACCGGGCGGATCGACCAGGCGTTCGACCGGCTGGTGCTCGAAACCGGGCTCGATGCCAGTTCGACCGGGGCATTCGGCATGTTGCTCGTGCTGGGCCTGATCGTGGGGGGGTCGCTGTTTCTGTGGAACGAAAACCCGGTGTTCGCCACGATCGGCGTGCTGATCGGTATGACCGGTGGGCTGGTGTACTTCATGTACCGCCGCGCGAAACGGCTGTGTGAAATTCAGGAACAGTTGCCTGATGTGCTCGACCTGATGTCGCGGGCGGTGCGGGCCGGCGAAAGCCTCGATCAGGCCATTTCACTGATCGGCCAGGAAATGGACGGGGCCCTGGGTTATGAATTTCAACAATGCGCCCGGCAGCTCGACATGGGCATGTCGGTCGCTGGCGTGATGCGGTCGCTGATGCGGCGTGTGCGCATGATGGAAGTCCGCATCCTCGCCACCACGTTGACCGTGCATCGGCAGACGGGCGGCAACCTGGCCCTGGCCCTCGAGCGTATGGCGGGTGTGGTGCGCGACCGATTGAACTACAAGCGGCATATGCGGGCCGCCACCGGCGCCGGCCGTGTTTCGTCGATCCTGATCGGCGCGGCTGGCCCGGTACTTTTTCTGGGCCTGTTCTTCTGGCAGTACCAATACCTGCAAACCATGCTGACCGAAGAACTCGGGCGGGTGCTGCTGGGCACAGCCGTCGTCATGGAAATCATCGGCCTGATCTGGGTCGTCCGCATGTTGCGGACCGAAGAATGAACTCCCGCGACTCAAGCGCCCGGCACGAAACCACGTGACCGGTGCGGCGCATGTCGCCTGCGAACAGGGTTTCCCCGCAATCGGGGTGGAAAGCTGCACGATGTTTGCCGACCTGATTACCGCCGGAACGTTTCTGCTGATCTGCCTGGTGCTGTTCCTGCTGGGCGACCGCCTGTTGATTGACGGTCGCCGCCGCCGCCGCGCGGGCCTGGCGGCACCGCTGGCAATGCCTCTGGCCGACCTCGAGCGCGACGCCCGCGTTCGCCGCTACTCGGGGCCGGTCGCCCGCTTCTTCGCGGCCGTCCTGCCGCAGCATTCTTCGGAAATTGAGTCGATTCAGCGCGACCTGATGCGCGGCGGCTTCTACGAGCCGACCGCGCTCACCGAATACCTGGCCAGCCGCAACGCGCTGTTGCTGTTCGTTGCCGGCATGACCGCGGCCCTGGCGTACGCCGCCCGCAGCCAGCTTGCCTTGCAGCAAACCGTTATCGGGGCGGGTGTCGTCACGGCCATGCTTGGGTACTCGCTGCCGCGAATGTACATCCGCTACAACGCCCGTCGCCGCGTGCTGCGAATCCAACAGGGCCTGCCCGATGCGCTCGACGTGATTACGATGTGCCTGACCGGCGGGCTGCCGTTGCAGGAATCGCTGGGCCGCGTGACGGCCGAGTTGGCCGTGTCGCACCCCGACATCGCCGTCGAACTCGAAATCATTCGCAAACAGTCTGACGCCAACAGCATGACCCAGGCGTTGCGGCAATTCGCCCAGCGCATCGACGTGCCCGACGTCAAGGCCATGTCGGCCATCATCAGCCAGACCGAGCGGCTCGGCACCAATGTTTCGATTGCCGTCCGCGAATTCGCCGACAGCCTGCGGCGGTCGTACCGCCATCGTGCTGAAGAACGCGCCAGCAAGACATCGGTGAAAATGCTGTTTCCAGTGATCATTTGCCTGTCGCCCCCCGTGTACATCCTGCTGTGCGGACCGGCGATTTTGCAATTGCGCAACTTCGTGGTCAAGGAAAACCGGCCCGGTGGCGTGCTCTCGCCCGATTTGGCAGCGTCGAACGACCCGGCTCGCTTGATCACGCGACCCAGCCCGGCCGTGCTCGAGGAACTGCGGGCGGCCTCGCGGCGGACCTCGGCCTTGCGACGCCCCGCGGCAACCCCGGAATAGGTTGTCGGTTGTCAGTTGTCAGTTGTCGGATTTTCTGACAACTGACAACTTATCTTCGGTCCGGCCGCGCTGACGCTGTAAACCGTCACCGGGCCGCGCTGAAAAACGGGCGTCAGCACCTGGTCGAGCAGCAAGGCCCGTTGCCGCTTGAATTCGTCGAGCGCCGCCGCGGCAATCGTGTGCGACTTGAGCACGCCGTATTGCAGCGAACCGTAGTTGACGAGCACGAAATTCACGCGTTGCGCGTGCAGGTAATGGGCCACCTGGGGTGCGGTCGATCGCCCATTGGCAAACAGTGTGTGCCAAGTGCAGCCGCCGGGGTCGATAATGACGGGGCGTTGCAACCGGTACTGGCGGGCGTCCCAGCAGAAGAGCACGCGGTCTTGTTTTTCAGTGTGCGTATTGAGCCAATCGAGCGCGGCATGAAAGCCGGGCGAAACGCTTTCGAGCAGCGGCGCCCCGTCATTCACGCCGACCAGGCTGGCCAGCAGCAGTGGAAATCGCGTGACGCGCGAGGGCAGCAGCAGCGAGAAAATCAGCGCCAATGACAGCAGCGTCGAACCGATCAACGCCAGGCGGCGCGTTGCGCCCCAGGCCAGCAGATAGGCCACGCCGATGCTGAGCAGGACAAATGCCGGGTAGGAATGCCGGTGAATAATCGTCAGGCTGATTGCCACCGTATGATACGCCAGCCCCAGCCCCACGGCCATTGCCACGGCCCGTTGACGCGGCGCGATCATCAGTAGTGGAAGCAGCAGAAACAGATAGTTGGGAAACTGGTTCGGCGGCCCGCTGCAATGATTGGGCGAAAGGAATTGCGTCGCCGTGTCGGTCGCCAGGGACCCCCAGTGCCGGACCTGCCGCGGCCCGATCGGGTTGGCATGTGTCAGGCTGTTCGCATCGACCTGCCCGCGATTCAGCGCGGGGTACACCGGGTTGTCAAACGCGCGGGCGTTTTTAATCCACCACGGCGCCACGACTGCCGCGGCGACGAGAAACATGCCGAGCCAGTGGGCCACGTGCTTTGCTGTACGCAATCGCGGGTTGATCAACGTGGCCACTCCAATGCACAGGGCAGCCAACGGCCAGCCGTACATCGCCTGGTACTTGACTCCGGCCGCCGTTCCCAGGCATAGGCCCGCCATCAGCACGCGGCCCGTTGTCAGTTGCCCGCTTTCGCTCAAGCCCGGCTGCAACAGCAAGAAAGCGGCGAACAGCATCAGGCCGTACACCGGTTCGACGCACGCCGATGCGGCCACCGCCGAAACCAGCACCGCCGACCAGAAGATGGGCGGCGTCCAAAAGGCGGCGTGAGTTCCCACCCGGCGGGCTGCATAGGCCCCCCCCAGGATCGACAACCACAAAGTCGCTTGCCACACGCACAGCGGGGCAAAATTGTCGCGCTCGGCCATTAAGCCCGCCGCGTACCACAAATGGGCCGCGCCGGGTACGTTCATCAGCGGGCTGTCGAACGACGGGGCGAGGCCGTGGTGGTCGACCAGAAACCGGGCGAGTGGCAAGTGGTACATTTCCGAATCCCAATCGGAAACAGGACCGGTCGCCCACAACAGGGCATTGGTAATGACCCCCAGGGCAAGGATCGCGGGCAACCCGAATTGCGGTCGCGACAAATACAGCCGCGCCAAACCACGCCAGGGAACGCCTGCCAGTTGGTTCCACCCTGATTCGCGCCGATCGAGCCCCAGCCCGCCGAAGGCGAACGCCGGCAGCGCTACCCCCAGTACGACGAGCGGAAGAAACAGCCCGCACGCCGCCAGGCCCAGCCAAACCAGCCCCAGCGCGGCCCAGCCGGTGACAAAGGCCAGCCCGAGCCGCTCGATCGGGTGAAAACGGTCGTTGGCAAGCAGGCGGTGTACGATCCGTCCGCCGGTCCCACAGCACGTCAAGTTGCAAATCGCAAGTAACGCGGGACCGGCGAGACGGTCGCATACGGTGTGGATTACACCCGGTGGAAATGCCATTGCCCCGGCAACCGGAGCGGCCAAGGCCAAGCCCACGCCCACCCTGCGCCAGGGAAAGCCGCGCGGGCCGTTCGGCGCAGTTATTGCGCAACATCCATTTGCTGAAGAAGTTCCGTCAGCAATACGGGCAATCGTACGGTCCGCCGCGTGTTGAGAAGCAACCATGCCAGCATTATTCTTCGGCCCGGCGGGCGGCGGTCCCGCAGGGCAGAGCGATTCAACCGGCGGTTTCCTGTGAGGGCGAATGGGGAGTGTCGGCGTCAGTCGCCGCGCCGGAACCATTGCCATTCATTGTGGTTCCGTTTGATTTGAGCATGCCGTGTTTACGCATCTTTTTGTACAACCCGACCCGGCTGATTCCCAGGGTTCGCGCAGCGGCAGTTCGCTTGTAATCGTGCGCCCGCAACGCGGCCTCGAGAATTTCGCGTTCGCTGATCGCCACCTGATCAGCGAGCGTGGCGGCCAGCGGCGCCGGTGCGGGTTCAACAACCTCTGCCGTACGATCAGTCGCCCGGCGGGCGACTTTGACCGCCAGGTCGTCAGCCGTCAGCCGTCGATTGCGTGCGAACAAGACCGCCCGCCGCACATGGTTTTTGAGTTCTCGAATGTTGCCCGGCCAGTCGTATGCCGTCAGCGCGTCGAGAAAACCGCCCTCAATGTAATCAATTTCCACCTGGTGCTGATGGCAGCAATCATCAACGAATTCGAGCGCCATGGGAACAATGTCGCCCAGCCGCTCGCGCAAGGGCGGCAGGTAAAACTCCAGCATATTCAGGCGATAGTACAAGTCGGAGCGAAACAGGTTCTTTTCCGTGAGCGATTTCAGATCGACGTTCGACGCGACAATCAGCCGGGCTTGCGAGACGCGGGTTTCGGTTGAACCCACCGGCTCGAACTCGCCGGTTTCGATCACGCGCAGCAGTTTGGCCTGTTCCTTGGGGCTGAGTACGTCGATTTCATCGAGCAGCAAGGTTCCACGGGCCGCCGCTTCAAACCGTCCGATTTTTGCCCGATCAGCCCCCGTAAAGGCACCGCGGACATGGCCAAACAACTCGCTTTCGATCAGGTCGGGCGGCAAGGCACCGCAGGCCACGGTCATAAATGGGCCCTCTGCACGCAATGACAATTGGTGCAGTAATTGCGCCAAAGTCGTTTTGCCGGTGCCGGTTTCGCCGATGAGCAGCAGCGTGACATCATGCGCAGAAAGCCGTTCCAACTGATCCAGCACCGGAAACAGGGCGGGTGTACGTGTCGAAAATCGCAGCGCGTTTGATTGCACGACCCGCACCGTCCCGTTGCCGGCCGCGCCAGATGCACCGTTTTTACCGTTCGTCGCATGGCCATTGCGGAGAAATGCTCGAATCTTTCGCCATTCGACGGGAATTTCCAGGCGGGTGGTCACGACGCGGGCTGCCAAGTCGGCCCATTCGCGGCGAAACCCTCGTTCAGAAATGGAAAATACGCACGGATGATGGCCGTTTGCATGCTCGAGGTCCCGCAACACCCGTGGTGCCAACCCCTCAGCTTCCGGATGACGGAGATCAAGGAAAACCGCTCTTTGAGCGGTGAGCTCGCTCGGCAGGTCGCCCTCGTTTTGCGCGACGTGACATTCCAGGTGGAGCTCTTCTTGCAGAAATTGCCGAAGCTCCTCGCACAGAAGTTCGTCGTGGCTGAAAATCAGGGCGTGATCAGGCATGGTACGCGGTTCTCGATTTGCCACGGGGGGCGTATGTTCGTCACGCACGCCGAAAGTGGTAACCTTTGGGACTCGTCCACCCTTGAGAGCAATCCGATTGGACGTCATCAATGGGCACGTCGAACGCCGTCAAAGCCTGCAGGCACTCCAAAATCGCCGTTTGTTGAAGCCGACTTCTACGGAGGTTAACGACAATTAGCTCTGTGACTCATTTGTTAACATAAATCAATTATACAGCTATAGTGACTATGGGCAATATGGGTATGTTGCAAAAAGTGCACATTTCCAACGTCATTCTAAAAAGCGGCCGCCGGTAATCGCGCCCCCTTGTGCCTCTGGCGATCGAACGCGAATGTTTTCGATGTGGGGCGCAAGGCCTGACCAGTTCAGATGACAAACGATTTGCAGGTTGTAAACTGATCCATAACCGTAACCGTCCGCCTGTGAGGAAATCTCGCGACGGACGGCCTTGGCGTATGCGCCGAGCAGTGCTGCCGCGAGCGTTGTTTGAGATCCAGCGCCGGAAATGAAACCCGATTGCCAGATTGCCCCGCTATGCCCGTTGTGTTGCGGTTGAGACAGGTCACGACAATTCCGCTGGAAGTCGATGCCGTGCGCGTCGAAGTCGTGCGCGGGCAGTCGCCCGCGCAAATCGCGGCAACGCCCGTGCAGTATGGAAATCAACCGGTTCCATTGGCGGAGTTTTTCGACGTTTCAGGGTCGGCTGCCGATGACCAGGAAATCGTCTGGGACGGCGACTGTTCGCACGTCAAACGAATTGCCACCGGCCTGACGGCGGGCCGCGTACGCGTCGAAGGTAGCGCCGGCATGCACCTGGGCGCTGAAATGCGCGGGGGAACCGTGACAGTTTCGGGCAACGCTGGAGATTGGGCAGGCGCCGAAATGCACGGCGGGCGAATTCATGTGCACGGCAATACGGGCCATTTTGCCGGGGCGGTTTATCGCGGGGGCCGCGTGGGAATGACGGGCGGCGAACTGTTCATCGATGGCAACTCGGGCGACGAGTTGGGGCACACGATGCGCCGCGGCCTGATTGCCGTGCGCGGAACAACCGGCAACGCCGCCGGCTTCAACATGCGGGCCGGAACACTGCTTTTGTTTGGGGCGGTCGGCGTTCGGCCGGGGGCCGGGATGAAGCGGGGGACGATCGCCCTCTTGGGCGACGCCCCTCCGCCGGCGCTGTTGCCCACGTTCAGGCCGGCGTGCACCTGGCGCCCCGACTTCCTGCGAATGTACCTGAACCACCTTCGCCAGGGCGGCTTTGCCGTTCAAGACGCCGAACTGGCCGCGGCTTGCCAACGGTTCAGCGGCGATGTTCTTGAACTGGGCAAAGGAGAAATTCTGATTCGCGAGGCGGGCGCGGCGTGACAGTCCATTCACTGAATATCGCCGCCACGCTGACCCGCACCGCCGCCCGGTATCCGCAGGCGGCGGCGGTCGTGGTGCCGGCAGGGCGCGACGCGTCGGGGCAGCGGAAATACCACGAATGGACGTTTCAGCAACTCGACCGCGAAAGCGACATCATCGCGCACGGGTTGCGTGGCATGGGCGTAGCGCCCGGTATGCGCATCGCGCTGCTGGTTCGGCCCGGCATCGAATTCATCGCCAGCACCTACGCGCTGTTCAAAGTCGGAGCCGTCGTCGTTTTGATCGACCCCGGCATGGGGGGACGGGCGGTTTTTCGTTGTCTCGATCAGGTCGAGCCGCAAGGCTTTGTTGCCGTTCCTGCCGTGCACGCCATTCGCCTGCTGAACCGCGGGCGCTTTCGGCATGCGCGATTGAACCTGACCGTGGGCCGCCGCTGGTTTTGGCGTGGCCCGACTTACGCCCATTGGGCCGAGCAAGCCTGGCGCCCGTTGGAATTGGCCGAAACGGCGGCGAGCGAC
>JAJXXL010000050.1 GCA_021781115.1 Planctomycetota bacterium
GACCACGCGAATGTCGGCGTCGCCAGCGACGCTGGCCCGCAAGTGACGTTGGCTGCGGTCGGCATCGCCTGGACCAGTTGCGTGGGGCTGCATGTGGCCGCCCTGGCCGTAGGGTGGCTCATGGCCCGCGGGTTGAAGTTCAGCCGGGCCGATTCGATTCCGGTGGCATTTTCCGGCAGCCAGAAGACCTTGCCGACCGGTTTGCTCGTGGCGAGCATGTTCGCCGCCGAACATCCGTTTGCCATGTTCCCGATGCTGCTGTACCACGCCTCGCAACTGTTCATTGATACGCTGCTCGCCGAGCGCTGGGCCGGCTCGAGCCGCGACGCGACGTCTGCGCCGCCATTTCCGAAATGAAAATTTCAGCGAACGCGCCCGCCACGGCTTCCACGATGAGGGGCCGGTGCACATAATAGACACACTGCGGGAGGCGGCCAGCGCCTTGCCCGCGCTCCGTCTGCAAGCCAGGGCCGAACTCCTGCAATTTCAGCCGGGCAATGGCGCCGAGGCGGCTGATTGTGGATTGAGCGCAATTCGCACGGTATTACTTTTTTCACCTGCCCGCGACATAGGGTCTGTACGATGCCCATTACCGCCGAACAGGCCTGCGCCGAATTGAATGCCTTGTTGCGAAACACGGCCCTGCTCAGTTCGTGTGGCAATCTGCTCAGTTGGGACGAACAAACCTGCATGCCCCCGGCGGGCGCCGAGCATCGCGCCAATCAGGCGGCATTGCTGGCCGGCCTGGCCCATGACTGGGCAACCGCCCCGCGGGTGGGCGACTTGCTCGACCTGCTCGAAGCGGCGGTTCCGGCGCACGACCCCGATTCGCCGCTGGCCGTCACGGTGCGCGAAGCCCGCCGCGAATACGACCGCGAAATCAAACGGCCCCGGCGACTGGTCGAGGAGCTGTCGCGCCTGGAAACCCTGGCCCAGCAAGCCTGGATCGACGCCCGCAAGCAGTCAGACTTTGCGGCGTTCCTGCCGTGGCTCGAACAGATCGTGGCCCTCAAACGCGAAGAAGCCCAGGCGCTGTTCACGGGCGGCGTGTTGTACGATGCCCTGCTCGATCACTTTGAGCCAGGCATGACATCGGACGCATTGGAACGGCTCTTTTCACCGTTGCGGGCCGAGCTTGTGCCCCTGATTGCTGCAATTCAAGACTCGCCGCGGCAGCCCGACCGCACGTTGCTGGAGCGCGATTACCCCATTGACGCTCAGCGTGCGTTCGCCACAGCGGCGGCCCGCAAAATCGGGTTCAACTTCGAGGCCGGGCGGCTGGATGAAGCGGCGCACCCGTTTTGCAGCGACATCGGCCCCGGCGACACGCGGCTGACCACGCGGTATAACGCGCGGCATTTTCCCGGCGCTTTTTTTGGGACGCTGCACGAGGCCGGGCACGGCATTTACGACCAGGGGCTCGACGCTGCGGCGTACGGGTTGCCGATGGGCTCGGCGGTGTCGCTGGGAATTCACGAATCGCAATCGCGCATGTGGGAGAATTTCGTTGGCCGCAGCGCAGCGTTCTGGCGGCATTTCTATCCGCTGGCGCAGGCCGCCTTTCCCGCGGCGCTCAAAAACGTGATCGCCGCCGATTTCCATCGGGCGATCAATGAAGTACGGCCCTCATTCATTCGTGTCGAAGCCGATGAAGCGACCTACAACCTGCACATCCTGCTGCGGTTTGAACTCGAACGGCCCCTGATTTCCGGCGACCTGAAACCGGCCGACGTGCCCGCCGCATGGAATGCCGCGTTTCATCGCGATTTTGGCATGACGCCGCCCGACGCGGCCCACGGTTGTCTGCAAGATATTCACTGGAGCTTCGGCGGAATCGGCTATTTTCCCACCTATACGCTGGGTAATATGTATGCGGCCCAGTTTTTTGCGACGGCCCGCCAACAACTTGGTGACCTCGATGCGCAATTCGCCCGAGGCGAATTTACGCCTCTCAGAACCTGGCTGACCGAAAACATTCACCGCCGCGGGAAGCAATTTCCGGCGGGGCGGCTGGTGGAGATTGTCACTGGCGCGCCGCTGTCACACGGCCCGCTGATGAACCATTTGCGCCAAAAATTCGCCCCGCTGTATGATTTGTCGTGAGCCGTCAATACTCTTCCAAGCCAGTACAGGACGCCGATTTCATGCGCCAGTCACTCAGCCACCACTCAGAACCCGTGGCCCAGGGCATCGAGCGCGGCCGTTTTGCCGGGCGCGCCGTGCGGCGGTTCGGCGTGTCGGCCGCGATTGCCGGCCTGTGCCTGTCGATGGCCGGTTGCGACGGCGCCATGGGTGGGGGGCAGGGGCTGGGGCCAGGGTCGAAGGCCCCTGTCATTGAGGCCGAAGGGTGGTTGAACGGCAAACCGCCGGTGGCGGCCGACCTGGCCGGCAAGGTTGTTGTGGTCGATGCTTGGGCGTTCTGGTGCGGCCCCTGCCGCCGCGAGGCGACGCACCTGGTTAAAGTTCACGATCAGTTCAAGGACCGGGGGGTGGTGTTCATCGGCCTGACGCAGGAGGGCGAAGACGCGAAGTACAACAGCGAACAGTTCCTGAAGCAGGCGGGCGTCACCTGGCCGAACGGTTATGGCGCCATCAAGACGTTAAGCGTGTTCAACAACCACTACATACCTGCCGTGTGGGTCATCGGCCGCGACGGCAACATCTGCTGGAACACGGCGTCGGCCGAACCGCTGGAGGCAGCGCTCGAGCGCGCACTCAAATGAATGGAACGGCGTCGCCCGCGGCAGGGCAACGTGGCCGGTTACCCGCGAATTGACTGCGTCAACTGTCGTAGGAATTCAAATGGCGCCGCGGCCCCGGTGGCATCGACCCGCGATACCGGAGGCAACTGCAAAAACTGGTTGTGCGCGTCGCGCGGGGTGACGGCAGTACCGCCCAGCCAGGCGACAAGCGTTGGTTCGCGGGGCAGCGCCTGTGCGGCTTCCCAGGTCGAAAACAGGACGTCGCCGAATTCACGCTCGAGCGATTCGATCCATTGGCGGCGAAGTTCAGCCGATCCCCCGGCCAGCGAAACATGCAACGGCCGTTCAAGCAACCGTGCATGCAACTCGCCCACCGTCAGTTGCTTGACCGGGTGCCTGAAATCCGCCGCGATTTCGACCAGGGGGTCGAGCACGAACCGGCGGTACCAGCAGGCAGGGTGGGGCACGACGAGCCGCGCCGATTCGAGAATTTCTCTGCCGTAGAACAGCACGTCGAGGTCGAGCGTTCGCGGCCCCCAATGCGTGTCGCGCGTGCGCCCGCAATTCGCTTCGACCGCTTGCAACAGGTCGAGCACCGCCAGGGGGGGCAGACCGGTCACCAGCCGCGCGGCGGCGTTCATGAACGTGGGGCCGGCGGCGTTTCCGACAGGCGCTGTCGAATGCACGCGGCTGCACAACGCGACCTGCACGCCCGGCGCGCATTCCAACTGGTTCAACGCGAGGTCGAACGTTGCAGCCACTTCGCCCAGATTGCCGCCCAAGGCAATGTAGCAGTCAAGCATGGGAATAGGTTTGCCGAATGCGGGCGGTGCAGGAATCAGCCGCCTGCCGCCGCCGACACGGTGGAATTATTCGTATTCCATGTGGCCAGCATGGTGCGGCCAAACGTGGCGATGCCGGCAAACATTGCCAGCAGCATGAACGCCAGCATGATCGCATATTCGACCGAAGTTGTTCCCGTTTCCTCGCGGAATAATGAGGTGGCAGAACGCATGCTGCGGCCCGTTGCTCATGAAGGGAATGACCGCCAAAACCGCGCCCGAACCCCGCTGACGGGGTTTCGACATCGCGACATCTTAACCATAGGCCGAAAACCCGCAGTGGTCAAGGAATTGGCCCGGGGGCCGGCGTGGACATTGTCTGTCGATCGCCCCCCGGAGATCGCATCATCCGGTCCAACGCCTGCCGTCAACCACAGGCGCTTCATTTTGCGCATCACCAGCCTGGGGTTCATTCCGGCAATCGGGCATTCACGCCGGCAGATCGTCGCGTCGCGTCGCGGGGCAGAACCACGGATAAATGGCCGGCAGCACCAGAGTCGTCAAGAGCGTTGCCGTAATGATGCCCCCGATGACCACGGTGGCCAGCGGGCGCTGGATTTCCGCCCCGGCCGAGTGCGACACGGCCATGGGCAAGAAGCCGAAGCTGGCGACGGTGGCCGTCATCAGCACGGGACGCAGGCGGATCATGGCGGTTTCGGCCGCGGCGGCCTTCGGCTCGCTGCCCGCGGCCCGTAAATGTTCGGCTCCGCTGACCCACACGAGGCCATTCAGTACCGCGACACCAAACAGGGCAATGAACCCCACGCCGGCCGAAATGCTGAAGGGCATGCCGCGCAGGGCCAGGGCAAACACCCCGCCTGACGCGGCAATCGGCACGGCCAGAAAGATCAGCAGCGCCAGCCGCACCGACTGCACCGACGCATGCAGCAGCAGGAAGATGAGCAGCAGCGCTACGGGGGTGATCCACGCCAGGCGCAGGCTGGCGGTTTGCAAATGCTCGAAGTCGCCGCCCCATTCGAGCGTGTAGCCGGGGCCCAGTTGCACTTCGCGCTTGATCGCCGCACGGGCTTCCTGCACGAAGCTGACCACGTCGCGGCCAATGACATTGGCCTGGATGAAGGTACGGCGGCGGGTGGCCTCGTGGTCAATGTTGGGGGGCGATTCTTCGAGAACCAGGTCGGCCAGTTCGCCCAGGGGAATCTGCTGGCCCTGCGCTTCGGCCACCGGAATCTGCTCGAGCAGTTCGAAGTGCTCGCGCCACATTTGCGGCAAGCGCACGATGATCGGGTACCGGGCGCGGCCCTCGAACACGAGGCCCGAGCGGCGGCCGCCGATGGTGGCCACGGCGTCCATCACTTTTTCGGCGTCGATTCCGTAGCGGGCCAGGCGTTCAGGTTTGACCTGCACCCGCAACGTGGCCAGGTTCGCCTGGTAGTTCGCCTTGACGCTGTCGGAACCGCGAATCGTCTTCAGCACACGCTCAATTTCCTTTCCCTTGCGCGACAGGATCTCCATGTCGTCGCCATACAGCAGGACGGCCACGTCGGCTTTGACCCCGGCCACCAGTTCATCGACCCGCATTTTAATGGGCATCGAAGCGCCAAACGCCACGCCGGGCACGCGCTGGGTGAGCAGGTCGGTCATTTCCTTGCCCAGGTCTTCGCGGCTTTTTCCCACGGGCCATTCCGATTCGGGTTTCAAGATTGTCCAGACATCGGTCTGGTGAACGCCCATGACGTCGGTGGCAATTTCAGGGCGGCCCGTTTTGCAAAACACCGTTTTGACTTCAGGAAACCCCAGCAGCAGCTTTTCGATCTGCGTCGATGTGGCTTCGGCTCCTTCCAGCGTTGCCGTCGGCAGCCGCACCGCTTCGATCAGAATGTCGCCCTCCTCGAGGTGCGGCATGAATTCGCCCCCCAGCCACCACCCCACGGGAATGCTCGCGGCGAACAGTGTGCACGCGGCGAGCACCGTCAGCCGGCGAAACCTGAGAACCTGCGCCAGGATCGGGGCGTAGAGCCATTTGACCCCCCGCAACAGCCAGACCTCCTGCTCGCGCATGTTGCGGGGCAGGGCCATCGCCGCCAGCACCGGCATCAGCGTCAGCGACAATACCAGCGACCCCCCCAGCGCAAACAACACGGTTTCTGCCATGGGGCGAAACAGTTTGCCCTCGGTGCCTTCAAGCGCCAGAATGGGCAGGTACACAATGGCGATAATCATTTCGCCGAACATCGTCGGCTTGCGGACTTCGACCGCCGCTTCGAGTATCAGCTCGCTGTGCCCGGTCTTGCCCTGATCATGGGCCAGGCGGCGGATGCAGTTTTCGATCATGATCACCGAGCTGTCGACAATCAGGCCGAAGTCGATCGCCCCCAGGCTCATGAGGCTGGCCGTCACCCCCGTCGCGGCCATCAGGTTCGCCGCGAACAGCATTGACAGCGGAATCGCCAGGGCCACGACGATGCCCGCGCGCACGCTGCCCAGCATAACGAGCAGGATGACAATCACGAGCGAGCCGCCCTCGACCAGGTTCGTCAGCACGGTATGCAGCGTACGTTCGATGAGCGCCGCCCGGTCATAAATGATTTCGAGCGTGACTCCCGCCGGCAACGTCTCGCGAATTTCGTCGAGCCGCCGTTTGACCGCCTCGACCACTTTGCGCGAGTTTTCGCCATACAGCATCATCACCAGCCCGGTGACGGCTTCGCCCCGGCCATCGCGGGTGACGGCGCCCTGGCGGGTCAGCGGCGCCACGACGACTTCGCCCAGATCGCGGACGAGCAACGGGGCGCCGCTCGGCTGGCGGCGAATGACGACCTGTTCAATCGCCGCCAGGTCAGACAGCAGCGCCTGCCCGCGAATGAACCGGCGTTCGTCATAATGCACGACGTACCCACCACCCGACGTGAGGTTGTTTTTTTCGAGCGAATCGAAGACTTCGGCCAGCGAGACGCCGAAATTGGCCAGCCGGTCGGGGTTCAGCCGCACCTCGAAGCTTTTGAAAAACCCGCCGTGCGGGTTGACCTCGGTGACTCCGTGCACGCTGCGCAATTGCGGCGAAATATGCCAGTCGAGCAACGACCTGAGCTGCATGGGGGTTTGGGTGGCGCTGCGCACCTCGAATTGCAGCACCTCGCCCAGCGCGGTGGCCAGCGGGCCGAGTTCGGGCACGCCGTAGCCGGGCGGAATTTGCGCCTGGGCCGTAATCAACCGCTGGTTGACCAGGTTGCGGGCCCAGTAAATATCGGTGCCTTCGTCGAATACGATCGTCACCACCGACAACCCGAATTGTGAAATGCTTCGCAATTGCTGCAGCCGGGGCAGGCCCGACATCGTCCATTCCACCGGGTAGGTGACGTACCGTTCGACTTCCAGCGGCGACAGCGCGCCGGCCTGCGTGATGACCGTTACCTGCACGTTCGTCATGTCGGGCACGGCGTCGATCGGCAGCCGCAGCGCGGCGTACGTACCGCCGGCCGCCATCAGCAGCGTCAGCACGAGTACGAAAAACCGGTTTTCGAGCGATAGTTTGATGAGGGCCGTAAGCATCATTCCTCCTCGGCCGGCAGCAACAGTTCAGACTTGAGCGCGAACGCCCCGGCGTCGACCACCTGTTGCTCGGCCTGCAACCCCGAGGTAATGGCGACCCATTGGCGGGTTTCAACGCCGGTCGTGACGTCGACGCGGCGAAACGCGCGCGGGCCGTCGGCGACAAACACGAACTTCTGGCCCTCGTGGGTCATGAGGGCACTCGGCGGCACCACGAGCGATTCGGTTGTTTCCTCAGCGGGCAACGACACCCACGCGAACATGCCCGGGCGCAACCAGCCTTGCTTGTTTTCAATCGTGGCGATCAGCGGCACCGCCTGCGTTTCGGCCAGCACCGAGCGCCCGACATAATCGACGATCGCCGTGAACTCGCGGTTTTTCAAGAATGGAATCTGCACTGTTACCGGCTGGCCTTCCTGGAGCGTCAGGGCCTGCCAGTCACGTTCGCGAATGTCGGCATAGACCTCCAGCACGGTCGTGTCGGCCACCACGAACAGCAGCGTTCCCGCCAGTACGCGCTGCGTGTTCGCCGCCAGCCGCTGTTCGACCGTGCCCTCGAACGGGGCAATCACGTAAAACCGCGTCAGGCTCTCGCTTTCGGTTGTCGTCGCATCGGGCAGTTCAACCAATTCCGAAAACGCCCCGAGCTGCATTTTCAGTCGTTGCCGGCTGACATCAAACATGCGGGCCGCGTACAACATGGCCGAATGGGCTTTTTCGCTCTGCTGCAGGGCATCGAACCGCGATTGTTCACAGGCCCCCCGAAATTCAGCCTGGGTCACTTCGCGGTTCGTTTCGCGCGTGGTGAGCAACTGCTCGCTGACCGACCCCCGTTCGGCCGGCGCCTGAATCGCCTCCCACAGCTTTTCGGCCAGAATGTACTTCGAATAGGCGCCGAGCACCTGTTGCCAATGCGTGCCCAAAGTCTTGCTGTCAAACACGCGCTCGACCTCTTGAACCGGAGGCTTGTCGTCGAGCAGCTTCAGCAGGTCTTGCAGGTTCTTCAGGATTTTTTGGGCCCAGTCATCGGCCCGCTGGGCGACGGTCAGATCGACCCGGCTGCGCTCGACTTCTGCCCGCGCCATGCCGATTTCCGGACTGTCGAGCATGGCCAGCCGCGCACCGGGGTGCACCGCCGCGCCCGGCTTGGTCAGCACCTCCCGCACGATCGCATCCACCGGCGCTTTCAGGTCGACGCGCCGCACGCTGCGGTACCCCACCTTGCCCGGAACCGTGCGCATCTGTCGCAACGGCTGACGCGTCACGGGCGTGCAATGAATGTGCGCCGTTTCGAATTTCTCTGGCAGCAATTCGATGCGCGTTGTGACGGCATCGCCCGGTGGCTCGCTGGCGGATTCATGGGCCGCTCCGGCATCGGGGGCTGGCGCGTGACCGACTTGACGGGGCAGGTTCTGGTAGGCGACCACGGCAGCCAGGCTGACGGCCGTCGCGATCGTCATGCGAAACAGGAACGGGCGGGTTGTCCAGCGGTTCATTGTCAGGGGGCGGTTCATCACGCAGTCTCCACTTGCAGCGCATCCGATGCCTCACGGCCAGGTCGGAAGAACACAGAGCGCCCGAACGCCACGCGGGGCAAGCGTTTGGGGGTACACGCGCGGCAGACCAGGTCAAAACGCCACCGGCTGCCGTCGAGCCGCGCTCAGCACACACGCACACCAAACAGGTCGGCTGATGCAATCGCGCTGCCGTAGGTCGCCAGAAAATGCCCGCCTGCCCCATTGTCAGCCATGCAGGCCTGCCCCGGCGCCACCCCGGCGGGCGTTGGCGCCGCATGTGCAAAAACCGTGGCGCACCAGCCGATGGGTGCGGCATTGCCACTCGC
>JAJXXL010000481.1:0-4192 GCA_021781115.1 Planctomycetota bacterium
GCTTTGTCGTTGCGCCACGCGATGGCTACGCCGGAACGAGCTCGCACGACTTTATCACCATCGCACGCATAACATCTTGCCAAAATTGAAGAACCAGCTGCGAACTTAACGAAACAGTAGAATTACGGTCATCGATGGAATTGTCGACCTCATGAGGTTCCTGGGGGGAAAGAGGCGCTGCGTGGGCGAATGAAACGCCGGGAACGGCGATTGACCGTCGCCATAATATCAGCTTGAACCCCTGTTGAGATAACTGGGCCCCAAAAATAGCGCAAGTCGCAGTCGCGGCCCGGCCCGCGTTCGATAAACGGTTGCGCCGGGCAATCTGCAGCGTCAAAACGCCGAGATGACTTCTCCCAGGTTGCGGCTGCCGAGCGCCTGCCAGGTAGTGACGTTGATATTCTCGCTGACGAACTGCACGTGGGCATCGCAAAACAGCGTCTGGACACCACCGGTGTGTCGGCTGTGAGCCGCGATGTTGTGCGACAGCGCCTGCCACAGCGGAATGGTACCGGGGCTGTGCGGGTTGCCGCCCCGGCAGTCGATCTGCCGGTCGTTTGGGCCGCGAATATGGTTATACATCGAATGCCCCGGCGCCCCGTACAGCCATTTACTGCCGCGTGTCTGTTGCAAAACAAGGCCGGCACCACTGCAATCGCCGGGGTAGTTGATCAGGGGCGGACCATTGCCGGCGTTGTCGTTGCCACGTGTCAGCACGAAGCCATTGGTGGGGCTGACACCGTCCCAGGTGGTCGGGCCGGTAGGGTCCGACTTGACCGTTTCGCTGAAACAAACTGTCTGCGATGAGCCATCAGTAATGTCGGCCAGCCGCACGCTGGAGTTCTCGTAAAAAATTCCCGTGATCGGCATTCCGGTTGCATTTCGTTGCGAAACGGCCAGTGTTGTTCCAGTATTCATCGGGTAATTGTGCACGGCGCAGCCGACCTGCATGATGACGTACAGATCGCTGGGGCACAGCAGCATGGGCAGTTCCTGATTCAAAATCGCCGCGTCGGGCCCGGCTGTGTCGTCGGGGTTAGCGGCGAAATTGATCTGGTTGAAGAGCTGCGCCTGGTCAAAGTAGGGCAACAGGTGGGCGTACGCGCCAAAGCAATGGCCTTGCCCGCTAACCCAGTTGACGATCCGCCCCGGCGGAAACACGCCGGCCACATCGTGGTAATTCTGCATGGCCAACCCGATTTGCTTCAGATTGTTTTTGCATTGGGTGCGGCGGGCCGCTTCGCGGGCCTGCTGCACCGCCGGCAGCAACAGCGCCACGAGCACGGCAATTACGGCGATGACGACAAGCAGTTCGATCAGGGTAAAACCGCGGCATTGCCGAACGTGTGCCGCCGGCGCTCGCGCCGGACGGATATTCGTGCTCTGCGGCGTCAATTCGATTTGAGAGCTTGGTTGCTTGCCAGGAGAACAGGTCATCGGGTGCTTTCATGGGAGACGAGCACGACGCGCGGCGCTGGCGGGGTACCGGGGGGCGAGGTCGACAATGATATCATCATATCGTATAGTGACACGATCATGTCACACTGTCAAATATCGAATCGTGTTCAGGTTCGGCGGCGGGCGCGGGGCTGGTCGCAGGTCGAGTTGGCGCAGCGAGCGGGTATTTCGCGCGCGGCGGTCAGCGCCATTGAAATCACCCGCCTGACCCCGTCTGTCACGGCCGCGCTGGGGCTGGCCCGCGCGCTCGGCTGTTCAGTGGAAGACCTGTTTGGGGTGGGCTCGGCGACCTCCGAACCCGAGTGGGCCTGGCCCGCGCCGCACGAACCGGCCCCCTGCTGGCGGGCCGTCGTGCAAAACCGTACGTTGCTGTACCCGGTTGAACATACGCTTACAGGAACAGTGGCCCACGATGGCGTTGTTCAGGGCAAGACGGTCTCAACCCGCCCTGCTGTCGCACCCGAAAACACGCTGGTCGTGGCAACGTGCGACCCGGCGGCCGGCCTGCTGGCCCGCGCGTATCAGCAGGCCAGCGGCTTGCGCATGATTGTCCTCCCCCGCTCCAGCCGCCAGGCGCTCGAACTGGTGGCCCAAGGGTTGGTGCACGTGGCGGGCGTGCATCTGGCGGCGACGAGCGATCGTCTGGGAAACGCCCAGGCTGTGAGAGCCTGTGTCGGCCCCGGCTTTTGCGTCGTTCGCGTCGCGAGCTGGCAAGAGGGCTTGGCGCTCGCCCCAGGGTTGGGCGTCAAAACCGTCGGCGGGGCGTTGCGGTCGCGCCTGACGTGGGTCGGGCGTGAAACTGGCTCGGGCGCGCGGCAATGTCTGGACGAGCTTCGGGGCGGACGTCGCCCGCCCCGGATGATCGCCCGCGACCATCGCGGAGTGGCCGAAGCGGTGCGCAGCGGATGGGCCGATGTGGGCGTGTGCCTGCAATTGGCGTGCGCCGAGGCGGGGTTGCGGTTTCTCAGCATCCGTGAAGAAGCCTACGACCTCTGCTTTGCCGCCGCGACCGAGGCTGACCCGCGAATCCAGGCGCTACTTGGTGCTTTACGCTCTCCACAATACCGCGAGCAACTCGCCGCCCTGCCCGGCTATTCGGCTGCGAACATTGGCGACGTCACGCGGGTGAATTGACAGACACCGTGCTCCGACAACGGGCATCCCGCTGGCGCGCGGGATTACAATTCGGACAGCAGCCGATCGACCTCACTCAGTTGGGCTTCGAGACGCGAGGCCAGCTCGTGGCGATCCTGCCAGCGTTCAAGGGCGTGCAGGCAATCGGGGTCGACACCGCGACCGGCGTCGTTGGCCAGGATTTGGCGGATCTGATCCCAAGGCATGGCGTCGCGGTAGGGTCGCGCCGCCGACATCGCTTCGCATACGTCGGCCACGGTCAAGACCCGAGTAACCCACGGGATTTCCCCGGCAGAAACACCGCGGTGATAACCGCGCCCGTCGAGCCGTTCATGGTGCGCGCCGGCCACTTCAGCAAGCGTGCCAAACGCGGCAACCTGTTCGAGAATCCGCTGCGAGTATTCAGGGTGCTTGCGGATCTGGGCGTATTCGACGTCGGTCGGCTTGCCACGCTTGTCGAGGATCAGATTCGAGACACCGAGTTTTCCGATGTCATGCAACAAGGCGGTGCGGCGAAGATCGCGTTCGAGGTCGACTGGGCAGCCGAATTGCCGGGCCACGCCAACGGCAATTTCCGCCACGCGCGTCGAGTGTTGGTAGGTCCACGGCGATTTGGCGTCGACCACGAGGGCAAACGCTTCGGCGACCCGGTCCAGGCAGTCGTCGTCGGCGAGCAAGACTGCACCTTCGGGCTCGACCCGGCTGATTTCGGCAAACAGGTTGGCGCTCAGCAGGCGTTCCCAGAATATGCTTTCACGCCGAAGAGTCAGCAACAGGTCGACAAGATCAGGGTCAAACCATTCGCCGCGCCGTTGGCAGGCAACGTCGAGCGCTGCCTCCAGACCGTAAGCCGTAAAGAATACTTCCACGGTTTGAGCCAGGCAGCACACGCGGCCGAGCAGCGAAATCCGTTCGCCTTTCAGGCCGTGTGGGTTGCCGCGGCCATTCCAGTGTTCGTCGAGATCAAGAATGGCTGTTGCCGTAGCCTCGGGTAATTGCAACATGCGGGCGATATTTGCCCCGCGCTCGCACCGGGTTTTGATAACGCCCCGGCTGCTTGCCGGGCCTTGCTTGACGATCGCGGCGATTTTGAGCAGCTTTTCCAGCGGCGAACCTTCGGGCACGCAATTGTTCCAGCAATGTTTGAGGCACTGGCCAGCATTCGTCCAGTCGATCATGCGGGCAGCCCGCTTCACCAGGTGATCGTCGGCCCCAAAGAGGTACGCCATTTTGGCTGCATTGCTCGAGCAGCCGAGATCCTTAAGCAGCAAGGCGTAAAACAATGCCGAACAATCCGGGGGCGGCAGACGCAGGACGTCGGCTAGCCGCATGCCGATCAGCGCCGTGCGAATGCAATGCCCCTGCGGGTGTCCTTGAGTGATGTCGAGAGCCACTGACAATGCCGAGATGATTTCCGAAAACCGGATGTTCGGCGTCACGATCAGTCGCTGGAATTTGGCTGGAACGCCAGCGGCCGGTTGCACAAAAACGTCACTGCTCAAACAGGTCGGCACGCGGCATTCTCCTTGCCCACACGAAATCCAGTCTGTGGCATCTGGGCGACGATCCGGACAAGCATAGTTCACAAAAGACGAATGGG